>CAYTGC010000046.1:0-26730 GCA_964437195.1 uncultured Myxococcales bacterium | reverse complement strand
ACCACCGGCACCCATGCCCCCAAAGCCCCCCGCTCCACCATAATGTTAGAAGGCTTGATGTCTCGATGGATGATGCCTAGTTCGTGGGCGCAGTGGATGGCGCGGGCGACGTCTCGGATGAGGAGTACTTTTTCGGTTTGGCCAAGCGAGCGACTCATCCGATCGAGCGACTCACCCAAGACAAGCTGCATGGCGATATAAGGAAGTCCTTCGACCTCACCGACCTCGTAGACTTTGCAGACGTTGGGATGCTCAATGCGTGACTGGGCCCGGGCCTCCTGAAGAAAGCGCGCTGTCGTCTGCGGGTTGCTTACAATGATGAACTTGAGGGCCACCATCCTACCGAGTCGCTTGTCACGCGCCTTGTAGACAGCCCCCATGCCGCCACGGCCCAGCAGCCCAACAAACTCGTAGCGATCCCAGTTTTCCACCGGAAACACAGCCATCGGGCGCGAGATTCTGAACGAACGGTCTAGCTCCCCCGAAGACACCGTGTTCGCCATCGCCACGGCTTGCGGGGTATCGCCATCCAGCGTCGCGGCCAGTGCGAGAGGCTTTTCTGGGACAGCCTCGGTTGCTTCGGACTTTGCACGATCGTCGGGCCGATCTTTCGGCTGCGCCACATCACCAAGCGTCGCATCGAAACCGCCCGCCCCCGACTGCCGCGATTCCGCCATGTTGCCTAGCGTATCACGCGGTAGCTTCGCCTACCTACCCGCAGTTTGGATGATCCGTGATCAATGCTTGGCACTTGTAGGCCAACTTGCGTAAGATGTTCGGTCGGATCCTATTTAAGGAGGAGTTCATCTGATGCGAGTACGACCTACCCCACCACGCCTATTGCCGGTGCTTTTGGCATCTGTGCTTTGGGCCATCGGGTTTGCGCCAACTCTGGCGGACGCAGCCCCGAAGCTGCGATTCCAGACCGACGTCAAGGGCGACATTGTCCAGCTCGGCAATACGCTTGGCCATGAGTGCCGAGCTGTCGATAGCCAAGGGCTCCAGACGCCCAAGCCAGTCGTGGGTACCGTCACAAATTGCGGCGATCCGATCACGATCGACGACAGCTCGGCAGATGTGCTCTGGCGCTCTGACGACACCTCGGCCAAGGCCGATGCAGCAACGATGATTGGCGACGCGCGGAGCACCGCGGTGCTTCAGCTTCCGCCAGGATCGCAGGTGCTGTATGCGCGGCTGTACTGGGGTGGCAACCTGGGGGAAGACGTCGCGCTTGCCAACAGTGCCGTCAGCTTTGAGAAAGTCGGACAAGGCGGCTTCTCGATGATGCTCCTGCCCAGCCCGGCAAACGATGTCGTGACCGCGGTTGGTGGTGGTGGTGGCCACGTCTACCAGGCTGGTTACGACGTGACGCCGATCGTCCAGCGCCACGGAGCCGGTGCCTACCGGGTCGGCAATGTCGTCCGCCGCAACGTCGTCAATCGTGACGAAGACGTGCAGTTCAATGCCTGGACGATGCTGGTCGTGTACCGCAACGACAAAGAGCCGGTGCGGAACATCACCATCTACGACGGACTCGACAGTGTCGACATCGGTCGCAGCGTCAACCTGGGCGTCATTGGCTTCCGCGTTCCGGAGGGTGGCGTCCCGCAGGGCAGGCTCGGCGTGATTGCCTATGAAGGTGACACCGACAAGAAGGACACTTTCCTCTTTAACAACAAGCCGGTCATGGACGCGCTCAATCCGGCAGACAACATCTTCAACGGCACACGCAGCCTGATGGGAATGCCCGTGTCCGTGGCGGGTGACCTGCCGCAGCTCACCGGCACCCCGGCCAGCATGTCTGGGTTTGACCTGGACCAGATCGATGTCTCGTCTCTTCTAAAGGTGAATGACATCCAAGCAACGATTCAAGCCAACTCCGTCGATGATGTCTACTTCATCGGTGGCATCTTCACCTCGATCCGCAGCCGCAAGCCGGTGATTGAGACGACGCTGATTGCCGACCCGAGTGCGGTCCGTCCTGGTGACACGGTGACGTTTACCTCGACATCGAAGAACGTCGGCGATGATGACGGCACCGACATCGTCATCCGCCACCCGATTCCCGATGGCCTGACCTACGTACCGGGCTCGGTGGTGTTCGTCAGCGGCCCAGAAGCCAACCAAAACGGCAAGAAGACCGACAACCCCGGTGATGATCAGGCCGAAGTCGTGCTTGATCCGATGACCGGCAAGCAAGTGCTGGTGATTCGCATCGGCAAGGGCGCAAACGGGACCGCTGGTGGCCGTCTGTCACCGACCGATGCACCGGTGGTGGTTCAGTACAAGCTGAAGACGGACCCAAACACGTCGCTGATGAAGATTCCGACCCAGAGCACCACCACGGCGAACACCGGCGGCAACCCTGCGCTGCCTCCGGCGACCTT
The DNA here is from genome assembly GCA_964437195.1 of uncultured Myxococcales bacterium. Lineage (GTDB taxonomy): Bacteria > Myxococcota_A > Polyangia > Palsa-1104 > JAEUJZ01 > JAEUKA01. The sequence continues at coordinate 24,343 of CAYTGC010000046.1, read as the reverse complement.
CCCCTCGGGCAACGGCGAACAGCCTGGTGCCCCGACGGTGGTGAACCTGCCCAACGCCCAGGCTGACCTGCGCGTGATCGTGACCAAGAACCCGCCCTTCCCGCGCCCAGGCGATCCGGTTGGCTACTCGGTGGATGTGAAGAACGTCGGCAACACCGGCGATCCCGGCCCGATCCACGTCACCTTTAAGGTTCCGCCAGGTGGTGTGATTGAGTCTGTGACCCCCGGCCCGGGCTGGACCTGCACCCAGCAGGACCGTACCGTGTACTGCACGCACCCACAGGGACTGCCAGCGGGTGAACAGAGCCATGCGGTGGACATCGTGGTTCGCAACCCAGCACAGGTCGGGCCTGACAATGAGGTTACGGCGCAGGTCGGCTCCGAGGGCGCACTCGATCCGAATCCAGCCGACAACTTCTGGGGCGAGTTCGGGGCCAACCTCCGAATTGCTGGTGGCGGCGTTGGCTGCTCACTCAGCACAAGCCGTGGCACCGCCAGTGCAGGCGCGTTCTTTGTGGCGATGCTCGGCGCAATGCTGATCCTTCGCCGTCGGCACAACCGTGTCAGCGAGAAGCAGTAAGGAGCCTTCGCCATGAAATCTCTTACTCGTCTTTCTCTCGGTTTGTTGGCTTTTGCCTTCACCGCGGCTACGCCTTCGCTATCGCTGGCGCAGCCCAAGCAGGGCTTTGAGCTAAACCGCTATCAGCCAACCGCAGCGGGTGAGTGGTCGTTTGCGGTGGACCACCCGTGGTATTCCTCGACGCGCTACTTCGCTGCTGGTGTGACGCTGAACTATGCGCACCAGCCGCTCGTCACCGGGTCGCAGGATCAAAACGGCGTCTTTAGCCAGACGCAGTCGCTCATCAATCACCACTTCATCGCGCATGTGGACCTGGCCGGGTCGTTCCTGGATCGCGTGCTGGTCACCGCCTCGCTGCCCATCGTGCTCGCGAGCAGTGGCGACCCAGCGTTTGCGACCGGCGCATCGGTCGGTGATCCGCGGATTGGCGCCAAAGTGCGCCTTTACCGGCAGCCGTACCAAGACGCGCTGTCGATCAGCCTCGGGGCCGATCTGTGGATTCCGCTCCGCGCGATGACCGATAGCATCTCGCCGACTTCCAGCGACCAGACCGTGCGCGTCCTGCCCAAGCTGATGCTCGGCGGCGTCTGGAAGAAGCTGCTGTGGTCCACCACCCTTGGCTTCTTGATCCGGCCAGAAGCGGTAACGGTCGCCCCATCCGGCTATGCATCGAGCCTCGGTCGAGCCGCTTCGGAGCTTCAGATTGGCCTGGCGGCAGCGTACTACGACGAGGATCGGCGCTTTGCGGTCGGTCCCGAAGCCATCTTTGCAACGGCGGCTGCGGGTGCAGATTCGTTCTCGCGCTTTGGTACCAGCCTCGAGCTGCTACTCGCCGGTCACTACAACATCGCCCACATGCTGCAAGCGGGCCTGGCCGTTGGTGCCGGCTTTGTCCGTCAGCCCGGTACGCCGGACTTCCGCGCGCTGTTCCGGCTTGCGTATGCACCGATGATCGACCGCAAGCATGACCGCGATGGCGATGGAATCCTGGATGCCGATGATGCCTGCCCGGATGTCAAAGGCATCCGCACCGGCGATCCGACGACCCATGGCTGCCCGCCACCGCCAGACCGCGACAAAGACGGTGTGCCCGATGCAGTCGATCTTTGCCCAGATGTTCACAAGGGTGCGAAGCCCGATCCGCAGCGTCTTGGCTGCCCGTTCGTCGAGCCCGAGAAGGATCGCGATGGCGATGGCATCCTCGATCGCGACGATCTTTGTCCTGATCTCCACAAGGGAGAGCTCCCGGATCCGCAGCGGCTCGGCTGCCCGGCCCCGGACACGGACATGGATGGAATCCAAGATCCGCGCGATCTTTGCCCGACGGAACATGCGGGTCACTACCCGGATCCACAGCGACTCGGATGTCCGCTTCCTGACCGCGACAAAGACACCGTTCCGGACAAGTTCGATGCCTGCCCCGACAAGCCGGGCGCACCGCATCCTGAACCCAAGAAGAACGGTTGTCCGGGTCTGCTCGAGGTTCGCGGCGGTCAGATCGTCATCCTCAAGCCCGTCTTCTTCGCGACGGACAAGGACGTGATCCTGCCGCAGAGCTTCCCGGTGCTTCAGGCTGTGGCGCACGCGCTGCAAGCCGCCCCGGGCATTCGCATGGTGCGGATTGAGGGACACACCGATAGCCAAGGCAACCGGCTGTACAACATCGACCTGTCGCAGCGTCGGACCCGCAGCGTGCGCAACTGGCTCATCCAGCACGGTATCGAGGAAGCTCGCCTGTCGGCTGAGGGCTTCGGCCCAGACCGTCCGATTGCGACCAACAACACCGTCGAAGGCCGCGCCAAGAACCGCCGTGTCGAGTTCCACATTGCGGAAAACGGCGCCGCCACGACCGCGCAGTAGTCCCCTCCCCGCCTCTCTTCTTTCCTTCCCCACAAAGTAACGCCCCCCACTGCCGCAGCACGAGCCGCGGCAGGCGGGCCTACGATTGCGTCGTGCGGACCCCCCTTTGCGGACATCGTTTGCTGATAGTCCATTCCGACGGTAAAATGGCCCAGTCCTCGCCCTAGACCTGCGCTTCGTTAATCGAAAGGGAGTTTGGCATGATGAGAAACTGGAAGCTTCTTGGCACACTTGGAATTCTGACCACCGCCGTCGTGGTTGCTTGCAACAACACCACCATCGGCGGTGACAACTGCACCGATCCGAACGGCTGCATGCAGGCGTGCACCGATCCAAATGGCTGCATGCCCCAGCCTGGCCCTGAGTACACCGCCATCAACATCTCGCCGAGCCCGGTCACCTTGACCGCCAACGGCCAGCCCGCAACCCAGCAGTTCACCGCAACCGGAACCAAGAACGACGGCACGATGAGTGGCCAGCTCATCGGCGTCAACTGGTCGGTCCCCGTCAACCCGATCGGTACCATCGATGCCTCTGGCGTGTTTACTGCGAACGGCACTGTGGGCGGAACCGTCACCGTCACAGCAACGTACGTAACCAACGGCGTCACGCTGACCAGCACAGTCCAGATCACCGTCAACGTGAACAAGGTCATCACGACCCCAAACACCGACGCCAACGCGCCGACGTACTTTATGCAGGCGCCGACCATGGACCCCACCAAGGCGCCCGCCATCCTCTACCCGCTCGACGGGGTGATGATGCCGCAGAACGTCTATCCGGCAGACGTGCAGTGGGCGCTGGTCGGCACGATGGGTGACATCTACCGCGTCACCATCACCAAGCCGAACATCACCTTCACGGCATACGTGGGCTACAACACCGCAGCATTCAACTTCGACTATCTGGTCGATGCCAAGTCGTGGGCGTCCATTGCGCAGTCGAACTTCGATGCCGATGCCGTGCTCACGGTGGATCGCTGGGAAAAAGCGACCAACAAGGTGTGGAGCGGCAGCCCGGTCAAGATGCACTTTGCCAACGGCTCGCTGCTCGGCACCGTCTACTACTGGGACATCAACGTCGGCAAGATTCGCAAGATTCAGGACGGCACCGCCACCGCCACCGACCTTCTGCCCAATCCCCCTGCGTCGCCCTCCTCTGGCGAGCGCTGCGTCGGCTGCCATGCCGTCTCGCCCGATGGTCGCTACATGATGGGTCGCCTCGGCGGCGGCATCAACTACGGCGCACTGTTCGACCTGACGGCGAACCTTCAGGCCAACCCGGCCCCGACGGTATACCCGGTATCGACGTTGACCCAGACGTTCTACTTCTCGTCCTTTAGCCCCGATGCCAAGCGACTGGTGGTCGGCGATCCCAAGGGCGGCATCAACCGCATGTACTTCGTTGACTCGGCCAACGGCCAGGCGGTCCCCCTCAAGGGCGGTGCCTTCCCGACCGCTGCGACCTATCCGGCGTGGTCTCCCGATGGCAAGACAATTGCGTTTGCCAGCGAGACGAACAATGACGGAACCCAGATGACGGCGTCGAACTTGTCGGTCATCCCGGTGACCGGCACCGATGCAGTTGGCACCGTCAACCGCATCCACACCGCCAACACAGTCGCCGGAGCAACGGAAGATAGCTACCCGACGTGGTCGCCAGACTCCAAGTGGATTGCCTTCCAGAACGGTCCCGACTCGCGCAGTGACAACCAAAGGCTCGGCTCGCTGTTCATGATCAAGCCGGACGGCACCGGCCTTGTGAAGATGGCCAAAGCAATGGGCGCCACCACGGCCAGCCCGACCACCCGCGTCTTCTTCCCGAACTTCTCCCCGTTCAACGTCGGTGGGTATTTCTGGGTCAGCTTCATCTCCGAGCGTGACTATGGCAACAGCCGGGTCGGCTCGGTGGGTGCAAACCGCCAGCAGCTCTGGGTCGCCGCGGTCAAGAACAGCCCTGTGCCCGGCGAAGACCCGAGCTTTGTCCCCTACTGGCTGCCTGGCCAGAACGTCGCCGCCAAGAACATCTCGGCGTACTGGGCCCCCGTTGCTTGCCGTCAGGACGGAGCCAAGGCAGATGTCGCAACGCAGTGCTGCTCGGGCGTCATCTCGGGCGGAGTCTGCGCCACGCCCCAGCAGTGCATCCCATCCGGACAGACCTGCGGTGGTGGCGGCTGCTGCGGTGGCCTGGTCTGCAGCGCCAACGTCTGCACCCAGCCCGTCGGCTAGTTCTTCCTCGCTACCTGCCCCAAAAGAGCGACTGCTCTGGACGGTAGCCGAGGACCTCTTTGGCCCGGCTGCCGTCCATCACCCCCGAATAGTGAAAACGAAGCTGGTTTAGGTCGTAGCGGAAGTCGCTGCCAATCACCTTGCTGCGCAGATAGTAAAGTGGCGTCAGAAGCGCTGCCGGGACCGCCAGGCAGACTCGATCCATCTTGTGGACCAGCTCAGACAGGGGCAGCGTGTCCTTGCCCACGATGTTAAACACGCCATGAGCCGGACTCGCAACAGCCAGGGAAAACGCCCGCGCAAGGTCCGGCAAAGCAATCACATTGAGCATCGGATCGAATCCCATCGCTTGGAAACAGACGCGGGACGACAGAAAGTCAAAGAGCTGACTTCCCATGTCGGGCGCCAGACACTCCGCACAGCGCAGCACTTTGATCGACAGTGGCGAAAGACCCATGCTGGCACAGGTCAGTAGGTCCGCTTCTGCCCGGTCGCGCAGCCACTGCGGGGCCCGAGGCGACAAGTCGATGGGATGTCGCTCGTCGAGAATTTCCGGCTCTAGCGCACTGACCCGATAGATCTCGGCATGGCTGCGCAGGATGAAGCTACGGATGGTCGGATGCCGTTCACACAGACGAACCATCTCGCGCGTGCAGTCCACATTCAGCTTCTGCACGCGTAAGCCCTCTGCATGGGCCAAGCGATGCTGGGCGGTGTGAATCACCGTCTCGACCGCCAGGTCCTTGGCCGGTGCAAACAGCAGCGTCCGCAGCGCCCGCGCATGGGTCAGGTCCGCTTGCAGATAGACCACCCCAGAGCTGGGAAACAGACCCTTGACGTCGTCATGCGGCTCGGCGCCGACTGCTAGCACCGAATAGGCACGCTGGTCGGCGAGCAGTCGCGCAACAATCGCGGCCCCAAGCGGCGTGGTTGCGCCGGTCACCATCACGGACTTCATACGAACACCCCCTTTCGCTCACGCAGTCCCTTATCGACCAGCGCCTGCACCGCGGCCTGGACTTTCGCCGTCGCGCGGGCGGCCACATCGGGGTCATCGGCGTCCTGGGGGGACAGTCCTTCATGCAGCGCAATCGGCTCCCCGTAGTGGATGTGATAGCGCACTGGGAGCGGTATCGGTATCGGGCTGAGCGGAAGATACGGGGACCCAAAGACGTGCACCGGCAGCTGGACGCGCACCGGGAACTGCTCTTCCGCCCCAATCACGGCCACCGGCACGACAGGCGCTCTGTGTCGAATGGCCATCTCGGCGAAGCCGACCCGGAACGGACGCAGCTTGTACCGGTCACGATAGTCCTTCGCGATTCCTGGCACCCCTTCGGGAAACAGCAGGATCAGCTCTCCGCGCGAAAGGAGCTGGTGAACATTGCCGCGGCTTCCACCCACTGTGCCGCAGCGCGCATAAATCGTACTTACCACCGGCAAGCCCGGCACAAAGTGATCGATCACCGTGCGCGGCACCCGCGGTGGTGACGTCTTGTGCACCACATCGCAGTAGACCATCGTGCCGTCCAGCGGAATCATCCCCGAGTGGTTGGGCGTCAGGATCGCCGCGCCCTGCTTGGGAATGTTCTCTGCCCCATGGCTCTCTACGCGAAACCAGTGCTTATAAAGGGGGGAGAAGAACCCGAGCATGCCCTTCACCCACTCACGGTGCAGGCCGAAGACGTCATACCCATGGCCTTCGTCCGCAACCACGATCGACGAGAGCCGCTCCCGCTCCGCCGGGTCGAGTAACTGCTGTTGCCAACGCTGGAGCAGCAAAGACAAGCGCGTCATGGTCCGCATGTTATACCAATCCTCACCAGAAGGAGGTTCCCCATGCGGCATCGATCCCTGTCCCGCATCTTGACCCGCGCCCTGCACAGCGCGCTGCTCGTCAGCGCTGGCTGTGGCGTCAATACCTCGTCCTACGACTCGCCGGTCTGCACCGGTGGCTACGCCTTGTCTATCGAAGGACTTAGCCCCGCAAAGCCCGTTGACTACCTGGAATACCGCACCTTTCCATCGCCCTCGTTTGGCACCGACATGCCTGCGGTAGTCTCCAGCATCGGCACAAGGTGCAGCACGGCCCCAAACAAGCCGATGTGTGAATCGACCTTTGCCGCCGCGAAGCCAACGACCGGCTTTTACCAGCGCTGCTCGGACTACTGCGAGGCCGGTGCCTTTGTGGCGACGCGAGGCCAAGAGGTCATCGTGGTCGATTCCAAGGCTGCCCTAGACGCCTTCTTGGCCCCCTATGACACCCCGCAAGAAGCGCTGTTTGCCGCCTTGAACAGCGGTCGCTACATCAGCTGTACCGACAAGAGCAAAGGCTCGGTCAAGCGCAGCGGCGACGGCTACGATGTCGTGACCTACTCTGGCACTGGCTGCGGCTCGTCGAGCCCAATCAAGCAGCACCTGCTGCACGTCGATGCAGCGGGCAACGTCACCGAGATCGACTCGACCACCCTCCAGCTTGGGACGCCGGGCTGTGTCATCGGTCGTCGCCCAGACGGACTTGTGGCCAGCCAGCCAAGCGCCCGAGGAAGCTGCGTCGGTCGCTACTTTGCCGACAACGCTCGCCTGGAAGCAGCGTCTGTCACTGCGTTTCGCATCTTGCGGGCCGAGCTTGCCCGACACGGGGCGCCGCAGTCGCTCTTGCGACACGCCCAGCGATCCGCCCGCGATGAAGTGCGCCATACCAAGGTCGTTCGGCGCCTGGCCCGCCGCTATGGCGGACGATCCCGGGGCTATTCGGTCAGCCCGACGCCACGGCGCTCGCTGGAGGCCATAGCGATTGAAAACATGACCGAAGGCTGCGTCCGTGAAACGTTCGGGGCGCTGGTCGGACGGTGGCAGGCAGCCCGCGCCACCGATCCGGCAGTTCGACGGGCCATGCTGCGCATCGCGCGGGACGAGACGCGTCACGCCGCGCTGTCCTGGCAGGTCGCGGACTGGCTTTCGTCCAAGCTCGATGCCGAAGCGCGGTCGCGCGTGGTGTCAGCCAAGGCCAAGGCACTTGCACAGCTCCGCCACGAGCTGACCGCGGCGCCTGACCCGCTGCTCCAAGAGGCCGCCGGTCTGCCAAGTCCGGTGCAAGCGCTCGCCCTGTTCGCGCAGCTAGAAGCCCGCCTGTGGGCACGCGAGTAGTCGAGGCCGCTCGCCACTTTTTGCCTCTGAAGACTTGACTTCCCCGCCAAGCTACCACCATATCGCGGTATGAACCCAAGCTTGGCTCGCTTTGTTGTGCGGCCCGCAGATCCACGCCGGGCTCGCCTACTGGGCGAGAGGCTTGGCCTTCGTCACCTGACGGCCCAGCTGCTCATCAATCGCGGCATTTGCAATGAGCAAGAGGCCAGGCGGTTTCTTGACCCACGGCTGTCGGATCTGCGACCTCCTGAAGGCGTCCAGCCGATGGCCGGCTTCGCAATCGCAGTCGAGCGGCTAAAGCGTGCGGTTCTCGACCGCGAGACGGTCGGCGTCTTCGGCGACTATGACGTCGACGGAATCACGACCTGCGCACTGTTGACGGACTTTCTTAACCGTGCCGGGGCGACTGTGGCCCCACGCGTGGCGCGACGTGGCGATGGCTACGGCTTTGGCAAGGGCGACGCGCACGAGCTGGCCCACCTCGGCTGCGACCTGATTGTCACCGGGGACTGCGGCACATCCGACCACGAGACGCTCGCCCTGTGCAAACAGATGGGCATTGACGTCATTGTCGTGGACCATCACCAAGTGCCAGAGAGGCCCCCGCAAGCGCTGGCGCTTCTGAACCCCCATCAGCCAGGTTGTGCCTTCCCTTTTAAGGGACTGGCGTCGGTTGGGGTTGCCTTCTACCTGGCCGCCGCACTGCGCACCCGACTCAAGGCGGCGGGCTGGCCCCACCTGCCGGATCTGCGTGAGCTTCTCGACCTGGTGGCTGTCGGAACGATTGCCGACCTCGCCCCGCTGGCGGATGAAAACCGCGTGCTGGTTCATGCCGGTCTGCGCGAGCTAAAGCGCTGCTCTCGTCCGGGACTGCGGGCGCTCTGTGAGATTGTCGGTCTTGAAGAAGGGCCGGGCACGTCTGCCGATGTCGCCTTCCGCTTGGCACCGCGCCTCAACGCGCCTGGACGGCTGGGCGATGCGACCGAAGCGCTGCTTTTGCTTATCGAACAGGACCAGCGCAAGGCGCGTACCCACGCCGAAAACTGCAACGAGCTAAACAGCAAGCGTCAGGTGGTACAGGAAGGCGTGCTCAAAGAAGCCAGGGCCTCTGTCGAAGAGCAGCTTCGCAAGGGCAGCCCCGAGGTAATCGTCGTCGGAGCCAAGGGCTGGCATCCGGGCGTCGTCGGAATCGTCGCCGCCAAGCTGGTGGACATCTACAACAGACCGTCGGTGGTGATTGCGTTTGAGGAAGATGTCGGTCGCGGCTCGGCGCGCACCGCCCAAGGCTTCCACTTGTATCAAGGGCTTCACGGAGCCGCCCCCCTGCTGCTGCGATACGGGGGACATGCGGCGGCAGCCGGTCTGTCCGTCCACATGGACAACCTGGAGCCCCTGCGCGAGTCGCTCTGCACGGCCTATCGCCAGCAGCTTGGCGAGCGCCTGACCTCGACCGATGTCAGCGTTGATGCGACGGTATCTCTTGATGAGATTGACGAGCGGCTGACCCAAGAGCTGTCTCTGTTAGAGCCATTTGGCATCGGCAACCATGAGCCCCTTCTGCTCATCAAAGAAGCAGAGCTTGTGCGCCACCGCGTCGTCGGCTCGGGACACCTTCAGCTGACCCTCCGGTCGGGAGGCACCCTGCGAGATGCCATCGGCTTTGGTCTAGGAGCACGGGCCCAGGAGCTAAAGTCAGGCGGCAAGCTGAACCTGACGTTTGTTCCGCAGCTGGATACCCATCGTGGCCTGCGTCGGGTGCGGCTGCGGCTTCGGGAAGTGATTCCGTCCACAGACGCCCCGGTCAAGCTCGCCGCCAACCAAGGCTAAGCTGGCCCAAAAGCGGCAGGTCCGGCCTCGGTCAAGGCGCTTCGAGGCTGAGATCCGGCTCTTCCGACTGCCGGAATCGCGTTTTGAGGTCGGGTTTTGCCTTTCCAGGCTGCCTGGATCGTCTCTTGCGGCCTGGTTTTGTCATTCCAGGCTGCCTGGATCGCCCTTTGCGGTCAGGGTCTGCGGTTCCAGGCTGGCGAAATCGCCCCTCTACGTGGGGTTTTGCCAAGTTCAGGCCAAATGGATCGCAAGATCCGGTCAGGATTTGCCAATCCAGGCTGCCTGGATCGCTGGTCTGGGTCGGGATCTGCCATTCCAGGCCGCCTGGATCGGCCTTTCCCGACCTCAAAACGCGATCCAGGCGAAATGGAACCGTGATCGGCGTGTGATTACTTGTGCCGGAAGTAGAGCGACAGGTCCGAACCGAGCCAGTCCCACAGGTCGCGGGCCCGTGCTTCATCAATCCCGAACTTGTGCAGCCGCAAGAGGATGTCTTCCTTGGGCGTCTGTTCGTCCAAGCTGTGCTTGCGCAAAACCGCCAGACTGTCCGCCGGAGTGTTTCGGACATTCGCAGTGATGTTCGGCCAGTACGACACAAAGCCGCGCCGCGCCCCAAGGGTCAGATAGTCCGTCAGCGAGCCCATCCAGCGCGGATTGTCATAGACGTACAGAAACTCGCTGCGGTCGGGAAGCAGCGCCAGGTTGGTGCTCTCACCGTTCCAGTCGTCTGGGACATCGCAAAAGATCCACTTTTCAACCTTGGGCGCTTCGCCGTTTACCTCTGGCACCCACTCGGGCTCATACAGCTCGGCCGGGCCGACATCCAACGACAGGTTGATGCCGCCCGAGATCGGCTCACCGTCCGGCCCCTTTGGCCCTTGATAGGTGAACAGAAGGCGCGACACCTCGCGCGCCAGGGCCCGGAAGTCCTCTCCGATTCGTGGATCCCAGTGGACCTGATCCACAAGCGTCGGCAGCTCGCCACTGCCAGTGCTGTAGTCGATGAAGCTTACGTCGCTGCGCTGGCGAAGCAGAGAGAAGAGCGTAAGCACCCGCTGGGCCAAAGAAGTTTGCACGACCTAAAGACCTCCGCCCCGATTTTACGACGCAACCTGGGCGCGCGGAAACCGCTTCTACTTTTCGACCTTTTGGTACCTGCCAAGGTGCAGCGTGTAGCGGACTTTCTTGTCCTGCCAGGGCAGAAGCAGCGGCTCGATGTCCTGGGCCGGTAGCTCGCGCCAGGTTGCCTCCGAAAAGCCAACGGCGGGCTCGGGGGTTAGCTCGATGTCGCTGCCCTTGCCCTTCTTCACGTACTCGACTTTGACGGACAGCTTGTTTTTGCCCTGCTCTTTTCCGACCTCGGCTTGGAAAAGCGGCTGGAAGCGCTGCCCATCCAGCTTGTAAAGCCGCAGGACCTCGCGATTGCCGCTGGCGTTGCGCTCGACGACCCGCGCCGCAACCCCGAAGGTATCGGCATCAAGCTGCACAAGCTGCACGTCGGTCACGTCTTTGCGTGACGGGGCCAGCTCTTGATAGCAGTAGCCCTTGCCCAAAAACGCCAAGTACTTGCCTGCGGCGACCACTTTGCCAGGGCCTTCGCCGACGTTGGCGTTCTTGTTGAAGTGGACATCGCTCTCGGACAGCTTCAGGTCGTGCAAAAGCTCGGTATACGCCGAGTGTCCTTCCTCGAAGCCGATCTCGGACAGCTCGGCGTCCTTTTCGACTGCCGAGGTCGCCGCGTAGCTCTGCTTTTCCTTGCCGCTGCCATCGCTGTCGTTCACCACAACCGCAAACTTCAGTGGCGAGCCCTCGCGGTAGCCAGGGATGATCTTCTTGGGCATCTTGATCTCAAGGACATAGCCGCGCTGCTGCATCGCGTCGTAGACCTCGATGGCGGGCGGCCCCTTGAGGGGCTTGAGCCGCCCGACTGGCCCTTCGCCCGCAATCACCTTGGGCGGCTTCTTCGCTTCCCACTTCACGATCCGCGGCAGCTTCTGCGACGCCACACCGGGCCAGATCCGCAGCCGATCGATTCGCTCCAGCTCACCGGCCTTGCTGACGACGCCAAAAGCAAACTGGACGTGGTCTTCCTCCATCCCACCGCCCTTGGTTCGCACCATCAGATCGTCATCGACATCGACCATCAGATAGACGTGCTTGTCGTCGTAGTTGCAGTACACCTTGGCGCCAAGTGTTCGCGGGGCGGCAGAAAGGCCCGGCGCGACCTTGGGAATATTCGGCATGACGCCATCCCAGTCCGACGTCAGACCGTCGATGTGGATCGTACCGGCTTCAACCAGTCCACAAGGAATCGTCGTCGCGTCTGCCGAAGCGCTCTGGGCAAGCAAGGTGCCGCACAGAGCGGCACAAGCGCCAAACAGACGGGCGGACAAGCGGCGGAGCGACGCAGGCTGGGCAGGTCTAGACATGGCCGCAGTATATCGAAGGTTTGGGCGATTCTTCGTACCCACCCAAAGCCCTTGTCTTGGCCGCAGCATACGCGCTTGCTTGACCTTGGGCGGCTTTGCTATCCATCCCGCGATGCAATATCGAGAGCTTCGGATCGAAGTCGCTGCCCCGTATTCGGAACCGCTTGGCATGCTGCTCGGCGAGCGACTTTTGCCGTTTCAAGAGTGTGATCAGGGGACGCTCGACGCGCCGCCCGTCGGCAGGACACGCTTTCACCTGTACCTGGACGATGAACAGGTGCAGCAGGTCGACGGACTGCTCGTCGCGGTTCATGACCTGGTGACCGATGGCAGCCAAGTCTTTGTCGAGCAGCGCGAGCGCGACGACTCGGAGTGGCGCGACGTGTGGAAGCAGTACTTTGCGACCCGCCGGATCGGCCAAATCGCGATCGTGCCGAGCTGGGAAGCCGGCGCCCACAAGCCCGAGCCAGGCGAGATCACCATCCACATGGACCCGGGGCGGGCGTTTGGCACCGGCGGACATGCATCGACGAGGCTCTGTCTTCTTCTGCTCGGCAAGCTGGGCGACTATCCGCAGACAGAAGCTGCACGGACTCGGCTTGCGACTCCGTTTGCGACGACCCAGCAGGCCGAGATCCTCGATGTCGGCTGCGGCTGTGGCGTGCTAGCGCTTGCTGCGCTCAAGCTTCTGCCCGATGCACACGCGCTTGCGATCGACATCGATCCCGAGGCGGTCGAGGTGACGCGCGAAAACACCGAGCGCAACGGCCTGTCCGCGAGGCTGTCGGCAACGACCAAGGGACTCCAGCGAATCAAAGGGCAGTTTGCGCTGCAGTTTGGCAACTTGACCGGCCCGACGCTGCACATGCTGTGCGAGGACATGGTGCGGCGACTGGCCCCAGGCGGCGTGCTGATCGGCTCAGGCATCCTCACCATCGAGGCGGAAGGCGTCATCGCGGCGTTTGCGCAGCGCGGGCTAGCGCTTATAGAACATCTTCAGGAAGAAGAGTGGTCCGGCATCCTGTTGCAGAAACCGCTCGCCTAGCGCGAGTCCGGCCCGCGCGAGGACTTCTTGCCGAGAAGGCTCTGCGCCTCGGCCAGAAGCTCCGGTGACAAAAGCCTCTCGCAGATGCCGTAGAGCACGTCTTCCCGCTTGCAGTGGTCGGCATACAAGGCACAAAACGCTTCGAGATGACGCTTTAGAACCGGCACCGGGGCGCTGTCGAGGTCTTCCGCCAGTCCGTCGATGCGCGCCTTCAGCACATGATGTTCACGTCGCAGCGTAGCCGTCGGACCATCGGCGAGCAGGCCACTTTGCGACTCGAACTCACGAAACAGGATGCCGTCTTCCAGCGAGATGTGCCCGTAGAGCGTCTTGCGCAAGCGCTGAAGCAGCCGCCGCGGTACGACCCGGTCGCTTGGCTGCACCACTCGCTCAATGGCCTGCACAATCCGGCTCAGCAGCTGATCGATCTCATGGTGCTGCTCAATCATCATCGAGTAGAGCGTCGGTCCACTCGGGCCCTTGGCCGGAAGTGCGCCAGCCGAAGAAGCTGGTGACGCAGGAACAGAAGATGGGAGCGGCTCGGTCGACTTGTTTGCGCCGCTCCTAGGTCCGGACGGTTTGCGAGAGAGCCCCATCATGGATAGGAGCGATGCAAGAGTTCGGCCAAGCCATCCCGAGACACAAGGAGAGGGAAGGACTGTACCGATTGGGAACAGTGAGAGCCTAGGCGTCGGCTTCATCCAGCTTGAAGCGCCGGAGGCTGTCGTAGAGGCGGTGGCGCGAGATCCCGAGCATTCGGGCGGCTTGGAGTTTGTTCCCACCCGTCGCAGCCAGGGCTCGACGAATCAGCTCCCGCTCGGCCTCTTCCATCGTCGGAACCGGCTCTGGCGCTAGATTTTCTGGGGTCGCCACCGCGCCGCCAGCGCGTGAATCGTCCCCGCGTGCAGCACTGCCTGGGTCCGGGTCGCCGACGGTCGCAGGGGCGGCACCGCGCAAGACGTGAGGCGGCAGGTCTTCACGGACCAAGGTTGCACCGCTGCCGACCGTAAGCGCAAAGTCGATGGCATTGCGCAGCTCGCGGACGTTGCCCGGCCAGGTATAGGTCTGAAGCGCCCGCAGCGCCGCCGAGTCTATGTGCTGAAGGCCTCGCAGGCCGCGCTGGTGAAGCAGCTCGGCGAAGTGACGGACCAAGTGGGGAATGTCGCCCCGCCTTTCACGCAGCGATGGCAGGTCGATGCGAAACGCACTGATCCGGTAGTAAAGGTCTTCGCGCAGAAGGCCCGCAGCGACGGCTTTCTGCGGATCGCGATTGGTGGAGGCAATGAAGCGTACGTCGACGGGAATCTCGCCGGGTGCACCGACCGGACGCACCGCTTTTTCTTCGAGAACCCGCAGCAGCTTGGCTTGAACCTCGATCGCCATCTCGGTGATCTCATCAAGAAACAACGTTCCCGTCGAAGCAGCCCGCACCAGACCGCCGTACTCGGTCTGCGCGCCGGTATAGGCCCCGCGCCGGTGACCAAACAGCTCGCTCTCAATAAGCTCGCGAGGGAGCGCCGCGCAGTTTACGGCGACGAAAGGCCGTTTGACGCCACGGCTCTGTTTGTGCAGCGCCCGAGCCGCCAGTTCCTTGCCGGTTCCGCTCTCTCCCACGAGGAGGACCGCGCCCCCCGGACTGTGCGCCGCGGCCTGAAGCTGGGCAAACAGCCGCTTCATCGCTTCACTTCTGCCGACGAGGGATGAAAACAAGCGACCCAGATCGCTGGGTTCCTCGCTCTCCGCCAAGTTGCGCTTTTGCAGCTCTGCCTCAATCGACTGACCCGAGAAGAAAGCACCGGCCAGCACGATGATTCGGCAGTGGCTTAGCTTGTCGAAGATCTGGAAGACCCGGGGGTGCAGCTCGCCCCGAGCCACCGCCGGACCGAGCACTGCGCCTACCGATTCCTCGAACAAGTGCAGCGACGAAATCACCTCGGCAAATGGGACCCCGCGCTCACTCATTGCATAGCCGACAGCACGAACTTCAGCGGCAAAGTCCTCCATGTCCAGCTCGGCAAGGTGCTGGATCATCGCATCGAGGTCCCGCCCGTACAGGGTGGTAAAATCGGAAAACCCGAGGCTGACCTGCTGGCCGAAGTGCACCACGTAGCGCTTGTAAAACTCGTCGAGAATGCTGTTCCGCTGCTCGCGCAGATAGCGCAGCACCGGGAGAAGGGCCGAAAGCTCTGCGTCGCTGAGCAGGTGAAAATGCCGAGGGTGAGAAGGAGGCTGCATCGACAAATCCGTACTCTATCAGAGCGCCCAAGGAGACGCGACGTAGACGACTCTGATGCTCCGATCGGGTACACTGCGGCCAGTGGCTCTGCTCCCAATCGGCACACCGTATCCAACCCACCACACAGTCCCGTTGCTGAGAGGCCTTGGCAAAGGCTTTGCTTCCTGTACTAGAAGGTGTTCCCTATCACCCAGAACCAGCAAGGAGCCAGAGCGGCCATGACCGCTCCTACCGTCTGTCCACACTGCAACTCCCCCGCGGAGGCCGATGCGCCGTACCGCCCGTACTGCTGCGTCGGCTGCAAGGCTGCGCATGCCCTGGTGGAGTCCATCGGTCTTTCGAACTTCTACGCGCTGCGTGGCATGACACGGCTGTCTGCGGTCGGCAACCGGGGTGAAAAGCGAGAAAGGCTGTGGCTGATACCCGTTCTTGAGCAGGCGGAGCAAAAAGCCGGTGGCGCTGATCTGGTGCCTGTGCGGCTGGATGTGCAGGGTCTGGAGTGCGCCGCGTGTGTGTGGCTTTTGGAAAAGCTGTTCCTGAAGAAGCCGGGCGCTGCTCGCATCGAAGTCAACCCCGCCATAGGCCGCATCGAGCTGTGCTACCGCAGGCAACAACAGGGTCGCACCGCGGTCGAGCAGTTCATCGAGGACGCGGACTGTCTGGGCTATCGCACCGGACCCGCCCACAAAGACAGCGATGCCAAGGTCGATGACTTGGTGCTGCGGCTTGGGCTAAGTGCGGCGCTGGCGATGAACAGCATGATCTTTGCGTTTTCGACCTACTTTGGTCTGTCACAGCGCGAAGACCCTGTCATTTACAAGCTGTTCGGTTACGGCGGCCTTTTGCTGGGTACGGCAGCGGTGGGAATCGGCGGAACGGTGTTCTTCCGCAGTGCCTTGCAGGCGATTCGCCGCGGCATCCTACACATGGATGTGCCGATTGCGCTGGGCATCCTGCTCACCTACGTCGGCAGTGTGTGGTCGTTCTTCGCAGCGGAAGGCCGCGCCTCGTACTTCGATACGCTGTGCATCTTCATCACGCTGATGCTGCTTGGAAGGCTGCTTCAGCGTCGGCTGGCGAGTCACAACCGGCAGCGACTGCTGGCAGACGACACGGTGTCAGGACTGCTGGTCCGCACGATCTCTGATGCCGGGGAGGGCCGAGCCAGTCTTGTGCTGACAGAAGCCGCTCAGCTTCAGAAAGACCATGTCGTGCTCTGCGCGCCAGGCGAGCTACTGCCGGTGAAGGCGCAGCTTCTTGAGAGCGCGGGTGAGTTTTCGCTGGATTGGATCTTGGGAGAGTCAGCCCCAAAGCGCTTCCACCAAGGGGAATCGATTCCTGCGGGCGCCCACAACCGTGGCAATGCAGCAGTGCGACTGCGCGCTGAGGAAGCGTTCAGTGCATCACGGCTGCGCGACCTTTTGTGCGCGCCGAGTCTTGAAAAGCCGCTGCCTGGCGACGCGGTGGGGCCAGGAACTCGCGCCGACTTCTGGGACTACCTGAGCCGATATTACGTCGCGACCGTGCTTCTTTTGGCGAGCCTGGCCTTTTTGCTGTGGGTCCAAAAGGGAGTGCTGCAAGCGACGGAAGTTGCCGTTGCGGTACTGGTGGTCACCTGTCCGTGTGCGCTGGGAATTGCGACGCCGCTGGCGTATGAGCTGTCGCAAGCCAGGCTGCGAAGGCGGGGCCTGTTTGTGCGGACGCCGTCGTTTTTTGATCGGGCTCTCAGACTGCGCAAGGTGCTGCTCGACAAGACCGGAACCGTGACGCTAAGCGAGCTGACGCTGGCCAACAGAGCGCCGCTTGCGCAGCTGGGGCTGGAACATCGGCAGGCACTGTTCCAAATGGTGGCGCGATCAAATCATCCAGTCAGTCGGGCTCTGTTTGCGGCGCTCGGAGACGGAACGACGCATCACGTTCTCGATGAAAGCGCGCAAGTGGAAGAGTACGCCGGAGCTGGTCTGTCCCTTGTGCACAGCGGCCATACGTATCGGCTCGGAACCCCGCGCTTTGCTTTGCCTAGCGATGAGTTCGGTGCCACAGAGAGCGAAGCCGAGTCTTCCCAGCCGCAGTCGGTCCTAAGCTGCGATGGTGCCGAAGTGGCTCGCTTTGCGCTGCGGGAAGCGCTATGCCGCGACGCGATGTCGGAGGTGGCAGCACTTCGAGATGCAGGTTTGGAGCTCTTCATCCTATCGGGGGACCGGCAGGACAAAGTCACGCGAATCGGGCAGGAGCTAGGCATCGCGCAGGCGATGGGCGGCCTGTCCCCGGAACAAAAGGCGGCGCTGGTACAGCAGATTGACGGAGAGAGGCGCGACACGCTGATGATTGGCGATGGCATCAACGATGCGCTCGCTTTTTCGGCGGCGGCGTGTGCTGGGACACCGGCGATTGATAGACCGACGCTGCCGGCCCGGGCCGACTTTTACTTTTCGGGGGTCGGGATCGGACCCGTGAGTGAAGCGCTCCGCGCGGCAAAGAGGCTCCGCCGGATCATCTTGCGCAACTTGGGCTTGGCTTCGATCTATAACTTGGTCGTCTTGTCTCTTTCGTTCGCCGGACTGATGACGCCGCTGCGCTGCGCGGTGGCGATGCCGATAAGCTCACTTCTGATCATCTTTGCTACGGTGCGCTCGCTTCGTGAAGACCCCGAAGATACTGCCACCACCAGCCCAGGTCGGGCGGCATCCGACGTGGGCCAAGGTGATGCGAGCGCTCAGCTCGCGCTGGGAACGTCACCATGAACGCCCTTTACCTCACCCTGTTTGTGAGTCTCCTCCTCGTGATCGCTGCGGGAATCTTGTTCGGATTCCTGTACAAGCGGCGCAGCCACGAGTACGCAGATCGTTTGTCCCTGTTGCCCTTGGATTCCGACGAGGAACACAAGGTCGTCACCACCCCTTTTCCGAACAAAGGAACGTAGGTCATGAGAGAAGTACGGATTACGTACGATGATGTAACGGTCCGAAGGTTCATGCTGGCCTCCATGTTTTGGGGCGTTATCGGCATGATCGTCGGGCTCCTGATCGCGTCGCAGCTTGCATTCCCAGAGCTGAACCTCGCGTCCTTCCTGAGCTTTGGGCGACTGCGCCCGCTGCACACCAACGCAGTGATCTTCGCGTTTGTGGGCAACATGCTGTTTGCCGGTGTGTATTACTCGACGCAGCGGCTGTGCAAGACGAGGATGGGATCGGACCTTCTGTCTGCGATCCACTTCTACGGCTGGCAGTTCATCATCGTCTGTGCGGCGCTCACCTTGCCGTTTGGCTTCACGCAAGGAAAGGAATACGCCGAGCTTGAGTGGCCGATTGACATCCTGATTGCGCTCATCTGGGTGGTGTTCGCCATCAACTTCTTCTGGACGCTGGCGATTCGGAAGGAAAAGCACCTGTACGTCGCGCTGTGGTTCTACATCTCGACGATCTTGACCGTCGCGGTGCTGCACATCGTGAACAGCCTGGCACTGCCGGTATTTACGGGTCTTAAGTCCTACTCGATCTACGCGGGCGTTCAAGACGCGCTGGTGCAGTGGTGGTACGGACACAACGCAGTCGCGTTCTTCCTGACGACGCCAATCCTCGGCATCATGTATTACTTTCTGCCCAAGGCGGCAGAGCGTCCGGTCTATTCCTACCGGCTCTCGATCGTGCACTTCTGGGCGCTCATCTTCATGTACATCTGGGCGGGTCCGCACCACCTTCTGTACACCGCGCTGCCGGACTGGGCGCAGTCGATGGGAATGCTGTTTTCGGTGATGCTGTGGGCTCCGTCGTGGGGTGGCATGGTAAACGGACTCCTCACGCTGCGCGGAGCCTGGGGCAAGCTGCGCACCGACCCGGTGATCAAGTTCTTTATCGCGGGTGTGACGTTCTACGGAATGGCGACGTTTGAAGGACCGCTGCTGTCTATCAAGAGCGTGTCGGGACTTGCGCACTACACGGACTGGATCGTCGGTCACGCCCACACCGGAGCGCTCGGCTGGAACGGCTTCATGGCGGCGGGCATGTTCTACTATCTGGTTCCCAAGCTGTGGAATCGGCAGCTTCACTCGCGGTCGCTGGCCGACATTCACTTCTGGATCGCGACGGTGGGAATCCTGCTTTACACCATCTCGATGTGGATCGCGGGTGTGACGCAAGGTCTTATGTGGAAAGCGGTCAATCCCGAAGGGGCGCTGCTTTACCCGAGCTTTGTCGAGACGCTGCTCGCGATTCGCCCGATGTACATCACCCGCATGGTCGGTGGCCTTATGTACATCACCGGCTTTGTGCTGATGATCGTGAACCTCTGGCAGACCATCGCGGCGGGTGAAGTGGTCGAGACGTCGATTACGGTGGTGGAAGAAGAACAGGCGGAAAAGGAAGTGGCGTGGACGGCGATTCTGTTCTCGCGTCCGCTGCTTCTGTCGGTGGTGGCGCTTATCGGAATTGCCGCCTTCTTCCTGATCGACTCGGTGAAGATCTGGATTCCGGTGGTGACGCTGATCTCGGGCTTCGTGCTGGCAATGTGGATCTCGTACGCGATGAAGCGCGACGATGCCGGACGGCTGAACCTACACCGCACGCTGGAAGGTCGGTCGCTGATCTTCACAGCACTGGTGCTGGTGGCGGTTCTGATTGGTGGTGTGGCGGAGCTGTTGCCGACGATCGTGGTGGATCGTGCAGTGCCTCTCACCGGAACCATTCAGAAGCCGTATCGCCCGCTGGAGCTGCACGGTCGAGACATCTACGTTCGCGAAGGCTGCTACACCTGCCACTCGCAGATGGTGCGTCCGTTTGTGAGCGAGAAGCTGCGCTACGGCGATCCGAGCACGGCGGGCGAGTTCATCTACGACCACCCGTTCCAGTGGGGCAGCAAGCGCACCGGACCGGACCTACACCGCGTCGGCGGCAAGTACGGCAACCTGTGGCACTACCAGCACCTCATGGACCCGCGCTCGACGTCGCAAGGCTCGAACATGCCAGCCTATGCCTTCATGGCCAAGAGCAAGCTCGATCTGGGCGATACAGCGGTGAAGATGAATGCGATGAAGACCCTGGGCATTCCGTATACCGCGACAGAGATTGGCCATGGCAATGCAGAGCTTGAGGCCCAGGCCAAAGCGATTGCCAAGGATCTGGCAGGTCAAGGAATCACGGTCGATTGGGACAGCCAGATGGTGGCACTCATCGCCTATCTCCAGCGGCTTGGCAAACCCCAGGGAGTGCCACCGCTCGCGCAGGCAGCGCCGTAAGGAGGACCCCATGTACCACGAGTTTTTCAGTCAAAAGGGAGTCCTCGTCCTTCCCATTGTGGCGATGCTGGCGTTCGTGCTGTCGTTTGTTGCAGTGGTGTTTGCCACCTATCGCAAAAAGAAGCAGAGCGAGTTCGATTCCGCAGCCCAGTTGCCGCTCGGTGACGAGGGCGAAGTGAAGCGACCAGTGCTGGCCCAGTCGGCGAGTCCGCAGCTCAAAGGAGTGTGATTCATGAGCGCGCAAGAAAATGTGAACGCGGCCCCGCCTAGCGGCGCGGTACCTGGACAAGATGTAGAGACAAACCACGAATACGATGGCATTCGTGAGTTCGACAACCCGCTGCCGCGCTGGTGGCTTTGGACCTTCTACGCAACGATCGTCTTTTCCTTTGGCTACTGGTTCTACTACCACACGTCGCAAACGGGCGATTCCCAGATGGCGGCGTACCAAAAGGAAGTCGCAGAAGCACAGAAGGAAGAAGACAAGCGAATGGCCGCGCTGGAAGCCCAAGGCAAAGGGGTGACCGACGACCAGCTGCTCGCCCTGAGCAAGGATACAGCGGCTGTCGAGCGTGGCGCCGCCGTGTTCAAACAGAACTGCTTGGCTTGTCACGGTGCAGAAGGACAAGGACAAGTCGGACCCAATCTAACGGACAACTACTATCTGCACGGTGCCAAGCCGAAAGACTCCTACCAGGTGATCAGCGCCGGAATCCTGGAAAAGGGAATGCCTGCGTGGAAAACAGTGCTTGGTGCGACCAAGGTTCAGGAAGTCACCGCATTTGTGCTGACGCTGCGCGGAAAGAACATCGCAGGCAAGGCAGCACAAGGCAAGACTGCGTCGGGTGAGGCGGCTCCTGCCCAGTAGTTCCCCCCGCCCTCCAATCCGAAACGGAGGGCGCATGATTGTCTTTCCAGCGTCAGTGGGGGACAAGCTGGACGGAAGCAAAGTTCGATGAAGCGCGAAGATCCGACACTAGACAAGCTCCACATGCTCGATGAGCGCGGAGCCAGACAGTACATCTACCCAGCCGAGGTGCATGGTCGCTATTCCAATCTGCGACCACTGGTGTTTTACCTTTTGATCGCGGTGTACATCTCGCTGCCCTGGATCACAGTAGGTGGCCATCCCGCGGTCCATCTGGACATCGCCGCACGCCGATTCTTCCTGTTTGGTCGGACGTTCAATGCCCAGGATCTGTATCTGGCATTCTTTATCCTGACCGGAGTTGGCTTCTCACTGATTGTCATGGCGGCGCTGTTTGGTCGCATCTGGTGCGGCTGGGCTTGTCCACAGACAGTGTTCCTGGAAGGCGTTTTCCGTCGGATCGAGCGCCTTATCGAAGGTCCGGCAAGCAGACGTCAAGCGCTGGCGCGTGGCCCGTGGACGGTCGAAAGAGTCCTGCGGAAGATCGCACTGCACACCTGTTATCTGGTCATCGCGTATGGGCTGGCGCATCTGTTTCTGGCGTACTTTGTGTCGGCAAGACAGCTTCTCCTCATGATAAAAGACGGACCGCTGGCGCACTTTTCGACCTTCCTTTGGGGCGTCGGAATGACTGCAGTGGTCTACTGGAATTTCTTTTGGTTCCGCGAGCAGCTCTGTCTGATTGTGTGTCCATACGGCCGCTTGCAATCCGTCATGCAGGACCGCGACACCGTGGTCATCGGCTACGACAAAAAGCGAGGAGAGCCTCGCGGCAAAGCGCACGACAAAGGTGTCGGCGACTGTGTCGATTGTCATCGCTGCGTGGCGGTTTGTCCGACCGGAATCGACATCCGCAACGGTCTACAAATGGAGTGTGTTGGCTGTGCCGGCTGCATTGATGCGTGCGACGAAATCATGGTCAAGCTTGGACGCCCGAAAGGACTCATCCGCTATGACTCCGAACGCGGTCTTCAAAGCGACCAGCGACGATTCCTGCGCCCACGCCTGTATCTGTATATGGCGCTCGGTGCGCTCGGTTTGATTGTTTCCACCACGCTGTTTTTGCGCCACACCGCGTTTGAATCCAACCTGATGCACGCACGCGGAATGACGTTCGTCATCGACGGGGACATGGTCCGAAACCAGCTCATTGTTCACCTTATCAACAAGAATCCGGGCAAGAGCACACTGCACATCGAAAACGGCTCCCCGCAGCCGATCCAGCTCATCATTCCGCAGCCACAGGTCGAGATGGAATCGCTCGCAAGCATCGAGGTTCCAGTCATCGCATCGGTCCCACGTGCTGCCTATCGGATCGGAATGCGCGTGAAGCTGAAGGTGTCAGACAGCGCGTCCAAGTCCGAGCGGTACATTGATGCTGCACTCACCGGACCGATGGGAACCGCTTCGTCAGGAGTCACCCGCTGATGACGCTCCCACCAGCGTACGCACAGGTCTTGGGGCTTGGCCTTCTGTGGACCAGCGTGCACTGCGTAGGGATGTGTGGCCCTCTGCTTTCCGGCTTTGACATTGCGGGCGTGATGCGTGGCCGAACGCGCTTGCAGGGTGTGCTCGGAGTGCTGTCTTACCAAATAGGCAGAGGCCTTACGTACGCCTGGCTGGGAAGTCTGGCCGGACTCCTAGGAGCAGGTCTTTCGCATGCCGCACAGACGGGTGGCGCAGTCCTGGCCATCGTCGCTGGGGTTGTGCTGTGTGGTCTTGCGCTGCGCGCGCTCCGACCACTTCCTCTGGCTGCAAAACAAGAGGATCTGCTCGTCCCGCTGCGGGCCCGACGAGCTGTCTCGCTTTCCCCGGCGGCGGTGGTGCAGTACGTGCTTTCACAGGCCAAGCGTTCGCTGCTGCCACTGCTCGCCAGTCGACATCCGCTGCGTGAGCTGGCTCTCGGTGCGCTGATGGGACTCCTTCCCTGCATGATCCCAGCGTGGGCGCTCTCGCAAGCCGCGCTCACGGGTTCCCCCCTTCACGGTGCGCTGGTGATGCTGTTGCTTGTTGCGCTTACCACTCCGATTCTGCTGCTAGCAACCCAGCTTCCCCGACTGCTCAAAGCACTGCCAGACAAGCTCCGAAACGCCCTGCCCCATCTGCTGTATTTTCTCTCTGGAAGCTGGCTGATTCTCGTGGGTGGAGCCGGACTAAGCCTGTGGCCACATGCTCACGTTGGTTTCAGCATCCTGGGGCATCCCATGATGATGATGCTGTTCTGATCGAAGCGTTCGTGAACGCGCGGAATCACGCTACGGAGTCGGCAGAAGCTCAGGGCAGGCTTGCTGTTTCACCGGGAGCGCAAGCTGCGCAGCAAGACGAAGCGCCCGCTCGGACACAGTGCTTCCGAGCAGCTCGGCGCCGCTCTTGTGCAGCAGGCGGCCAACCCCAAGCAGGGCCCACGGACGCCCGATCGGGAAGACAAATCCGAACGACATCATGTGGAAGAGGGCACGCACCAGCCGACGCAGTGCCGTCACTTCCTGGGCTGTGCTCTGCGCACGCTCCCACATGCCAAATGCAGCGAGCAAAACGGACGAGTAGCCAACCCGGAACGAGGGGGCTGGAACCAGTCCCTGATCCATCAGATCCAGCGCACGATCACACTGCTCGATGCAACTCTCCAGATCATCGATCCGCAGCGCAGCAAGCGCAACGCTGCCGTGAAGCGACAGTCGATGTGAGCGACTACTGACCGAATCAATGAGTGATGTCGCCTGTGCAAACAGGGCAAACGCGGTCTCCTGGTTGCCTTGGTACAGTGCCGTTATCGCTCGCCAGCCGAGTCCTGAAGCTTCAAGCTGGCGATTCCCAATGAGCTGGC
>CAYTGC010000045.1:0-26956 GCA_964437195.1 uncultured Myxococcales bacterium | reverse complement strand
ACATCCGAAGAAATATGCAAGCACGGCGAGTGTTGGATTCTTGGCGAAGGGTACCGTCCCATCGTCTTGCGGTCGATTCCCAGCTCCCACGCAATCCGCCGCGCGCTACTGCCCGCTTCCTGCCGTCTCAGCACTTCCTTGATTTCCAACATCGAGATCTCCCGATGGCTCATCTGACCTCCAGGCGACCATCGCGGCGCCGTCGGGAGGTCTGCTTCTACTCTCAGTCCTCGCTGCTGCGCAAACTCGCCTAGGTCCCGTCCTTTGCACTGGCCCCATGACCCTGGCGAAAACCCCACTTCCTGGCCCCATGGGTGGTGACTGGCAAAGCGCCACTGTGCTTCGTTCTAGCTGGGCGAGTTCGCAATTCCTGTGTCGTTGGGCACGGTTACGGCGACTCCGTCGGCTCGGCCAGCGCGTGCGGTACAATTATCGCTTCATGAGATGCATGACTCATCAGAACCAGGGTCGCAGCCGCAAGCTCGGTATGATGTCCCCCGCTTTTTTGCTGCTGCCTGCTGCGCTGACATCTGCGATGGGTTGCGTCTCGGGCCGCCCGAGCGCTGGTTCGGCGGGGGGGACCGCGTGTCGAGTCACGCGGTAGCCAATGCATCCGTTCTTCCGTCGGTGGTCTGTATCAATTCCATCAAACCTAGTTGTAAGGAGAGGTATCCATGAAGCGGCTTTTTTTTCTGTTTGGTGTACTCAGTGTCTGTGCATCCCTTGGCTGCGGGAGCAGTGCCCCCCTTCCTGCTCCCTCTGCCCTGACGGCATCGCTTTTGGGTGCTGGCATTCACCTTGTCTGGACGCGCAACTCGACCGATGAATCGGAGTTTCAGATCGAGCGCAAGAGCGGCAGCGTCGACTATACGAAGCTCACCTCGGTTCCGTTTGGAACGACGGTGTACCACGACGAGCCAGTGACCTCGGGCACGACCTATTTCTACCGGGTGCGAGCCGCCGCTGGGGATCGTCTCTCCACATACTCCAACGAAGTGAGCATGAAAGCCCCATAGCCCAGCAGGAGGCAGGAATATGAGTCGCTTCATCGCTGCGCGCCCAGCCTCTTTTGCGGCGGGGCTTTTGCTAACGTGCTTGATGGCGTGTGGCGGTGGGATGACCCCCAAACCATTCCTCATGCCAACACCGCTGACTGATATCAATCCGGACCCCAACATCGTCGAGGTTCAGCTGGTTGCTGGACCCTCGACAATCCAGTACTTGCCTGGAAGTCGTGCCCAAGTCTGGGCCTATCGAGATGGGGCAGTTGCAGGATCGGTAGGGACGGTGCCGGGACCCATGCTGCTCGCCAAGCAGGGAGATCGAGTCATTGTGCATCTGCGCAATGAGCTGCCGGAGCCAACCACCATTCACTGGCACGGCCTCCGTCTGCCTGCGAGCCAGGATGGATCGGCGGCAGTACAGACAGCCATCCAGCCAGGCGGAGTGTTCACCTACAACTTTACGGTTCTCGACGCTGGTACCTTCTGGTTCCACCCGCATTTGAGCGGTGACGTGCAGATCGAGAAGGGTCTATATGCTCCGATTGTTGTGACCGGCAGTGAGGCAATCGACGTAGCGGCAGATCGCTATCTAGTCCTTGATGATGTGAAGCTACGCGCCGATGGACAGATGGAGGACCAGACGAATCCTCTCGACATCATGATGGGGCGACAGGGCAACGTCGTGGTGGTCAATGGCCAGAAGGGAGCCACTCTGTTTGTCGCGACCGGAACGCGGGAACGCTGGCGTCTACTCAACGCTGCCAATGGTCGCTACTTCAACCTGTCGCTCCCCGGTCACTCCTTCTTGGTCATTGGCTGGGATGGGGGTCTTCTGCCGCGCCCGTACAGCACCGACAAGCTGCTCATTGCACCGGGGGAGCGGTACGAGGTGCTCGTGACCTTTGACCACCCGCAGCTGGAGCTGCTCAGCCTCCAGACATTGTACTACGATCGCGGCCACGACATCCCCGATCCTGGGCCGCAAGATCTGTTCAAGGTGGCTTATGACTCCACGGGACCTGCGCCCACTCCGCCAATGGCTCTGCCCAGCTCTCTGCGCACGCTCTCTCGCCTGGATGCCACAGGCACGCCGGTGCGCATTTTTGCGCTCGAAGAGCACGAGAATCCGACGGGGACTCTGTTCTCGATCAACGGTGAGGAGTTCCCCAAAGTCTCGCCCCTCGCGGCCAAGCAAGGTGACCTTGAGGTCTGGGAAATCCAGGGCAACCCTGAGATGGATCACCCCTTCCACTTGCACGGAAACTTCTTCCAGGTCCTCTCTGTCGATGGTGTACCTCCCGTGAACTTTGGTCTGAAGGACACCGTGAATGTGCCGAAGGGATCGAAGCTGCGGTTCGCCGTGCGCCATGAGACGCTGGGAATGTGGATGTATCACTGCCATATCTTGGAACACGCCGAGCGCGGCATGATGGGAATGCTGATGATCGAGTAGCGTGGCAGCCGACGATCGGCTTGCCAGGACTGTCGTCAGCACACTTTTCGGCTGTACATCCGTTTCCTCCGCAGCGTACTCTCCGCCAAAAATCTAACCTAGTCTCGGAGGCAATCATGCGAAAGCTAGCGCTTTGTTGTTTGGTCATGAGTGCAGCGGTGGGCTGCGGCTCCGCAAAGATCCCCACGTCGCTTGCGGCACCCTCGAACCTGGCGGCGTCCTTGCTGGGAGCAGGTGTTCACCTGATGTGGAACAGTAACTCCATGGGCGAGACGGAGTTTCGCATCGAGCGCAAGACCGGAGTGGGCACCTACTTTCAGCTCGCGACAGTCCAGACCGGCACGACGACGTATCACGATGAACCGGTCTCGGCGGGAGAGACCTACTTCTATCGAGTTCGCGCCGCTGCTGGTACCGTCACCTCTGATCCCTCGAACGAAGTCAGCATCCTCATCCCCGGTACAGCGGGGCCCGTGTCGCTCAAGTCTGACTTGGTGCCGCTCTTCAAGACGTACTGCGGAACGGCGGGCACCGGCTGCCATGGACGCGATGCCTATGCGCCCGCACCGGCCTCTGCTTGCCGAAGCTGGCTCGCTCTGGAAGATGTGCCGCTCGGTTCCAAGTTTCCCACCGGTCCGATGGCTGGCCAGGCCACCGGTTGTCCGGACCTCACGCTGCACCAGCGCCTGACCCAACTCGACTCCTGGAACTGCAACAAGCCGCTCAGAAAATACATCACCGCGAACTCGCTGATCCAGAGCCAGGTGTATCAGGTGGTGGCTGGTGATCCGACGGGGGCTGGCAGCTGCGAGAAAGCGCCCGGGGTGCTCATGGACCGCATGCCGCTGCCTCCTGCGGCAGCGCTGAGCACAGCGGATCAAAAGAAGATCGAGAGCTGGATCATGGCCGGTGCGCCCAACAACTAACGCTGCGCTCTGGGTGGTGATCTCGCTGCTCGCCTGTGGTAGCGGGGAGTCAGTCATTCCTCGTACTCCGCTCGCCTCACTCGTTCCGCTGACCGATATCAACCCGGACCCCAATGTCGTCGAGGTTCAGCTGGTGGCTGGACTCTCCACGACCGAATATGTACCTGGAGTTCGCGCTCAAGTCTGGGCCTACCGAGATGGCGCGCTCGCGGGATCAGTGGGAAGCGTGCCGGGTCCGATGCTGCAAGCCCAGCAGGGCGATCTCGTCATTGTTCATGTGCGCAACGAACTGCCCGAGCCGACCACCGTTCACTGGCATGGCCTCCGTCTGCCTGCCGAGCAGGACGGCTCCACAGCCGTGCAGAGGGCCATCCGTCCGGGTGATTCCTTCGACTACCGCTTTGCGGCCATTGATGCTGGAACCTTCTGGTATCACCCTCATGTCAACGCGGCTGAGCAGGTTGAAAAGGGGCTCTACGCTCCGATGATCGTTTCGGGAGGGACTCCCATTGATGTCGCCGCCGATCGCTGCCTGGTGCTGGACGATGTCAAGCTGCGGGTCGATGGTCACATGGAAGAACAGACCACGGCCCTGGACCTCACGACGGGTCGGCAGGGCAATGTACTGCTCGTCAACGGCCAGCAAGGCAAAAGCCTCACGATCGCTACGGGGACACGAGAGCGCTGGCACCTGATCAACGCCGCCAACGGTCGCTACTTCAACCTGTCCCTGCCCGGTCACTCTTTTTTGGTCATCGGTTGGGATGGGGGCCTAGTGCCGATTCCTTATGCCACCGATACGCTGCTGATCGCACCGGGCGAGCGGTATGACGTGCTGGTGACGTTCGACCAGCCGAAGGCGGAGCGACTCACCCTTCAGACCGCGTTCTATGACCGGGGACAAGTGAATCCCGATCCCCGGTCGCTCGATCTGCTCGAGGTCGTGTACGGTCCCGCTGGTCCTGTGCCGCTCCCTCTGCCGACTTCATGGCGAGTGCTGAATCGGCTTCCCACCGATGGAAGCACGCCGAAGCGGACCTTTTCGCTGGCCCAGCAAGACAGCCCAGGTGGCCCACAGTTTACGATCAATGGCCAGCGCTGGCCCTTCAATACTCCAGTGACGGTGCGCCAGGGCGACATGGAGATTTGGGAACTTCAAGGAACGCAGGACATGGATCACCCATTTCACCTGCATGGAATGTTCTTTGATGTTCTCTCTGTTGGCGGCATTCCGGCAACTCACTTTGGCTGGAAGGACACGGTCAATGTCCCCAAGGGGTCGACGGTACAGCTTGCGGTGCGTTATCAGCCGCTCGGAAGGTGGATGTTCCACTGCACGATCCCAGAGCACGCCGAGCGCGGCATGATGGGTGATTTGCTGGTCGAGTAGCAGGTTACTGGAACAAGTAGGACAGCAGATCGGAGAGGTCTGCATCGCTGAGAGCTTCGACGCAGTACAGCGGCATATTTCCGGCAATTCCGAAATACCTGCCGTGGCGTACTTTCTCGGCGATGACGGTGCGAGCCAGGGTACCGAAAGCGGCCATGGTGTTGTCGGGAATCAGCGAGATGTACGGACCGAGACGGCCCTCCCCTGTATGAATCTGACCGTGGCAGTAGCCGCAGGTTGTCTGGTACGACGCTTGACCGCGACCCGGATTCCCCACTGGCAAGCTCGCCATGTACGCTGCGTCGATGTTCCTGACGACGGTGCAAGGCCGTGCGGAATCGGGGCCTTTTGAGATGGACTTCAGATAGGCCACCAGCTCCAGCCCTTGGAGATTGTCTGGTGCCAGCTTCTCTCCGCGCATGAAATCGACATAGCACTGGTTTACCGCATCGAGCAGGTAGTGCGAGCTGCCCCCCCAGAAGCTGGGACGGGAGGCCACGCCTGAGAGAGGGAACCCAGGAAGTCGTGCGGTCGCTGACTTCGCTGTTTCGGGCACCGCATGACAGGTGGTGCAGGCAAAAACATTCGAGGGGCTCGGCGAAAACCGGGGATCGCTGGCAAGCGCCAGACCACGGTCGGCAGCTTGTTCCGGGGCGCAGGCGAACGCACAGAATGCCATCGCAAGAGCGGCGAGTCTCATCGTCCGCATGTTAGCCACAATCACAGACTGCGCGGCAAGCTCGGAATCGCAGCGACAAATTTGTGAAAACCGGTGGAAAGCACTCGGACGGGCTGTGCTAGGGTGCCGGGCTTAGGAGTGCGTCCATGCGACGAATGATTTCGCTGCTATTGCTGCTGTCGGGCAACTGTGATCGAGAGGTTGTGTTCCCGACCGGCAATTCCTGGGGAGATCCGCCGCTACCTGCCTATGCGGGACAGGCGCGACTGGCGATTCCCAACTACGGCGATGACACGCTGGCGTTTGTCTCCGTCAACGCCCCCGATCAGCCGCAGCTCTTGGGAACGGCCAACGTTGGCTACAAGCCGCTCGAACTGGAGGGACCCCATCGCGTGGTCAGTACGACCGATGGCCGCTTCCTCTTTTTCACGCTGTCCAATCACGTCGCAAACGGTGGTACCGGACCGCACGGCCTTCACGGCATGGGAAATGTCCTGGGCACGCTGGTCAAGCTCGATCTGCGTACCAATCGTCCAGTCGGGAAGGTGACGCTCGATCGGAGTCCAGGGAATATTGCTCTGTCCCCCGATGGGAAGTTGGTCTTTGTCAGCCACAACGACACCGAACGGCTCAACGACCAGATCGCCCAAAACAGTCCCGCAGAGCAAGGCTTCAGCAAGGTCGCGATTGTCGATGCCGAGACGCTGGAACTGCTGGCCATGAAGTTGGTGTGTCCGGCGATTCAGGGACTCGCGGTGTCGCCGGATGGCCGGCAGCTCTATGTCACCTGCACACTCTCTGACGAGCTGGCGGTTCTCGACGTGAGCCTGCCGAGTCAGCCGCAGGTCGTGGCCAAGATTCCGGTCGGTCCCAGCCCAGGCAAGCCCGGCACGCCGAGCTACGCACCGTATGCACTACGGGTCCACAAATCCGGCGCGGTTTGGATTTCCAACAACAAGTCCGCCGATGTCCGGGTGTTCGATCCGCAAACGAGACAGATGGACCCGGCCAAGATCGTTCCGGTCGGCAGCATGGCGATGTCTGCTGACTTTGGGACAGATGGAGCCGGGAATCAGAATCTGTACGTGCCCAGCCAGGGCAATGACCATGTGACAGCCATAGATCTTGCGACCCTGAAAACCAGGGAGCTGTCGGTTCCCAAGGAAGCTTGTTTGAGCCCGCAGGCTCTGCAGGCTTTGCCCCAGGGCGGTGTCGCAGCAGTCGTTTGTGAGGGAGATCATCTTCTGCGCAAGGGCTCGGTGGTCTTCCTAGATCTCGCAGCCTGGAAGGTTCGCGGGTTCGTGGAGACCGGCCTCTCTTCCGATGGATTGGTGTTCCTTCCACCGCTCTGAAACACCCCCCGCAGACCCACATAGGAGAATGCTCATGAAGTCGTCGAAGTTTGGATCTTTCGCTCTGGTGCTCGCGCTGTCGGTTGTCTCTTGCAGCAAGTCGGGCGACGTGGAGCCTACCTACGAGGGCTGTGCCACCGATGAACATAAGCAGACGTTCGATGACTATGAGAGCACTGATCGAGTGAAGACCAGCGCCCAAGCCAGTCCCAAGTGGCTACAGCCAATCCCCGGACCGGCTGCGGAGGACTTTCCAAGCAACACACCCGTGAAGTTCAGCTGGCAACCGACAGCCAGCAATCCCGGCAGCACCCAAGGCAACATCTCCTGCTCGGGCGCAGGACCGACGGCATTTCGAGGCGCTCTCCGGCCTCAGCACGAAACCCCCGTATCCGGCCTCGTCTACGACATAAAGTTTTCCATCGGCGATCACGTGTCCTACCGCGTGATCACCAGCCGCCAGACCACCTCTGTCCCTGCGGATATCTGGGCGGACTGGGCAGGACAGAGCATTGCCGTCGATCTGGTCAGTGCCCAGCTACTCAGTAACGAGCTCTCAGAGGGTCCGTACCGCTCCGTCTCCCAGTTGACCTTCCGGGTCAAGTAGTATTCGAAGCGGATTTACATTGAGAGCCTGAATTCCGCTGATGAAAGCCGTGAGAGGAACGGACCGGGCTCAATCACTTGTTCGGCAAGCCAAATGCCGGGGCGATTGACCTCCCCGGTCACAACTGCCTCCGCGGTTGCTGACGCTCCCGCAGCAGTTGCATCGGCCTCCCGGTGTCCACTCACCCTCAGGCGAACGACGCCATGGCCCCCGCAGTGGTGCCGACTCCGAACGTTGGCGCAGCGAGTTCACCAGGCGATCATCTCCATCCTGACTTCGATGGTGAGTCGTTCCGTCAAGCGCGGCTGCGACTGCGGCTGAGCGTCACCGGCCTTGCTGCCCGTCTTCGTTGCAGCGCGATGGAGATTCGTTTGCTGGAGCTGCCAGAGCGAGGCCAAGTAAAGTTGGTGCCCCAAGCATGGCTGACCACGCTGCGCGAGCTGGGATTTCAGGAACCGCAGCCTCGCTTTGGCGACTGGTTCCGTTCCCAGCGAGAGCGGCTGGGCATCTCACGCGACCTGCTGGCAGCGCGTCTCGGAGTCAAAGCTTGGCGATTGGAGCATCTGGAGCGAGCGCGGCCACCGGCGCAAGTCCCTCATCAGTGGCTCGCGACGCTGTATGCACTCGGATTCGTCGATTCAGGGCTTAAGGGGTGGACCCACGGGGTCCGCTGTGCAACCAAGCCCCAACGATCACATTCACCTTGTCCCACACACACGGCAGATGTCGGGGTTTGTGAGCAAGGCATTCGCTTGGGCAGAATCTGTGGGAAGAGATTGAGGTGATCGGTTGGGTCCAGCACAACGGCGTTGTGGGACCGATTTGAGCGTCAAAATCGCGCAACAGGCTCGACGAGACTTGGCTAGACAAGATGCCAAGTTGGAGACGGCAGCAAGACGATGAGTGGATGGGTGTCACGCGAACGAGCACCCGTGCCTACTCAAGAATACGAGGCCAATGCAGCGCCAAGGATTTCCGCATGTCGAAGATCAAGCACGCATCTCTTGTCACGGTCGTCGTCGGGATGACGGTGAGCGAAGCTGCTATCATCACTGTCGCAAACACGCATGAATCGGCGGTGTGCAGTGCCAGGCTCCACCTCGCATGGGCACTCTGGAGATAGCGCTCCTAAACTAAGTTCATTATGGAATTTGGACGGCACTATGCACACCGACCCGAACACCTTCGATGCACTTATGGCACGACTTGCCGATGGTGATCGCGCCGTGTTTACGTCCGTATTCGAGCACTTGCGTGGCCCCATTCATCGGTTCTGCGTCAGTCTCCTCAGACACGATGCCGATGCTGCGGACGCCGCACAAGAGGCCATGCAGAAGATCCTCTTGCGTGCATCTGACTACGACAAGACTCGTCCAGCCATGCCTTGGGCAATGGCGATTGCAGCGTGGGAGTGTCGAACGTTGTCGCGTAAACGGATGCGGCGCCGCGAAGCCGAAGAGACTGGTTGCGAGCGCAGTGGTGAGCATCCCGAGGAGGAGTTGGTGAGACGGAGCCTAACGGCTGCGGCAGTCGCCACGCTTGGCGAACTCTCGGATGCGGATCGCGAGACGCTGCTTGCAACATTCTGGGACGAGGCATCCTTGGTTTCGGGAGTCACACTCCGCAAGCGACGACAACGTGCACTGGCGCGACTCCGTAAGACTTTTAGGAGACTCTATGGACTCGACTGATCTCAGCCGTCTACAACGACGTGTGCGGTGGGCCTACGAGCTGGGACGCCTGCGGCTTGCTCTCCTGGGCATCGCCCCAATGTTGCTCATCGTCGTGGTCGCTACCCGCGTGGCGAATCGACCCACTTCAACGTTCTGGTTTGGGATCGCGACCATTGTCGCCGGTGCTGGCATGCTTTGGTATGGGAGGGACCCACAGAAGGCTGTGCTCCCAGGAATCTCCGCCGGTCTTGTGCCCCTTGTCCTTGCTCTCTGTGCCAATCACCTGCACGCATGCGGAGCAGACAGTTGCAGTTCGCACTGTGTCCCTGCCTGCACGCTCGGTGGGGTCGTGGCGGGGCTTGCTGTAGCGGGCGTAGGCTACCAGCGGAGGGCAGGAATCTGGTTTTGTCTGTCCGCATCGTCGCTTGCGCTTCTTACTGGGGCGATGGGCTGCGCTTGCGTCGGCTACTTGGGGGTCATGGGCCTTGGTATAGGATTCGCGGTGGGCGTGGTTCCTGTGCTTCTACGACGGGTCTTCGGCGGAAGAGCAACTTAGCCCTGTCACGTTTCTTAACGTAGGTGCCTAGATGGATCACTACCGCCCGAGGCGTTCGCTGCGGGCCCGTTCTAGGAGAAAAACGATGCGCTACTTCCTGGTACTATTGTTGGGTTTGACCTTGATCGCTTGCTCGGATGACGCCGTGCACTCGACCGAGCCTCCGCCCAGGGACCTCATCTTCGCTGCGGTGGAGGATGATGGAGCCCTCGCTGTCCTCGATGGCGAAACCGGAAGCATGGTGCGCACCGTAGACTTATCACTGGCCGCGCACGGTGCCCGCGTCAAGGTGGCGGTCCACAATGTTCAGGCGGCCCCGAACGGAATTGTTTGGCTCACAGCGATGCCGAGCGCAGAGGGGGGGACACATACGGGTGGGGTCATGATGGAGGAACTCATCGGCGTGGACATCAACACGTACTCAGTCGTGTCTCGGATTCAGCTCGGCTCAGAACTGCATGTTGCGCACGTAGTCATCTTCCGAACGATTGCCTACGTGACGGCTAACCAGGCTGACGCTGTTCTCGTGGTGGATCTAGCGCAGAGCAGAGTCGTGCGGTCAATCCGGCTACCCAATGGCACCGGACCTCACGGACTGCGTATCACGCCTGATGGTCAATTTCTCGCCGTGGCTGGTATGGGTGATGGATCATTGGTTCTGATCGATACCGTGCGGGACTCAGTCACTCGCTATGCTCTTCCTGGGCGAGCTGTCCAAACGGCGATCTTGCCTGACGGTAGCGCGGCGCTGGCAACGATCTACGACACACGCCAAGTGGCTCACCTCAACCTCTTGTCGCAGGCAATGACCCTATTCAACCTCCCGACCACAAGCGCAGGCCCGGTTCAGCTTTACCCATCGCCGGATTCGCGCTCCGTTTGGGTTGCAGATCAAGGAATGCTAGGCAGCGACCCAGCGGGCCGGAGCCTCTTTGAAATCGACGCGCGGACAGGGGAATTGCGGCATGCCGTTTCCGTCGATCCCGCACCCCACGGAGTAGTGATGAACGCCCAAGGAACCAAGGCGTGGACGACGACTCTTGTGAATGGTAGCGTGCAGGCGATTGATACAGTGGCAGGTGTTGTATTGAGCACCACCGCAGTAGGCAACAAACCCAATGGGATCAGTTGCCGTCATAGCGAAGGCGTCATGCCCTAGACCCAGCCCCGACCAGCCAGGTCTTCATCTCTGGGGGGTTGGTTTCGGCGGCCCACATTGGTGGAGTTCGTGCCTACTCTGTATGTCCTTGGCCTCAAGATCACTTCTGACGCCGTGAGCTGCGGTGTTTCACGGGAGACTTGGCTAACTCGGCCTCATCCAGCTTGGACAACAGCCGGGTCTTCACCACATTGCGTTGGGTTTCGTCGGGAATCAGCAGGGGAAGCTGCTGTCCGAGCACTCTCAGCTCTGCCATCGCTGTCCACTCGTTCAAACATGATTGGCAGTGTTTCAGATGGAGGAGCAGGCTAGGCTTGGCCCCCTCCAAAAAAGCGCGGAGCAGCGCTGCTGGAGTCGGACAGTTCTTGGTAGCCATGATGATTTGCTTCGCGACCACCTTCCGATGAGCTTCGGTTCAGAAGGCGGCAGCTGCAACAGCACAGATCGTTACGGACTGATGTCCAGCTCGCCCATCATTCCGTTTTCGGCATGTTCCAGGATGTGGCAGTGGTAGAGCCACTTGCCGACGAAGCCGTCGAGGCGTACCGCGAGCTTCAGTGTCTCCTTTCCTTTGATGTTCACCGTGTCCTTCCATGCACGAATCGGCTCGGGAACTCCTTCGCGCGACAGGACTTGGAAGGAGAAGCCGTGGATGTGAAACGGATGATCGATCGCTTCATCACTCATCACTTCCCACTGTTCGACTTCACCGAGCTTGGCGCTGATGATGGGAACGTTGGGATAGACCTGTCCGTTGATGGTGAACATCGGCATCATGGTGCTGGCGCTGCTGCTGCCATGGCCGTTGTGTCCGCTGGTCATCGGCATCATCTGTTCGCTGAGCATGAAGCTTCGGGTCCGTACCGGAGCAGGAAGCGTCGCAATCGTCGTCAGGTTCCCGGGCAGCATGGGCGACATCACTGCCGCCTCTGCACTGTACTGCACGCGCAGTACGTTCGCTTGCGGAAGCGCTCCCGTGCCGTGCCCGCGCTCGTACGGAAGCGTCACAACATCGAGCGCGGTACTCGGCGACGCCGCTGCGGAAATCACAACATCGGCGCGCTCGCCTGGGACCAGCAGCAGCTCGTCCAGCTCACGTGGTGTCTCAATGAAACCGCCGTCCGTTCCGAGCAGCGTCAGCTTGTGACCCGGAAGCGAGAGCCGGAAGTAGCGCGCATTCGCCGCGTTGATGAGACGCACTCGATGACGCTCTCCGGTGCGGAGATTGAGAATAGGTCGCGCTTTCCCATTTGCGAGCAGCAGATTCCCCTGTCTGCCGATCATCAGCTCCATCATGTCGCCGGCAGGCATCGGCATTCCGTTCGCATCCAGGTACACATCATCGAGCATCACCACCCGTTCACTGGTCAGCATCGGTTCGCTGGCCGCGCGTACCACCAGCGCACCATAGAGCCCCTTTTCCACCTGTGAATCGGAACGAACGTGGGGGTGATACCAGAACGTTCCTGCATCTTGGACTTGGAAGCTGTAGTCGAAGCTTCCGCCCGCAGGAACCGGATTCATCATCAGCGTATGGCCGTCCATGTTGTTCGGAACGCGTACGCCATGCCAGTGAATCGTCGTCGGATCAGGCAGGCTGTTCTTGAAGTGAACCACCACCTTGTCTCCCACCTTCGCTTCGAGGAGAGGCCCCGGAACGCTGCCATTGTACGCCCAGGCCGGTGTCTTCTTTCCCGGCAGATACTCAACCTCTGTCACCCGCGCTTCGATGTCTACTTCGACGATGCTGGGATCGGGATTCTTGTCTGTCAGCTTCTGCATGTCCCATGCGCCTGTATAGGGCGGGACATCGAGCACTTGGGGCAATGTGTACTCATCCTTCATGCTGCAACTTGTGACCGTTGCGAGCGCGACCGAGAGCGCCGTGGCTACCACCACACGCAGTAGGAAGCGGGAACGGAACGATGTTGGTTTTGACTTCATGGGGACTCCTGTTTGTGCGTTCATGGGCACTCCTCTTTCACTTCGGACGAAAAAATAGGGGACCGCGCTCAGTGCTGTGTTCGCACGAGCCTGTCCACTCTCAACTTGAGCTGCTGGATGCTCTCTGGATGCGTCTGCGTCGCGGAATGGTGTCCGCGAGCGTGGTTGCTTCATGGTCTTTCTTCCTCGCAAGGGCAAGCAAGCGAAGGATCAAGCCCATGAAACGGCTGCTGGACAATGGGCAGACCTCCGCCGTGCGTTCGATAGAACGAACACAGGGCGGCGATCTAAATCCGCAGGATAGTATGAAGCGAAGGAGGCGGCCTACGCAGCGTCGGATCGCCGCGACTCAAGGGGTCATTGCGTCGTTGCGATGGGGGTGAAAGGAAGGAATGCTGCGGCACAGGCAGGAGCGCAAACAGGACTGCCAGGATACGGCTGTGCGAGAGTGAAGCCGGAGGACTCGCATCCACAACAGCAGGCGCAGTGAGCTTGCAGCAGTCCTCAAGATTCCATGCGGCATTGGGAGAGGAAGCGCTCTCCTGCGGCGGCGAGCAGGGACTCAGCGAGCGACCGCCATCCGTGCAGACAAAGACAGGCAGCGCTGGCACAAGAGCGTGAACCAGCATGAAAATCGCGAACAGAATGTGCGCGAGGCGCTGCATTGATCGCAAACCTAGCGCCAATGATTCGGCCTGGCAACGCGTTCTTTTCACCGCCGTCGGAACCTGCGTCCGCTGCTTGGTTGGACCACGATTTCACAATCTCGGTCTTTTGTGAGACAATTTGTAATTCAGATCATTCACTCATCCACAAGGGGCATGTGATGAAGATGAAACAGATCGGATGCTGGGAACTGCCTCTCGAAACGCTTCATTCGCCGACAGCCATGCAGGCACGAGATCTGATGATCGAGTGCTTCTTCCACGCACAGCGAGAGACACTGGCCCGGGTGAAACAGACGCTAGCCAGCCGAGTCCCCTCGGATGAGGAGCTACATCGAGACATCCGGGGAATGGTCCGCCTGGCGATGAAGGAAAACGGCGACGAGTTCGAGTCGCCGACGGTGAATAGCCTGGATCGGCTCCTTGGCGCATTGCGGACCAAAGCGTCAGCATGGGGAACCCCTGACGACATCGTAGCGCACCACCGCGCTCAGATCGGCGTGCTGCTAACGAAGGTACGGACGAATGCACACTGAAAAGCGGCAGCCGCGCCGCCACGGTTAGAGGCCCGATGATGATCCAGACTCGAAGACCTCGTTAGCCAAAAGTTCCATCCACATATCCAATGGGCAGGACTCCTGTCAGCGTCTCTGCCCACGAAATGTCCAGCCCGGCTCCCACCAGCGATTCGCGCAGGCTCCGCACCGTGAAGCGCCGGTGCATCGGAAAGCCCGTGATAGCCAACAGGCGCGCTAGGACCCAAGAGAGTGCCGTCTCATCGTGGCAGTACGTGGGCACGATAAGGCGACCGCCAGGTTTGAGCATCCGGCGTAGCGCCGTCAGCGCACCTGCCAAATCCGGTACGAGGTG
The DNA here is from genome assembly GCA_964437195.1 of uncultured Myxococcales bacterium. Taxonomy (GTDB): domain Bacteria; phylum Myxococcota_A; class Polyangia; order Palsa-1104; family JAEUJZ01; genus JAEUKA01. The sequence goes on along the minus strand of CAYTGC010000045.1, from coordinate 12,678 downwards.
GAGCACATTGGTGGCAACCACGGCATCGAAGGAACCCGGATCGAAGCGCAGGGCATAGAGGTCTGCTTGTTCGCAATGGACGTTCGCAAGCCCAGCGCCACGCACCTTGGCTTCGAGTGCTGCCACCATCGCAGCAGCATAGTCGGTGGCAATCACTTCCTGCGCTTCGCGAGCCAACGCTGTGGTTACGAGTCCTGTGCCTGCGGCGACCTCGAGAACCCGCGGAACTCCACGCACAGCATCAGCGGCTAGTTCAACCATCCTTGGGATGGGGCGGCCAAATAGAACCATGGCGCGATCGTAGTTTTTGGCGTGAAGGTTCCAGTACGCTCGTCCTCTTTCATCAGTCTGCATCGTTGAATCCTTGTTGATCGTCGCGCAGAGCCTAATCAATTTATCCCCTTCGTCGATCTTTGTACCCACTGCGACGCCATGAACCGCTTTGGCGCAGATCGTACCATCTTACAAAAACTTGCTCGTCGCGATTTGGCAGACGGCAGCGAGCTTTCGACTTGCAGAGGACAAAGGCCGGGGAGTACGGTTCGATCCGTGCAGCGGCTCGTGGCCTTCCTATTCACGATCTTCATGCTGGCCCATAGTTTGGTGCCTACGCTGCCCGTGTATGTTTGTACCGATGGTGGACGTTCTCTGGACCCTTGTTCGCCACCAGAAAAACAAGGGTTGGCACAATCTCAGCCAGAGTGGCGCGTTGGCGACTGCTGCAAGCTGACCGATCCGGCGACCGTGGATGCACAGCCGCCCCAGGTTGCAAATCCACAGTCACGCGACCGCATCGTTGTGGCGCTACTGGCAGTATCTCCTCCGCTCATGAGTGTTGCTGAGCCAGCTCCCTTGCAGCTACGCCGTTTGACGCGCGGCGATCCCTTCCGGCGCGGCCCTCCCCCCTCTCTGCGCACCATCCTACGAATCTAGACCTCTGCCCTGAGTTCGCGCTGACGAATTCACGGTGGAGGTCTACCCATTTCTGCACATCGATCCATTCGAGGGTGGGCTGAACCTTCACGCGCTTACGGTCGACAGGCCGGAAAGAAGGTTGGCCCATGGGGAACACTCCGCATCAGAGCGACAGCCGCACGCGCGGGCGCTGGCAGGCATTGAGCCTGTGGCTCGCCGCCTGCGCACCTGCGGTCCAAGTGCATGGCTCCGGCGCTGCCCAGCAAGAACGGGCCGCTGTCCAAGAGGAGCAAACGGCAGCGGAACATGAGAAGCAGTACCGGTCTTACGCGATCAATGCGGTTTGCTCTAGTCGGGGCGAGCGCCCCGCAGGAGTCGTCTGTTGGGCCTCCGCATCAAACCCAACGGAGCAGCATCTCCGCGAGGCCGAGCGACATCGAGCGCTGGCCGCTGCCCACCGTGCCGCATTGAGCCCCCTGCGAGGTGCGGAGGCTTCAGCCTGCGCCGGCGTGGCGATGGCTTATTGCCCGCTGGACGTGCGCGGTGTGACGGCGCACGTCAGCTCTGAGCACGGTGGATGTGCGGTGGTGCGCGGTGGGCGCTACGCGCGGACGAGCAGGAAAGCCTCAACGCGCTTCGCCAGCGAATTGACGGCATCCTGCGTGGCCTGCGCTGAGAGGAGCATGGACTGATGACAGAGCAATTGGTGAGTCCACAAAATACTGAGCCCGCTTGTCTGCGTGGCAACTCTGAGTGTCTCCTGGTCGTCGTCACCGGCGGACCAGGCGCTGGCAAAACCGCGGTCCTTGAAGTCGCGCGCAAGAGCTTCTGCAAAAACATCGCCTTCATTCCAGAAGCAGCGAGCATCGTCTTCGGTGGTGGCTTCTGGCGACGCGCGAGTCTTGTCGGGCGCAAGGCAGCGCAGCTCGCGATCTTTCACGTCCAGCGTCAGATGGAGCGTGTCGTTCTCGAAGATGGCGATTCAGCCTTCGCGCTCTGCGACCGCGGCACTCTCGACGGCCTGGCGTACTGGCCCGAGCCCGAGCGTGAAGCCGAGTCCTTCTTTCGGGAGATCGGCACCACGCGCGCCGCGGAGCTTGCGCGCTACCACGCCGTCATCCACCTGCGGACGCCCGACTCGACACATGGCTACAACCACCAGAACCCGCTGCGCGTCGAGGACGCAGCAGAAGCGCAGGCGCTCGATACGCGCATTCTGGATGCCTGGGCTGGGCATCCCAACCGCATTGTGATTGAGAGCAGTGCTGATTTTCTAAGTAAGGCCACCGCTGCGATCCAGGCGATCAAAGCCAACCTGCCGGACTGCTGCCGCGAGCACCCGGTTCTCTTTGGACCCTAACTTGCGTTTCGCAGCGAACCAGGAGGAACCGCACCTCATGCCGACGCCATCCGCCACGAATCGACAGACCTCGACGGTTGCCTTCTACGGTGCCGCTGGAACGGTCACGGGCTCGAAGCACCTCGTTAGCTGGGAAGGAGGCCGAGTGCTCCTCGACTGCGGGCTGTTCCAGGGCCTCAAAGAGCTGCGGCTGCGTAATTGGGCCGAGCCGCCCTTCGACCCGCGTTCGCTTGATGCGCTGGTGCTCAGTCACGCGCATCTCGATCATTCGGGGTACTTGCCGCTCCTCGTCAAGCGCGGCTTTCGCGGACCGATCTATTGCACCGCCGGAACGGCGGCCCTCCTGCGGGTCCTGCTGCCTGACTCGGCGCACCTGATGGAAGAAGAGGCCAACTTCGCCAATCGGCACGGCTACTCGAAGCACCATCCAGCCCTGCCGCTCTACACACGCGAAGATGTGGAGAAGGTATTTCCGCTGCTACAGCCGCAGCCTTACGAACACTCGTTCGAGGTCGCCCGCGAGTTGCACACGACCCTGCGGCGTGCCGGCCACATCCTCGGCTCGGCGTCCGTGGAGTTGCGCTGGGCGGCCAGCGGGCGGCGGCTCGTCTTCTCGGGCGATCTCGGACGCTGGGGGCGGCCCATCCTGCGCGATCCCGATGTCGTCTCCGAGGCCGATGTGCTGCTCATCGAATCGACCTACGGCGACCGTCTGCACGCTGCGGATGCACGCGCGCACCTGGCCCGCGTCATCAGCGAAACCGCACACCGAGGCGGCGCGGTTCTGATTCCAGCCTTCGCCGTTGGCCGGGTCCAAGAGCTGATCTGGACCCTCCGACAGCTTGAGGATGCCGGCGAGGTCCCGCTGCTCTCGGTCTACCTCGACAGCCCGATGGCCATCGACGTGAGCGAGATGTACTGCCAGCACCCCGAGGACTACGACGAGGACATGGCGCAAGCGATGCGGGACGGCCGCTGCCCGCTCTGCTGTCGCCAGTACCACCTGATGCGCACCGTCGACCAGTCGAAGTGGCTGAACTCCCGCACGGGACCGATGGTGATCATCGCCGGCAGCGGCATGATGACCGGCGGCAGGATTCTGCATCACTTGCGCCAGCGACTCTCCGACGCACGCAACACGGTGATGCTCGTCGGGTATCAAGCCCCCGGTACGCGCGGACGGTCACTGCTCGACGGTGCGCCGAGCCTGCGCATGCACGGCCAGGACGTGCCGGTGCGCGCGCAGGTCGAAGTGATCGATGGCCTGTCCGCCCACGCCGATCAGTCCGAGATCCTGCGCTGGCTGTCGGGATTCAGACGGGCACCAGTGAAGACCTACATCGTTCACGGCGAAGATCGACCTGCGCGAACGCTGGCATCAGTGATTCAAGACCGCCTGGGATGGCCTGTGGAGGTGGCGCGTGATGGTGCTGCGGTGTCGTTACCTTGGTGAGGTCGGCAGCGCGCCGAGTTTTCGTACTCTCGCGACTAACATGCAGAAACTGCGCGCTTCAACTCGCATTTGCCAAGAGCCAAGCAGCGCAAAGGTTGCTCTAAAACATCTGCGCCCCAGGACTGAGGAAACAAGAATGAGGTCGAAGTCTCACCATCTGGCAGGCATCATCGCGACCTGCCTACTTACTTCACCGTTGGCGGGCGCGCACGAAGCAGTCGGCCTGCCGAAGCCTCTGGATGTCGAGCAGACCGCGCGTCTGGCACTACAGCGGCGACCGGAGATCCTCGCCGCGCGAGCGCAGGCGACTGCCGCCGCGCAGCGACCCGCGCAGGTCGCCGCGCCACCTGATCCGATGCTCATGTTCTCAGTCGATCATCTTCCGTTCGCGCTCCATGGCGCGGACGTGAGCGCTCAGTTTCAGCAGGACTTCCCACTCTCACGAATCCTAAGTCACCGCCGCCGAGCTGCCGAGGCTGGCGCAGTCGGCGCGCGGGCTGCGCAGTCGCGAGCCGGGCTGGATGTAGAACTCGACGCGGCTCGCGCCTTCTTCATGCTCGACGAGCGGCGGCGAACTTCCGCAGTTCTCGATGAACAGCTCGCGCTAACAGCGAAGCTCGTGGCAGCGACGATGGCGCGTTTTTCGTCGGGACGAACCGCACAAGGCGACGTGCTGCAAGCGCAGAGTGCCCAGGCACGGTTGCGAGCGGAGCGGCGAGCGCTCGATGCGGAGATTCGCGGCGCGGAGGCGATGCTGCGTGCGGCGCTGGCGTTGCCCCAGGAGACACTGATTCCGCCGCTCGCTTCGGTTCCTTCACAGACTCCCCCGCTTCCCGCAGCAGCGCTGACGCAGGCTGCGCTTGGTCGTCGTCCAGAGCTTTCGATGATGCGCGCTGAGCAGCAGCGAGCGCGGGCGGATGTTGACGTCATGCGCTCGATGTACTTCCCGATGGGCTTTGTGAGAACCGGTCCCGCTTACACCATGACCGATGGCGCGGGCTGGATGCTGATGTTCGGTCTAAGCCTTCCAGTGTGGAGGGGGCGCTTACGGGCTGGTGTCGCCGAGGCACACGCGATGGTTCAGATGGCCGATGCGGACTTGCAAGCGATGACCGTCATGATCACCGGCGAAGCGGCGGCGGCCCGAGAGTCTGTATCCGCCGCGCAAGCACGGCTCGGAGCCATTCAGCAGGAAGTGCTACCGCTGAGCCAAAAAGGGGCGCAGAGCCAGCTCGCCGGATATGCCGCCGGGCAAGTGCCGCTGGCGTCTTCGCTCTTGGCGTTCAACCAGCTACTGGAAGCGCGAATGGATGAAGTGATGGCACAGGTCAACCTGGGGCTCGCTTGGGCGCGGCTGCGGCGAGCGATTGGTGTTTCAACCGACGCGGAGGGAAACCCATGACCGCCATAGCAAAGACGTGGATCGCGCTCCTCGGAGTGATCGGCATCGTGGGCGCTGCGACAGGCGTTCAGTACGCACGCAAGAGCTGGCCGTTCGCAGGCGCCGGGGAGACCACGGCTGACTCAAACGCTCGATCCCACGCTGGGGGGCACGAACTCCACGCCACGGCACTCGAGTCTCATGCGGACCATATGCAGGCTCCGGTTGGCTACTCACCGCTGACGTTGGAACCAGCCCAGGTGACGGCGCTGCGCCTCTCGACCGCCCTGGTCGATGAGCGGGAGTTCACACGGACGCTCCGCACGGTCGGGTCGGTCGTCCTCGATGAGACACGCACCGCGCACGTACACGTCAAGGTGCGTGCATGGATTGATCGCGTGTTTGTCGACTTCATCGGACGCCAGGTACGCGAGGGTGAGCCACTCTGTTCCATCTACAGCCAGGACATCTACTCCGCCGAATTGGAATATCTCTCCGTCTTAGAAGGGGCGGGCACCCGCTCTGGGCACGACCCGCTGCTTGCGGCTGCCCGTCGCCGCCTTTCCCTGTGGGACGTACCAAAAGCGGAGATCGAGAGGCTCGAGAAGACGCGCCAGGTAAACCGAACGTTTTCGCTCCTCGCGCCGCGCGCCGGAACTGTCGTGGCCAAGGAAGCGCTCCAGGGAATGTACGTCGAGCCATCGGCAGAGCTTTACACCCTCTCCGATCTCTCTTCGGTTTGGGTGTTGGCAGACGTGTACGAGACGGATGTTCCCTACGTACATGTTGGCGATAAGGCCCAGCTCGCGGTCGAAGGGCGCGAGACGCCGCTTGATGCAACCATTTCATTCCTCTATCCAACGATCGACGAGGCGAGCCGGACGCGCAAGGTGCGCTTCGTGCTCCCGAATCCGAACGGGCGTCTGCTTCCAGGGGCATTTGTGACGGTGACTATCGAGGCACGTCTCGGCAGAGGTCTGTCGGTGCCTGAGAGCGCGGTCATCCGTACCGGGGCGCGCTCGATCGTGTTCGTCGTCCATGGAGAGGGATCGGTTCACGTAGAGCCGCGCGAGGTCACGCTCGGGCCGCTCATCGGCGACCGCTACCGCGTCGATCTCGGACTTCGGGTCGGCGAGAAGGTTGCCACTGGAGCGCAGTTCCTCCTCGATTCCGAAAGCCGTCTGCGCGCCACCAGCGCACCGGGAGGCGGCCATGTCCACTGAACCTGCTACCAGCGAGCCGAAGCTCGGACTCATCGCGCAGATCATCGACTTCTCGGGGCGACATCGCTTCATGGTGTTTCTCGTCGCAGCTGCGCTCACCGTCTGGGGCATCGTCAGCGCACAGCGCTCGCAACTCGATGCGCTGCCAGACCTCTCGGATGTCCAGGTCATCGTGGCCACCGAATGGATGGGACGCAGCCCGACGCTCATCGAAGATCAAGTGACGTATCCCATCACCACGACGTTCCTTGGTGCCCCGCGCGTCAAGCTCGTCCGGGGCTTCACGATGTTCGGGATGTCCTTCGTCTACGTGATCTTTCAGGACGGCACGGACCTGTACTGGGCTCGTTCGCGCGTCGTCGAATATCTGGCGAAGATTCAAAATAAGCTGCCACCCGGCGTGACGCCGCAGATCGGCCCCGATGCCACCAGCATCGGCTGGGTCTACCAGTACGCGCTCGTCGACGAGAGCGGGATGCATAACTTGCAGGAGCTGCGGGCGCTCCAAGACTGGTACTTGCGCTATTGGTTGCAGGGGCTTGAAGGCGTCGCTGCGGTGGCAAGCGTCGGCGGGTTCGAGAAGGAGTATCAGATCCAGGTCGATCCCGTGAAGATGAAGGCACGCAACGTGTCGGTAGGGGCGGTCGCTGCCGCTGTGCGCGGTGCCAATGACGAGGTCGGAGGTCGCGTGCTTGAGATGGCGCAGCACGAATATGCGCTACGTGGTCGCGGCTACGTCATGAGCAAACAAGATATCGAGCTGGCTGTCGTCACGACCGATTCACGAGGGACACCTATCCACATTCGCGACGTAGCGGACGTGACCATCGGCGGGAACATCCGGCGCGGCTTGGTCGAGCTGGACGGAAGGGGGGAGGTGGTTGGCGGAATCGTCATCATGCGATCGGGCGAGAACGCTCTCAACGTCATCAGTCGTGTCAAGGCCAAGCTCGCCGAGGTGCAGTCGTCGCTGCCGAAGGGCGTCAAGGTCGTTCCGGTCTATGACCGCAGTCGGCTGATCATGGATTCGGTCGCGACGCTCACCAGCAACCTGCTGCAAATCATCGCCGTCGTCGTCTTGGTGATCGCAGTCTTTCTGTTCCACATCCGCTCGGCGATGGTCGCGGCGATTGCGCTACCTGTCGCGACGGCAGCAACATTCGTGGCGTTCTACTACTTGGACATCTCGGTCAACATCATGTCGCTCGCTGGTGTGATTCTGGCGCTCGGTGACATGGTTGACTCGGCCTGCGTGCTTGTCGAAAACGCGCACAAGAAGATCGCCGAAGCGGAGTCCACCGGAGAAAAGGTCGACCGCACAACGCTAGTCATCGCATCCGCGCGTGAGCTTGGCCCTTCCATGTTTGGCGCACTCTTGGTCCTGACGATTGCATTCCTTCCCGTGTTCGCCCTTCAAGGCGAGGAAGGGCGGCTCTTCCGGCCCCTGGCGTTTGCGAAGACGTTCTCCATGGCCTTCGCATCACTTTTCGCCGTGACGCTGGTTCCAGCGCTGATGGTGATGTTTCTCAAGGGCAAGATTCGGCCAGAAGAACGGAACCCGATCAATCGCTTCTGCATCGCCGCATATCGTCCCATGTTGCGTGCCTGCCTGCGCGGGAGGTGGCTCGTTATCGCGCTCGTCGTCGTCATCACCGCAGCGACCGCCTATCCATTCCTGCGTCTCGGTTCTGAGTTCATGCCTCCACTCTACGAGGAAGACCTGCTCTACATGCCCATCACCGTTCCCGGCATCTCGGTCACCGAGGCGAAGCGTCTGTTGGAGTGGCAAGACCAGCAAATACGGCAGGTGCCCGAGGTCGAGCTGGTCTTTGGCAAGACGGGCCGCGCAGAGACTGCGCTCGATCCGGCGCCTCTGTCGATGTTCGAGACGATCGTGCATCTGAAACCTCGCGACAAGTGGCGGAAAGGAATGACGGTGGAACGCCTGGTTGCCGAGCTTGATGAACGGACAAAGCTGCCCGGCGTTCAGGGGGCTTGGACCATGCCGATCAAAGCACGTATCGACATGCTCTCGACCGGCATCCGCACGCCAATCGGGATCAAGGTCTTCGGCCCCGATCTGAAGGTCATCGTTGAGATCAACAATCAGCTCGAACGAACGCTGCGCGGGTTGCTCCATACACGGAGCGTGTATGCCGAGCGCGAGGTCGGCGGGTTCTTCTTGGATGTCACGCCGAACCGTGAAGCCATCGCACGATACGGCCTGACCGTGCGACAGGTTCTTGATGTCGTGGAAAGCACCATCGGTGGCATGGATGTTTCGACCACCTATGAAGGCCGCGAGCGCTACCTCATCAACGTCCGATATCCGCGCGAGCTGCGCGACAACATCGAAGCGATCCGCGACGTTCTGGTACCGATTGCGCCGCTCTCGCCGCGTCCCTTGCCCGTTAGTCCAGGTGGTACGCCGTCTGGTATGAGCGGCAGCAGTCCGACGCCAGCAGCGATGCCGATGGGAGCAGCCGGTGGAATGACTGGCGGCATAGCAACCGCAGGCGATGCGGAGATGGGAGGGGCTACGATGGCTGGTGCTGGGATGGGCAGATCAGTGCGTCCGAACCCAGGCAAGGGCCAACTTGCGTCGTTCGTGCCGCTCGGTCAGCTGGCCCGCGTTGAGACGGTCATGGGACCGCCGATGATCAAGAGCGAGATGGGATCGCTCACGGGCTGGATCTACGTCGATATCGACACAAGTGATGTCGGCGGCTACGTCAGCGCGGCCAAAAAGCTGGTAGCACATGAAGTCAAGCTGCCGCCCGGCTACTTCCTCAAGTGGACAGGACAGTACGAACTCCTCGAGCGTGTGCGGGCGCGCATGGCTTGGCTCCTGCCGCTCACCATCGCAATCGTGTTCCTGATTCTGTTCGTCAACTTCAAGGGCGCAGCCCAGGCGCTCATTGTCATGACGGGCGTGCCCTTTTCCGCAGTCGGCGCGATCTGGACGCTATGGATTGCCCACTTCAACACATCGATCGCGGTCTGGGTCGGCATGATCGCGCTGCTGGGAGTCGCGGCGGAGACAGCCAGCGTCATGGTCGTCTATCTCGATGACGAGTGGAGCGAGGGCCGTCAAAAGGGAACCCTCAGAACCCTCGGTGATCTCCTGGACCGTTCTCTGGAGGCTGGCTCGAAGCGCGTGCGTCCGCTGCTGATGACCGTCATGTCGAACGTGTTCGGCCTGCTCCCAATCCTGGTAGACACCGGCGTGGGCTCCGATGTGGCCAAGCGGATCGCCGCCCCGATGTGGGGGGGTCTCGTGTCGCTGACGATCTTGACCCTGTTCGTGGTGCCTGCCGTCTACGTGGTGTGGCGCAGCTTCCAACTTCGGGAGGTCAAGTCATGAGCCATGATCAGACTCGCAGGCTCAAGGACAAGGAGCTTCTGTCCGACGCTCATGCCATCACAATCGCTTCCCTGCGAGAATCGCTGGGCGTCGATCCGGCCACGGGACTTTCCGAGGCAGAAGTGATTATCCGAAGGAGCCGCTTCGGCGAGAACCGTCTACCCGAGCCCCCGCGCGAGAGCGAGGTCCGGCGCTTCTTGCGCCAGCTTCAGAGCCCGCTGGTCCTTGTCCTCATCGCGGCGGCGACAGTCGCCACTAGCATCGGCGCGATCGAGCGTAACGGCTCGATCCTCATGCGATTTGGTGACGCGCTCGCCATCCTTCTCATCGTCTTGCTAAATGCACTGCTCGGTTTCTTTCAGGAGCGAAGGGCCGAGTCTGCTCTGCGCGCGCTGAGCAACATGTCGGTGCCCCATGCTCGCGTACTGCGAGCCGGTGTTCTCACAGAAATGCCTGCGGTGATGCTGGTCCCTGGTGATGTCATCACGTTGGATGTCGGCGATGCCGTGCCAGCAGACCTGCGACTCCTCGCGGCCACGAATCTCCGCGTCGATGAGTCAGCCCTTACTGGAGAGAGTGCCCCCGTGGACAAGGACGCGAGCGGCGGGCTCGCCCCGGATGCGCCGCTCGCCGAGCGGGTCACGATGGTCTACCTCGGAACGCTCGTGGTTCACGGGAAGGGACAAGCGCTAGTCGTCGCGACCGGCGCGCAGACAGAGCTGGGCCGCATCGCGAAAGCGCTGGGCCACAGCAAGTCCGAAGAGACCCCACTCGAAGCGACCCTGCGAATCTTTGGCCGCCGTGTCCTGTGGGTCTGTGTGATCGTGAGCGCGCTGCTGTTCGGCTGGGGCATCACCAAAGGCGGCGACACCTGGAGCGGCGCACTTCTTGAGGCCGTGAGCTTCGCAGTGGCGCTCATCCCCGAAGGGCTGCCGGCCATTACGTCCATCGCGCTCGCACTTGGCACACAACGGATGGCCAAGTTCGGCGTCATCGTCCGCCGCCAACCTGCGGTCGAGGCACTGGGAGCAACGAGCGTGATCTGCTCCGACAAAACCGGAACACTGACGCAGAACCGAATGACGGTGCGGGTCCTCTATGCAAATGGCGCACGTCATGAGGTCGGCGCTGCTTCGTCTGCCACGGTGCACGAGCTGCTGCTCACGGCGACCCTATGCAACGATGCTCGGTTCACTCCTGACCCGAAGACCGGTGCTAAGACGCTACAAGGCGACCCGACGGAGGGTGCGCTTCTGACGGCAGCATCGCAATCTGGTCTAGATCCAGACCAATTACGCACCGAACGCCTGCGACTTGCGGAGATTCCGTTTGACTCAGAGCGCAAGCGCATGGCCGTCCTCGTGCGTGACTCCGATGGCAGCCGCTTGGTGCATCTAAAAGGCAGCGCTGAGACGGTTCTTCCTTGCTGCACGACCCTGCTCAACGCGAATGGTGAGCGCCCAATGACCGAAACCGATCGAGCGTCGATCTTGGTCGAGGTCGATCGGATGAGCGAGAGCGCCCTGCGTGTCCTCGCGCTCGCCGACAAGAGGCAGACTTGCGACACCATCGAAGAGTCAGGTCTCAGGTTCCTCGGGCTCATCGGTATGCTCGATCCACCGCGCGAGGGTGTAACCGAGGCAATCGCAGCGTGTCACCGCGCGGGTGTCGCAGTTGTCATGATCACCGGCGATCACCCGAAGACCGCAGCGGCCATCGCTCGTGAAATCGGGCTTCTCCGAGTCGGCGAGGAAATCCTTTCGGGAACCGAACTTTCTCACCTGACGGACGACGAGCTGCGGGAACGTTGCGACCGCGTCCGCGTCTTCGCACGCACCACCGCCGAGCAGAAGCTGCGCATCGTGCGCGCCTTTCAGCGGAGTGGGCACGTCGTCGCAATGACCGGGGATGGTGTAAACGACGCCCCGGCGCTTCACGAGGCGCACGTCGGCGTGGCGATGGGCCGAGGCGGCACAGAGGTAGCAAGGCAGGCCGCCGGCGTTGTCATCACCGATGATAACTTTTCCACCATCGTTTCCGGTATCCGCGAAGGACGGGCCATCTATCACAACATCCAGAAGTTCATCGTCTATCTGCTGTCTTCCAACGTCGCGTTGGCGCTGGCTGTCTTCGGCACGACGTTTCACCAGGGCTGCTTGCCACTTACGCCGCTGATGATCCTCTGCATCAACCTCGTGACCAACGGGCTTCCGGCGCTGGCGTTGGGCATCGAGCCCCCGGACCCCGCGCAGATGCAGACGCCGCCGCGCCGTACCACCGCCGGACTCTTTCAGACCCTCGACTACGTCGGCATCGGGCTGGCCGGGCTCGCCATGGGCTTGCTCGCGCTGATGCTGTATGTCCGTCCCTGGCTTGACCGTTCGGTCGATCCACAGTGGTCGCGTGCGATGGCGTTCGCGGTGCTGGGCTTTGGCCCTCTGTTCCATGCGTGGAACTGCCGGTCCCGCGAGCGTTCGCTGTTTTCCCTGCGGCCTCTCCTTCCGCTGGCCCTCGTCGGTGCGTGCTTGCTCTCGGCTGGCATTCACTTGATCTCATCAGCCGTTCCTGCGCTCGGTCCTGTCTTTCATACCTATCCGCTCTCGCCGCAGGACTGGCTGCTCGTCGTCGTCCTCTCCGCCGGAATCCTGCCACTCATCGAGTTGGTCAAGCTGATTGGCAGGCCGCTCTTGCAAGAACGAGTTGTGCAGCTGGACCCATGAGAAGCCGAGCTACACCCCGGAACCAATCGAGCATGCAGGATGATGAGGGAGGGGCGTCATGGACACTCCGCAGAACACCGGGCGTAAGCGAATCGACATCTTAGAAAAACGACAGATTAGGGCCGTACGAGGAGCTGGCGCCGGGAGATGATCGCGGTTGAGTTCGCGTCGGTGCTAGAGCGTACGACTCAGCCAACAAAGACGGAAACGTACGGATCGACCGCATCGTTTCCACTATTGGCGTGGGGGCTACAACGAAGCA
>CAYTGC010000044.1:0-27189 GCA_964437195.1 uncultured Myxococcales bacterium | reverse complement strand
GCCGCATACAGAAGCCCCACCTCCCCCATCCCTCCCTGCTCCGCATGCTGGCCAAGGAGGCGGGCTTGGGCGATTCGGGTTTTGGTTTCGGCTTGCTGTTGTTCGGCTCTCGCTCGCTGCTCGCTGCGACGGGCTCTGATGCTGAGCGTCGACAGGGCTAGCGCGACGACTGAGGCAACCAGGGCCAGCAGGATTCGACGACGGCGAACGGCAGAAACACTGGCGCCAATGAGCTGGTGCGCCTGTTCGCCTAGCTCGTCGGGATACTTGTCGGCAAGACGCTGGGCGTAGCCAAGCTGGGCACCGCGAAGAAGGGTGCCGTAGCCTCGAAACTGAGTCACCCACTGGGACAGCTCGCTGAGCTCCACCAGACGCTGGCGATCCTCTTGCAGAAAGCTGCGCAGCAGCGGCCAGCGACGGATCAGGGCCTCATGAGCAAACTCGATCACCGGCTCGCCAGAGTCTTCGTCTCGGACCAGAAGCCTCGCATCGACAAAGCGCGACAGGACAGCGCCGAGTCGCTGCTGCGGATCCGAGATGCTGCCTCGTAGCTCCGCCAGCTTGACACGACGGCGGGTTTCTCCGCCAGCCTCGGAAGAAATGCTGACCAAACGGACGAGGAGCTGGCGCGCCAGCCGCTTGTCATCGACACCGAGGGAGGCCATGAGCAGATCGGCGCTTTGCCCAAGCGCGCCACCGACGCCGCCCAGCTCTGCATAGACCTGTTCGGAAAGCACTCTGCCGTCGCGCCGCAGCCACAGCAGGTCGAGCACATACGACAAGAGCGGCAGCGCGCCAGGCTCTCCAGCGACCTCGCTCAGCATCCGCTGCACCAGCGTCGACGACAGCTGGAGTCCAACGAGCCGAGCCGGTCCCGTGATCGCCTGTGCGAGCTGGTGGCCAGAGGGTTGAGCGACGAAAACGCGATGTTCCTCATCGTAGGCAATCCGATCGAGCGTCAGCCCATCGGAAAGGACGAGCTCTCCACAGCGGCCCAGAAAGTCGACCCGCAGCGTCACCACCACCGACACGTCGTCCGTACCCTGCGCGAGTTTCCAGAGCGCTAACGCAAACTCGTTGCGCGCTTCGATGTCGTCGCACAGGGTGAACAGTTCCTCGAGCTGATCGACGATGAGGAGGAGCGGTCGCCCCGGCTGTCGCGGCTGACGAATGGCGTCGGCAAGTGCGTTTTGGGGCGACGGACCTGGGCGCAGCACCGTCCACTGCCAACCCGAGGTCGATCGCCCTGTCGACAGCTTGTCGAGCTCCTGCGCGACCTTGCTGAGAGCATCGCGCAGTCCGACCGTCTGAGGCTGATCTTGCAGCGACGACATAAGCCGTGGGAGTTCCTCGGTCACCCGTCGAAGCGAATCAGAGGGCGCACTCTCCGCCGCTGGGGCTGCCAGATCGGGCAAAAGTCCGCCCAGGACCACCGACGATTTTCCGGTCCCCGAGGCCCCGCTTACTACCAGAAATCTGGGGCGGCCCCGACGGGACAGCGAGAGTAGTTTTTGTCGCGCCACCGCTCGTTCCTCGTCTCGCCCGAAGAAAAAGCGGCTGTTCCCGATTCGGAATGCGGCAAGCCCCAGATAGGGACGAAAAACGATCGGACGGTGGTCATCGCCGTCCTCGGGACGAGCGTAGAGCTGAAGCGACGCCCAGTCGAGACGAGCTGTCTCGCGCAAGAGCCGCTGCCGTACGACCAAAAGCGCCGTTTCGAGAGACACAAGGTCGCACAACAGCGAGGAATAGAGCTGCTCCGTCAGCCGAAGCGAGCCAGAGACAGAGAGCGGATAGCGCGACCCCACCACGGCGGCAATTCCGGCCCGATGAAGCGCCTGGGCGATGCTGCCCAGGTGACTTCCGAGTGTGCCTGCGTTCCCGCTATCGCACGCCGACAGTACGACGAGTCGGAGCGAGGCTGCGAACGGCAGGAGGAGCTGTCGCAGCAGGGTCGCGTCGGCAAACAACTCGGCGCCCTCCTCGTCGTGAAGACAGAGCCCGAAGCTTCCGTCGCGCTCGGCGCCGTGACACAAAAGGTGGAGCACACAGGCGGGAGGTCCGTCGGAACCGAGTGCAGAAGCGAGCCGCTTCGGCGACACATGCGAGATCACATCGCGATCGGAATCAAACGCAACCAGACCTCGCTTGCATGCGTCGGCGATCGCCAGCGACTGCTCTGCCGCAGGAACGGCACCACCGGCAGCGGACCAAGCAAACACGATCCGTCCACTTTCAAGCGGCGGAGCTGGATCGGAAGGAACACTGGTCTGGGTCTGCGGCCAGGCATAGCGCAGCAGCACGCCATCCAGCGCCCCAAGCTGCATTCCCGATCCGGCCAGCGTCAGCAGTTCCCACGGCAGCGCAAACAGCTCGGCGGCCGCGAGACGCAGCGTCACAAAGACAGGCTCACCCCGACTGACGGCATCGAGGATGGCCGCTTCGCTCTTGGCAAAACTTGTGGTGGACAGAAACCGCCGCAGCCGGGCACCGATCCGGGCCAGCCGATTGCCTTGCGGTTCCGTGTCTCGCAGTGCAAGGAGATCGTCGAGAAACGCATCATCCCAATCGAGGTGGGCCGTCTCTGCGCCACCCAGTTCCGTACGCAGCACGTACTCCTGCGGACCGATCTGAAACGCGAAGGGATCAGCTGCCTGGCTGCTGCGGACCATTTCGAGCAGAAGCTGCATCGACTTTTCGACGATAACAGCGCGCGTTTTTGTGGCTTATGTAGGTCGGTCAAAAAGCTGCGGTTGGAAAAACTGACAAGCTGTGGCGACGACGATCTCGCTCGATCGCGCCTAGAAGAAACGCCACAGGGAATCAACCGGGGTCAAAGACTTGAAGCGCCGATACGCACGACAGGCAAAGTAAAGCGGAACGAGTCCGACCAGCCACACTCCGTAGGTCACCCCCAGGCTGGCACCTTTCCGAAACCACAGCGCACCCACAGCACAGTACAGAAACAGGTGCAGCAGGTAATAGAACAGCGGCACTTGCCCAAACGTCGCCAGGATGTCTGAAAGTCGCCCGAGCTTTTCGCTTGTTCGATGCCACAAGGAAAGCAGCAGGATGTTGATTCCGACAAACAGAAGGATGAACACCAGCGACGGTGGATACTTGATCAAGTTGAAGAACTCGATCACCGATCCATCCCGCGGAATGCGCAGATTTCCCGGCCCCCCGATGAAGCGCAACACCACCGCTGCGCCCACCATCGCAAGGCCCACCCACGGCAGCTTCGCAAGGGTTCGCTCGGCCTGCTTATGGAGAACGCGGCCCAAGACGAGTCCGAAAAGCGCGAGTCCGCTCCACGGAATCAGTGGATACAGCACGAAGGAATTCCCCGTCTGTCCGGGCAGGAACAAAAGACGCATGGGCAAGCTGTAATATTCGCGCAGGTGGTCGGGGTTTGGTGTCAGGACTGCGGACGCCAGGATGAGAAGTGTCGCGATCCCGGCAAGCCACAGCGTGCGCAAGCGGATCAGCACAGCGGACAGAATCAGTGCCATTCCCAGACCACTCAAGACCGAAAAAACGAAGAGCATCGGACCTGGCGTTCCGGGCCATGGTCCATCGGAAACCGGGAGCGGCGGCGCCTGACTGGTCATAAACCCGAGCGTCCATGCGCGGTTTTCAACAAGCTGATTGATCAGCATGAGCAAAAGGCCGCGCTTCCACAGAAAGCTGCGCGCCTTGGAGTCTGTCCATCCATCACGGCGGCGGGCTTCGAGAAACAAAGCGACTCCGGCTCCCATGAGGAGGAAAAATCCCGGCGCACATAGGTGGGTCACCAACCGCGTGACAAACCGCTCCCACGAGGAATACCGAGTCCAGGCCCCCGCCCAGACCTCGGACGGATGGTAGCGATACACAAACGCCACCACATGATCGAGCGCCATCAGCACCATGATAAAGCCGCGCTGAATGTCGAGCGCAGAGAGCCGCTTTGCCATCTTGGGGACCTCCGTTCGAGCGAAAGGAATCTGTCAGTGACTGCTCGATGGCAGTGTCGCTTCAGCCCACAGCGCGCCGCGAAGATCGCCCAGTTGATAGCCCGTAGCGCGATCCTCTGGATAGTTTTTTTCGATCGCAGCACGCACTTCGGGAGCGATGCTGGACGGCTCCCCATGGCAGGTCAAGCAGACTGCTTCAATGACGATCGGCTTTACCACCCGCACCGATCCCGCTTCGATCTTGGCAAATCCTGTAGGAGTCTGTCCCTTGGTTTGCGCCGCGAGCCAGGCATCCACCCAAGCCGGTCCGTCATCTTTGGGATTGCGGAGCTTTTGGGAAGCACGCCCGACCTTGACTCCTGTTTCTGTCTCCACTGCAGCTCGAATCGACTGCGCTTCCTTGCTACAGACCTCGACCGCAGCCAGCGGCCCCCCTTGCGACATCGCCAAAGACAGCCTCTCTTTGAGCCGCTTCCCGAGGAGCATGGCAGCGTCTTGGGCATGTGCGATCGCTGCCTTTTCGGACTCTGCACTTCGCGTAGATGGACAGCCGAGCATCGACAAGGACAACGTGACAGAGAGCACAATCATCAGCGAGGATCGATTCATCGCGGGACTCCTACCGATTGGCGACTGCGGCAGTCTCGCACGGTTTCTTTTCGGAGACAACTCTTGGCCACGACGGAAACCATGCTTCAGGCCCAAGCCATCCATCCTCAGTCTTCGCAGCGTCATCTGTTTGAGGCATTCTGTCCTGCATCATGTTGCCGCCAACGTTGCCACTTCCCATGCTTGCGCAGTCGGTGCTGTGGGTTCGTTATCCAGTGCAGGTTCTCAACTACCTCAAAAGCCACTACGGCCCGACCTTCCGTGTGAAGCTGCCGGTGTACGACGTGGTGATGATTACCGAACCGGAACCGATACGGACAGTGTTTGCGTCCAAAGGGGATGACATGCACGCCGGACAGATGAACCGGATTCTGCGAGCCATCGTGGGCGACCACTCTGTGCTGCTGCTCGACGGAACAGAGCACATGCGCCACCGCAAGCTCCTGCTTCCGTCCTTTCACGGGGAACGGATGCGCTTCTACGGTGAAACGATGGCAGAGATCACCCGGCAGTCGATTGCGCAGTGGCCAAAACAGGATATGTTTGCGCTGCACGACAAGACGCAAGAGATCACCCTAGAGATCATCCTGCGAACGGTGTTTGGCATAAGTGAAGGACCGCAGATGCACGAGCTAAAGCAGCAGCTTCGGCGTCTACTAAAAATCGGGGAAAATCCGCTCTGGCTGCCAATCATGGTTGCGCTCGCAGTGGACAACAAAAGGGATCATCAGCAGCCATGGAAGTGGCTCCTAAGAGATCGGGATCGCACCGATGCATTGCTGTTCAAGCAGATTGCGGCACGTCGCACGGAATCCGGAAAGGATCGAAGCGATGTGCTGGCGATGCTGCTCAAGGCACAGGACGAGCAAGGACATGCACTGACGGATGAAGAGCTACGCGACGAGCTGATGACTGCGCTGGTTGCAGGACATGAGACAACTGCGACCGCGCTGGCCTGGGCATTTGAGAGAGTCCTTCTCCATCCTGAGATCTACAAGCGACTGAAGCAGGAAGTCGCCGAGGCAGGAGGAACCGGCGCGTCTCCTGAAAAGCTGGCGACGCTTCCTTATCTGGATGCGACGATCAAAGAAGTGCTCCGGTTGCGTCCTGTCATTCCATTTATCGGACGTGTGCTACAGCAGCCGATGCAGCTCGCGGGATATGACTTCCCTTCTGGAACAGCAATTGCGGCCTGCATCTATCTGGCTCAGCGCAATCCCGTCGTCTATCCAAACCCAGAAGCGTTCCTTCCTGATCGCTTCCTACATGGCCAGCCCGATCCGGCTTCGTTTCTTCCGTTTGGTGGTGGAATCCGTCGCTGCATTGGCGCGGCCTTCGCGCTCTACGAAATGAAGATCGTGATGGGAACGATCCTGGCGCATACCGATCTGGAACTTGAGAGACCGCAGCCGCTCCCGATCCAGCGTCGGGCCATCACATTCTGGCCGAAAGGTGGAACGCGGCTTAGACAGACGTTGCGGCCCAATTAGGATACGCCGTCTGGGTCCATTCACCGTCAGGAAGAATCGCTGCACCGCAACCGCTGAAGGCAGTGCAGGACTCCGGCGTCGCCAGGTTGAGCAGAGCGCGGCGATGAACAGCGCGCGTTATTCGACTCGTCCATCGCGACGCAGCTGGATCTTTTCCGCCAGGTTTGACTCGATCTCACCTCGACCAAAGAGCAGTCGCTGCTGCTTTCCCGCCAGCCAGTTGTCGTGCGTGTTTGCGTAGTACGGACTCTGCGGATCACCGGAGTTTCCGCGCGGAAAGTTCACCGCCGCTTGCGGAGCACCGCTGCCATCGAACGTCACGATCATGCGAAACAGGGATCCCTGCCGCGCCGTCCATGCGTTCTTGATCTTGCCCGCGGAGTCGATCATTGAAGAGGCGGAGACATTGACCGTTCCGACCGATCCATCGACGGGGAAGAGCCCCGCATTCCACTTCCCACCCAGCGCGTGATCGAACGTGGCTGCGTGTACGTCTTGCCACTGGTACGGCTTCATCGCAGGCGGAAGCACGGAACCAAAGCGCTGCTTGAGCCAATCGGCAGCGTCGGAAAGTCCTCCCATGAGGACCAGATTCCGTTCGGTCCCAATCAGCGTCTCTGTTCCTTTCACATTGCGGAGGGCGAGCCGCAGCGGCTTGATTGCATAGGCTGGCTCGAAGTCGAAGAGCTTCGGAAAAAGCGGTCCCAGATCGTCGGACAGTGCCCGCTGCGCCGCAAAGTGAACCAGCGCAAAGAAGATCACGGCTTCCGATGATCCACGCCGCATCTGCCGATCCCAGGAGGACAAAAGTGAGAACAGTCCCACAAGCTCGGGGCGATTCCGATACGGTGCAAGCTGCGGATCGGTACCAAGCTCGGCCACTGCCTGACCGAGCGCCGGAATCAGATCATCTGCCAGCGTCGATCGCGCATCCCACTGAAGGTCTGCCATATCGCTCGGAGTGATCTTTCCGCGCATCACCAGTCGCTTCAGTTCGGATTCAATTCGCGCGGCGCGATCCCCAGGATCGTAGAAGTAACCGTAGTAGTACGGATCATTGTCAACCCGACCATCTGACGTGAAACCAAACGGCTCATTGTTGGCGGTTGCCAGATACCCTCGATCGGGGTCTTTTGCCGACGGAAGCTTGTCTTCTGTCAGGTACTTCCCAGTCCACAGCGTGCGCGGGTCACTTCCGTTCATCAGCTTCCACGGCTGCACACCCAGCGTGTGGGCGTTGCCGCGATCTGGAACCTGTGCGTGGACGCGGTAGCGGATGTTTTTCTGATCAGCAGCGACGAGATTCACCGCACCGACTTCCAGTCGCTTGGCCGCCCCCTCCCAGTCATTCAAGGTCCGGCTGCGATCGAGTCCCAGGTACATCGCGGCTTCGTGCGTTGCGGCAAGTCCCGTCCACGCGAACAGAATCTGTTGCGGTGTCAAAAGGGCTCGCGGTACCGGCAGAAGCTCATCGGGAAGCAGAACGCCGACGCCAGGGACATCGGTTAACTGATACTCGCGCACGTCGCTGCCATCATCGGAAGTAGGAACTTTGCCGCCGTCGGCGCGAACCCGAATCTTTTCGTTGCGCAGCTGCGCCATCCGGTCGCTTCCGCCAATTGTGATCTTGTTTCCCGACGGGGCGGGCACTTCCCACATGTCCATGACATCGGCAAAGTTGGTGGTGGCAGTCCACGCGACGTTGCGATTGTGGCCAAGCTGCACGCCCGGTGTACCGGCAAAGCCAAAGCCGACCACATCCAGAGATCCACCTTTGTCCGCAGAGTTTAGGTGCTGCACAAAGAACCGGATCGGGCTGCCGTAGGGCTGATGCGGATCTCCTGCAAGAATCGGTGTTCCCGATGCAGTGGTCTTGGATGCGACCGCCCAGTTGTTGCTACCCAGATCGGGGGACAGCCGCTCTGCCCGGGCAAGCTGCGCCTCGGCTTGGGCCCGCAGTGTGGGAGAGATCGGCGGCACCGACGGACCTTGCGCAGCGACCGGAGTCAGCATTCCGCCCTGCACCGTTGCGGTCGGCATCGTGAACGCATTGCGGGCCGGCATGCAGAACGGAAAATCGCTCGGAAACTTGGGCGCCAGTGCCTTCATCACCGATGCCAAAATCTCGCTGTCCAGGCTGGAAGACATGCCAAAGCTCAGCATCTTGCCGACGATATACGGATCATCGTCGCTCCACGGCGTCGGCTGAAAGTCGAGCCCCGTGCTGGCCATCTCCGGGGGCAGCGGCATCTCGTGGCGCTGCACCTGCGCGATGTAGTGGTTCACGCCGCGCACAAACGCTTCGATGAGCTGCGCCTCGTCGGGATAGTCCTGCTGCATCAGCTCGCGAGAGCGCTTGCCCCAGTGCGCAAACGACATCGTGCGCGCCAGCAGATCGACTCGCAGGCCTTTTTCTCCGACGACCTCGGACTGGGTTCCATGCGCCTGCCGCCGCACCATTTCGAGCTGAAACAGCCGCAGCTTGGCCATGACGTAGCCCGAAGCAAACAGCGCATCACGGTCACTGGCGGCGTAAATATGTGGCACGCCCATCTTGTCGATGAGCACCTCTGTATCAGCCAAGAGCGGCGTCTGAATCGTCGTCGGCTCACAGCCGATCGCCGCGGTGGACAGGAGCGCGGAAAGCATGCGCAGCGGAGACATCCGGGTGATTTTCATGTGCGGAAGATAGCAAAAGGGGCCGTGCTGCCGTCAACACCACCGCGCGAAGACATGACATGTATGGTAGGGTCCGGTTCGTGCAAGTGGTACGCAAGCTGTTTTCTTCACCGTTTTTTTCTGCGCTCGCGATGGGGCTCCTCACCGCCTCGCTCGTCGGGGCCAGCTCGTCGTCGCAAGGTTCTTCGCTCACCAAAGCGGCAAGTCCGCTGCCGTTTTTGCGCCCTGCGCAGCCCGAGCCGATGTCTTCGGAGGTTCAGGTCGAGGAGCCGCCCAAGGCTGCAGCCGCCACGTTTCTGGGAATGGACGAGGAGCTGCTGCTCGACCGGCTGCGCACCGCCGACATTCGCAGCATCCACTTTAGTCGCGGCGGCAGTTCACTGGTCTTACGCGTCGAGTTTTCTGACGGGAGCCGCGCGGCATTCAAGCCCCAGCAGATCCATCCACAATCGGTTCCGCGCAAGGAAGCGGCGGCGTATCAGCTCTCTCGCAAGCTGGGAATCAGCGCAGTTCCACCGACGGTGATGCGAGCGCTCTCGCGCGAGGAACTCTGGCAAAAGCTCGATGCCGAGTCACAGTTTCTGCGCCCTCGCCTCTTGCGTGAAGCCATCTTCGACGCGCGCGGGATGACCGTGGGGTCGATGATGTACTGGGTGCCAGGACTTGCAGATCTCGGGCTCGACACCGATCGCGCCATCTTGGCGTGGCAAAGTCAGCTGTCGCAAAAAGGGGAGCTTGCGCCCGACCGCAGCGAGCTACTTTCGCAGCTTTCTACACTGCTCGCATTCGATGTGATTCAGAACAACTCGGACCGTTTTTCCGGTGGCAACATCCTCGGGCTGCGGAGCGGATCACGGATGATCTACATCGACAATGCGTTTGGCTTTCAGCCCGATCCACAAGGGCACCTGCGGGCGCTCGGTTATCTTTCGCGCTGCCAGAAATTTTCGCAAAACCTGTGGGTGAAGCTCCAGCTTCTGCGCGACGACGAGCTGGTATTCGACGATCCGGTGTATGGCTCGCTGCTGTCCAAAGAGGAAGTGCTGGCCCTGCGCTCGCGACGTGATCGCGTCGTCCACTACCTCGGTCGGCTCATCCAGTCCTACGGTTCCAACTCCGTGCTCGCCTTCCGTTAGTCGTCAGGCCGCCGCAGCGAACAATTCCCGCCGTCGCTTCGTCTATCCTTCCGGCCTTTTCAATTCACCGGGGTCGGCAGATAATCATGCTGACCGTTTTTCTATCAAGGAGGACTCCGCATGTTCCGCACCAAGCTTTGGCTTTTCGTCTGTGGCGGCGCCCTGTTCGGGCTGGTCGCAACCGGTTTTGGTCACTCGACCGGTCATGAATCACGACTGGCTGCCCACTGTCAGAAGCTCCCATCCCCAGAGCGCCAAGCCTGTATGCAGTGTGTCGGTCGCCCGATCAAACACCACTATCACCCCGACTATCCGCCTGGCGCTCGCTGCCGTCTCGACAACGGCAAGCCCTAGTCACAGAAAAGCAATTCCCAGCTAGCGCGCGCCAATCTTGAGCAGGACCACCTTCACAGTATCGAGCAGAATCGACAGATCGAACGCGAGCGACATGTTCTTCTGATAGTAGAGATCGTACTTGAGCCGCTCGCGGGCTTCATCCAGCGTCGTCGCCGCGCCGAAACGAACCTGCCCAAGGCTGGTGATTCCTGGCCGGATCGCATGGCGTTGATCGTAAAAAGGCAGCGTCTCGCGCAGCTCTTTGACCGAGTGCTCCACTTCGGGACGAGGACCGACCAGGCTCATGTCGCCAAGCAGCACGTTGAGAAACTGCGGAAGCTCGTCGATGCGGTGCAGCCGAATGAAGCGCCCGACCCGCGTCACCCGATCATCGTTGCGCGCCGTCAGCCGCAGCGGCTCGCCCGGAACTTGCAGTCGCATCGATCGGAACTTGTAGATCGTAAACAGCTTGCCCCGCAGTCCGATGCGCGGCTGCTTGTAGAGCGCCGGCCCCGGACTGTCGAGCCGAATCAAGATCGCGACAACCAGCAAGATCGGCGACACCACAAGGAGCGCGAGCAGGCTCAGCACCACATCGTTCACTCGCTTGATCGCCAGCGTTCGGTTCGACGGCGTAAAGCTCGAGTCAAACACCACATCGGCAGGTCGCAATAGCTCGATGGGAAGACAGTGCAAAAGCTCGGCGGCGAACGACAGCGAACTCCACACCCCAATCCCGAGCAGCTTGACCGATAGAAGTCGACTGAGCAGCGCTTCCTCGCTGCGCGGATCATCCGGCGCGAACACCACGTCGGTGATGTTGTGACGCGAGATGGTATCCAAGATCTCCGCAAAGCTTCCGAGCACGGGTCTGCCAACGACTGTCTGGGCCATCTCCGGCACGAGCGGAGACAAGAAACCCGCCAGATCATAGCCCGCGCCAGGATGGCTCTGAAGCCAACGACCGATCTGCTGACCGACTCGACCGACGCCAATCACCAGCACCCGCCGTCGCCAGGTTCCAGACTGGAGGCTTTCCTCCATGTGGCAGCGCAGCGAAAACAGGAGCCACTGCCCAATTCCCAGGCTCATCAAAAGCGCAAGCCGCTGGAGCCGAAACACCGGCAGGACATAAAACAACAGCGCGAGCGCCCCGCCGCCCAGCAAGTGGGCAAGGTGTATCCGCACCAGAAGATGCGTTCGCGAGCCCGTCGGCGCATCGGCGTACAAGTCGAGATAGTACATCGCAAGCTGAACAGCGACGGGAATCGTGATCCCTGCGAGCAGCGCCTCGCGCCAGTAGGCCCACAGCTCCGCATGTGGAGGCTCGTCCGGATAGCCCGCGCCGATGCGGAGACGGACGCACAGGACCGCAACCACAAAGAGAAGGACTGTCTCGGCGAGAAACAATCGGCGCAGACGGGCCGATTGAAAGATTTCCCACATAGATGAGTGGTGCCAGTTTACTAAAGAAACGGCTCAGAAAAATCGCCACTCATTTTTGGTACGCGAAAGCTAGCGGAGGATTTCTGAGATGACCTCACCATCACGGAGGTATTTGCGCGGGCTTGCGCCCATGGCCGACACAAAAGTGGCCAGAACATCCGGCGGTGTAACCGCGCGCATGCCGTCGGAAAACTGCTTTACCGGCATAGGCAGAAGCTGCTCTTTGTCCGCCATCCCGAACGACATATTTCCCTTAAACTTCGGCGAGATGATGAGCGCCGAGTTGTTCGGATAGTGATCGCGACCTTGGGCCGCGTTGATCATCGGCGTCCGGCAGAAGTCCGACACCACCAGGATGTGGGTATGTTCGGACAGCTTGCGCCCCATCTTCGTCGGGTGGGGAAGCTCGTCTAGGTAGTCGACCATCACCGCTATCATGTCGAACAGGTTCTGCTGTAGCAGCGGCTGCTGCCGGTAGTTCGTGAAGTGGGTGTCGAAGCTCCCGTATGCAAAGCTGACGCAGCGGCTGACGTTCCGTGCCAGAGACTCCAGCGCAAACGCCGCATTGACCGACGCGCTCATCGTCGCATAGGAAAGCTTCGGATACTTCCCGCGCAGATAGGAATCGGTAAATAGCTCGACCAAGCTCTCGCGGTTCATCCGGCGCAGACCTTCGTACTGAAGGTACATTCCGTTCATCACATCAGGATTGGCCGACATGCCCGCCAGGTCTTTGGCTTCGCTGCTCAGCAGCGCGGTGACACCGTCTCGGGCTTGGGCCGACTCGTACACCGTCGAGCGGCGCAGCGATGCAGCCAGCGTTCCGATTCCTGAAATGGTCAGCGGAACCACCCGACGATCGAGTCCTTGACCGACAAAGCTCGACGGATAGTTGATCGACACTGCGGGGAGTAGCTGCGCCGAGCCAAAGGAATCAGCCATCATCGTATCGATGCTGGGCGCAACGGTCTTGCTGCCCGCCAGGTGACGGCCCGTTGCAGAATACGCAGTTCCATCTTGGTGACTGACCGTATTCATCGCGATTCCGTTTACCACCGTAAGCCGCGCCGCATGACGGAGCAGCTCGCCAATCGCGGGACCAAACACCAGCGGACCCGATGGCGGACGAACCAATTCAAACGAATAACCGCTCATCGCATTTGTCCCATCGAGCGGAGTCGATAGGCTGGTCCAGCGACGGATCGGCCCCGGATCGATGGTGTTGGTGGATGCAGGCTCGATAAGACCCATCCGCTCGTTGCGCGGGTCGAGTCCGACTGTCACATCCCATGCACCTTGCGCATGAATGAACAGAAAGAACTCATCGGAAGCGACTTCCGGTGCGGCAAACGCGCGGAAAAGGGGTGTCCCGAGCGCCGCTGCCACGCTGCCGGAGGCGATGGTCTTTACAAAGTCACGACGGTTCATGATGCGACCTCCGGTTAGTAGAGCTGAAACTCAGGGTGACGAATCAGCCCCTGACAGACCGCCGCCCAGCCAGCGTCCGTCGCTGAAAAACGCGAACCCATCGGGCTGTGGGCTTTCACGATGTCGTTATACAGGGCAAAGAAGCGCGCCGTCCGATCGGTCGGAGCCAGGCTTGCCGGATATCCCAAAAACTTGCGATGCAGCTTGGCAAAGCGGGTCGAAAATTCTGCTTCGCTAAGCGGAGTCTTGGGCACATCGAAGTTAAAGATCAGGCGATTTTCGACGGAAACGGGCGGTGTTCCTTTGAGATCTTTTTCCACTGCCTTGTCACACAGCGCAACGCCGAGTCGCTCAAAGCTCGCCATCATCAGCGCGTTGGTCTGGGTGTTGCGCGACAAATCGGTCGCATAGTTTGGCAGTCCGAGCGCGCCAAGATACGCAGTCCAGGTGTCGAACAGCGCACCGCCACCCGCTTGAAGCTGCGCCTGTGCTTGCAGCGCAGTCAGTCCACCAAACAGCGTCAGATAGGTACGAATGTACGCTTCCGCCGGAACAAGGCGCGGCGATTCCTTGTGCGTTGTGTCTTGTGCAAGCTGACCGTGACCTGGCAACTGCTCGATGGTCTGCGACGGAGCCGTGGGCTCTGCCTCTTTGCAAGCAGACAGCGAAAGGAGTCCAGATAAGAGGACTCCTATATGTCTCTTATTCCTCTTCATCGCTTGTCTCCTTGCCGCCACGCGGTCGAGCTAAGGTTGTTGGCGTCTCTGTACTGCTGGGATGTGAGCAGCGCTTTTACGAGCGGTCTCACGCGGTAGTTCCCGTCGACAAGTGCCTGCGAAAGGGAGTCACGCAGACCGCTGTCCTCACTGCCAAGCGAGCGACCAAGGAAGCTCTCTGCAATGTTCTGCGCCACACATGGGGCGAAGTCCGCGCGCTTCGTTAGGTATTCCCCAAGTCCAGCCGCAGCCGCATCGGCGTTGTCCGGCGAACCATACGCGCCGCGCAGCATGCCAGCAGTTGCCGTCGAGAATGTGTTGTCGTAGCGCGCGTTGCAGTTCGCCGGAATGCTGCCGCTGACTTGCTTGCACAGCGGGTTTTGTGCCGGGTACTGCTTGGGATCGAGGAAGTTCCAGTCGTTTTCGACCCAGCGCGAAAAGTACGCCGACAGGGGCTCAAGCGACTGGTGGCACGCGGCGCAGCCCTCCCGCTTCATCAGGTTTGGTTCCTTTGACGGCGGAAGCTGTAGTCCCGCTGGGGCCACGAAGTCTCGACACAGGAACATGTTGTACACCGCATGCGCCCGCGCCCGCCGCGTTCCGTATTTGAAGAGGAACAGAGGCATCGTCATGACTCCGGCGGCGGACGGACCGGCATCGACTTTGCGCCACTCCATCAGGTTGTGAGGAGGAAGTGTCTGCGGCATCGAATCGGGTGACGGCAGCGACGTCGGTCCCAGATCGCGATCATTCCAGTTGGATCGCGAAGACAGCTTGTAGAACTGCGCAAGCGGACCATTTACGTACGTGTACTTCGCCGACACCACTTCGCGGAAATCTCGATCGCCGAAAAACAGGTTGTACAGAAACACCTGTGGCTCTTCCGCGACCCACAGAGACTGCCAGGTCCGATACTCGAACTGCTGCGCATCGGTTGGATCGTCTACGCCCAGCAGCGTGTTGCGCGAGGAAATAAACGTCGGCCTCGGCTGTGATGCGAGAAAGTGCGCCGCTGGCATGCACAGTTCCAGACCCGGACCACACCCGCAGCCTTGCGAGTTTGCCACCCCAAAGCCAGTACGGCAGTCGAGCATCGCCATCGGCTGGGTGTCCATCGAGGCCGAAAGCGCCACACCTGATTCCTCTTTGCAGACCCGAATCTCGGTGGTGTCGGTCTTTAGGTCCGGCTCTTTTTGCAGATCATTTGTGATCGCATAGCCCGGAAAGCGCGTCGGCCACGTCATCGGGTTATAGCGATCCGCCGGGCTCGTCGCTTTGTAGTCGGCATACAGCCACCAGGGCTTGACCACCGTGGTGTACTGATCGAGCACCGCTTTGGCGATCGGCTTGGCTGTTCCCGACGGCGGCTGCGCTCCGCTGATGTCCGGATACTTCAGCCCGGTTTCCTCTTCGAGCAGACAGAAACCGCCGCGCACCAAGTTGTTCCACTTGGGATAGTTCGGATCGGTCGCTTTGGGAACTTGCGCGTGACGGCCACGACGCTGCCCGGGTCGGAAATAGACCCAGACATCTTTGCCGGTGTCGTCCTTCACCAAAATCCGCGCCAGCGTGTTTCGTGCCGTGCCGACCTGAAACGAAACGGTCTGTGGCCGCAGAAGATCGGCGTATACGCGGGTCAACCGCTCGGCATAGGAATCGCCCTGCAAGTGCGCATCAAGCCAGGCATCGAGCGAAAAGTTCGGCTTTTCAAACTCGGTCAGCTCCTGCTCGGTCGGCATGCGCCCCAGGAGGTCGATGCACAGCGCGCGAAAGTACTTGTAGTCCAGCAGCGTCTTTTGCGGCTGCGCGGCGAGCGCGTGCCCACAGAAAAGCCCAAGTCCCAACGTCACCGTCAGCAAGTGGGCTCGAAAGCGACGTTTCCGTCGAGACAACGAAGGTATTGCGTCTCGCATCAGTCCTCCTATCGGGAGGAAAAGTTCACAATGTTCCCATCCGAGAAGCAAGCATTTTTTCGTCTATGATGTCGCGGCGGACTTCGTCTTGGGCTTGGCCTTGGGCTTGGGCTTGGCCGCTGGGACTGGCCCAGACGCTTTCGCAGCCTTGGCGGTCTTGGGAGCCTTGGGCTTTGGCATCGGCAGCTCGCGAGCCGTGATGCGAATCAGCTCACAGAGCCACTCCCTGTCATCCCAGCGCTCTCCCGAAATGAGGAAAGACGGCTTTGCCCCAGGATACGGAAGGCCTTCTTCCGGGGTTCCGATGAAGCGGCGGCCTCCGTCGGTCGGTTTCACAAACAGCAGATCATCACAGACCAGTGCAACAATCTTTCCATCAAGATAAATGCCGAACTCACCAAACATCCGCTTCGCGGTCATGTCTCCCGCTGCCGACATTTGATCCAGAAGATAGTCCGCTGTGCTCTGCTTCGAAGCCATCGCTTGTCGTCTCCTTTTGTGCGGCTTGTGTAGCAGAAATTGACAAAACTAAGGAGAGCCTTGCGTTCCAGAAACCGGCGGCAGACAGTCGTGGGCCAAGCTGTCTCCGATCGGGCCGCAGATCTGCGCAGACGACGCACAGTCCACCGCAGCAAGGGCGCCATCATAGCACCAAAGAAGCACAGTCTTTTCGCAGCGACCACTCGCCGGAACATCACCGCAGCTCGCATGTGAGGCCGGACTCGGACAGTCGCCGCAGGTGCCGGATTCCCCAATTTCGGGATGCAGTCGGAACAGCTCTTCGAGCGCGAGTTTGTCGTCGCGGGCCCGCCTTGCCAGATCCTTGCCAACGAAGCGAATGTGCCACGGCTCTGGCCGATATCCGGTGATGCGCTGCTTCTGCGCCGGATAGCTGAGCGCAAAGCCAAAGTCTGCGGCATGGGAAGCCAGCCACTCGATTGCTGCGCCGGTCGGAATCCGAAGATCGATCACAGTCCCGAGCTGATGCTCGCTGTGTCCGGGACGTGCCGCTCGCCCGACCTCCTTCATCGTCGAGAAAACCCGCACTTGATCTTCATAGGAGCGGTATGCCGATTCGATCTTCAGCGTATGCCCTTGGCTCCGCGCTTCCCGCAGAAGATCTTGCAGCGGCTCTCGCACATCACGAACCACGCGATGCCGCCCTTTCTCATCTTCCTCTCCACGCTCGTTAACACGGACCAACGATGCCCCCGGATCGTACGCGCAGCTTGGCAGACAGCGGGCCGGATTTACCCACGGGAGCTTCGTCATGCCATCAGGAAGTAGAGGAATCGCGGACTCCTTGCCGGGCGCGGTCTGTGCGCTCCTTCCCTCGGGTGGAAGCGAAGTCTGCCCCTGCTGTGGATCGGCTTGCATCGCTGGCTCTGTCCCCGCTGTCTGCGACAAAGCGGACTGCGGACGCGGCTGCACGTTCGTCACGCAGCCCATAAGGAGCCATGGCCCCAGCACGATCAGCGGACGGAGACCTAGTGCCCGTCGAAAGAGCCGCCTACAGTCCCAGGAAACAGAACCAGGATGCACAACATTCATGGCATCAAAGTATGGGACGGAATCGACGGGAAGCGCAAAGAAAAAGCCGACCGGATCTTGGTTTTCCATCCTGCAACAGACAGAGCGACATACAATCTGGCCATGAAGGCGATCGCTCAGCTCGAAAAGAAACTTGGACTCAGTCTCCCGCCGCTGTTTGCCCAAATCTGGAAGGACGGAGCTTTCAAGAAACACCGCAAAGGAAAGGTCGCCATCCTCGAGTACTTCATCGACTTTGAGCCGATTGCCCCCGCTGACATCCTTGCAAAGCAAGAGGAAATGGAGACGGTGTTTCGCATCGATGTCAAAAAGCACAAGCTGGTCCCGTTTGCCGTGACAGAGCAAGGCGATCACATCTGCTTTTGCTTCGGCGGCGCGGTCGGCGACCAAGTTCCGGTGGTCTACCTTCCGTACGATGAAGAGGAGTCCCGGATGATGGCCAAGGATCTGCCCGACTACTTGGTCCGCACGATGATTGAAGTTGCGACCTTTGGACCCGTGTCTTCTTTCGAGGAAACAAAGACAGAGTTTGCGGCCATGTGCGATGCGCTGCGGCCCTACGTGAGCGCAGACAGAATGGCCATTCTCGACGGTATTACACAGAGCAAAGAGAAGAAACAGCTACTCAAAGGGAGTGCGGCAAAGTCGCTCATCAAGCAGCACCTCGACTTCCCCAAACGAGACAAGCGCTGGTGCTACCTGATCAAGGACTGAGCCCCGCTTCGCCTATTCTTTGGGAGGCGGCTTCCCATCTTTGGGATACAGCTCGGCCATCACACCCGAAGTCGATTCTCCCCACCACGGCCCTTTGCCCCCTTTTTGGCCGCGCTTCACATTGGCCTTCTTTGCCGCCGTGAGCCACGGTGTCTTTCCCCGCTCCTCTGCTTCTCCCGGATCGACATCGCTGACAAACGGAATCGGAACAGAATACTCCAGCGGCTTCACCATCCACGAGTTGCGGAAAAAGTCGAACATAAGTCGGTAGCAGTCCGCTGTTTCCACAAAGAGAATGGGCGGCACAAGCGGCTGGAGCACAGCGACCGTTCGATCGACATCGACGTAGTTCGATGGTGAGCCACCAAAGTTCCAGCACGCAGCGAAATTTACCGGTGCAATGGTCTGCTCGGACAGGACTTGAATGCGGCCTGCTTCGACGACAAACTGCTCGGGGTCCAGGAAGACTTCCTGACCCAAAAGAAAGATCGGAGCAGGAAACACCCGGCGTTTTGCAAACGCTTGCGCGCGCTCAAAGTACTCGACGATGTCCTCGCAGCGCGTCGCATCAAAATAGACCACCGAGTGAAAGGGACAGCAGGAAGATCGGTTGTCTTCCGCCGGAGGGAACAGTGCGCGCTTGTCGAACGTTCCAAGCGCGGGCTCGGCTGGGGGTGTCTTGTTCCACATTGTCAGCAGCGCCGGAAGCCACTCCTCCTCCTGAACTCTGGGAGGCAGAACCTCCGTCGAGCAGAGCTTATGAAAAGTCGTCCCCCCGATCTGGCAGTTGAAGCTATCGAGAAGCGCAATGGCAGCGCATTCCTTTACCGACAGATGACGCTTCGCAAACCAGAAGTCATAGCCGCTCGCCGCAAAGTGAACGCCCCGAAACTCCTTGTGAACGTACGGAGTCGGCGCTGCGCGCTCCTCTTCGGAAAGGCCAGCAAAGTGAGCCCGCGCCACGCGGTTATAACAGTCGTCGGCGTACTTGCCCAGCTCCGCAGAAAAGACGCTCTCTCCCGTGAGATAACAGGCCTTGGCAAATAGCTCGGCAATCTTGTCGTCGTGGACGACGTTTGGATCGGTAAAGACCAGCTCGGAACGGAGGAAGACTTTCCTTCCGTCTGCATAGGCGGAACCCTCGTGCGAGAGCGACTGATCAAACACCACACAGGTCATTGCATCGATCTGTGAAAACGCCACATCTTCACCGATCTGCAGCGCCGGATTCCCACACCCAGAAGTCAGGTACAAAAGCAGCGTGTACCGCGACACCTGCTTGCGCGCCGCATCGTAGTAGGGAGTGTCCGTGTGACGATGAAACTTCCGATCGCCGGGTTCAAAGCGGTTGGCGCGAAACACCGGATTGACGTGCGAAAATCCCTTGAGAACCTTCGCCGGAAGTGCGCTCTTGAGTGCCGCAGTGAGCGCCTCTGCAAGTCGGGCAGAATGAAAAATGTAGCGCTCTCCACCGCGTGAAGATGCGTTCAGCGGTGGTACGTACAGGTCCAGACCATCCAGACCCAAAAGACGCCTTTGCACCGCTTCGGGAGCGGCCAAGCGAAAGGAATAGCCGCTGCCTTTTTTTCCAATCTGCGTCGAGCTTTCCAAAGAACACGACAGCTCGCCATGGGAAAAGTAGCGATCGAGCGGAATGATGTTCTCAAACGTTCGATAGGACAGTTCCTCGGGATCCACAAACACCGCACACAGCTGCGGCAGGTCTTGCACCGGATGGGCGAACAGCAAACGGACTCCGCTTGGAATCCGATCCTCATCCACAAACCGCACCAGCTTGAAGCGCGCAGTGGGATGAAAGTGCAGGGACAGACCCTCGATCTCCGTCGTCGCTGGAAAATCGATTGCATTCACCAGCGAACGAAATGTCTGATCTCCGCCTTGCGAGCGATCACGCGATGAGAGAGCAAAATACGCATCGCGGAGCGACATCCCAAGCGCGCGAACTTCCTCTTCCGATAGCTTGCGCAGCGCCGATGGATCAGCGGCAAGCGCTGCCCACTTGGCCTGCACTCTCTGTGACTCAACCCCCATCATGGCGCCCTCCACATCCGGCGCAGCGCAAGCGGCAAGTTCGCGGATTCTGCGAGCGCCTTCGCCCCGACTTTTTTCGCTTCCGAACGCAAGATCTGCAGCACTTTCAGCTCGCGCACAACGTCCGATTTGGCCAGCGCTTCGACCCCTTTGGGTCCGATCGGATTGTAGCGAAGATCCAAAAGCCGAAGCTCTCGCAGGTGAGGACTCGCCGCCAGCGCTTGTGCGCCTTTGGTGGTGATGCCGTTGCGCTGCAGCCACAGCGATCGCAGACCGAACAGATGCGGCAGCTTTGCGAGCCTCGCAATCCCCGCATCCGCAATGTACGCGTAGCGAAGATCGAGAGACAGCAGTGGTCCCATGTGCGGAGAGGACAGCAGCCGGATCGCACCCTTTTCACCAATCAAACAGTACGGCATTGCGAGCACGCGGATGTTGCGCAAGTCCAGCTCTGCAAGGGCCGCTGCCGCGCCTGCCAGCTTCGCATCGGGCGGCGTATTGACCGATTCCCGTTCATCAAATTCCTCTTCGTCTTCATCGGGATCTGCTCCGCGTGAGGTGAACCGGAGCGAGCGCAGAAGACAAGCATCTGGCGAAGACAGAAACGGACGCAGCTGGGTTGCGGTGTCTTCTGTCAACTCAAGCTGCAAGCCCGTGACAAAACCGTGCTGCCACTCAGCCCTTGCCGCAGGAGGAATGTCCTTCACCAACGGACCGCATTCCTTCCCAAGCAAATCCAGCTCTTGGCTCAGCGCCGCATGTCGTAAAGAGGAAACAGACAATCGCGAAATCTGCTGCGCTAGACGGATGAACTTTCCTCGGGGGTCGCCACGCTGAGACAGCCACTCAGCATAGTCTGCCCAAGCCGCCGTGTCAGAAGGCCTCCCCCGAAGGCGTGACTCGATCGCCTGATGATCCATGGCAGACAGCGTAGCCGATCTGCCGGTCAACCGCGACCCACTTCCAAAACAATTTTCTCGACGAGAAATGATGTGTTTGGGTTATCGCATCGCGCAGCGCCAACCGCCGAAGGTATCTTCAAGAACCTGCGCTGCAGCAATCGTCAGATGATCATTTCCTCGTCGCGAAATGACCTGTACTGCCACCGGAATTCCCTCCTCATCAAAGCCAATCGGAACCACTGTCACAGCATACCCAAGCACGTTGTAGAGCGCGGTGCAGGCCGCATCAAACGGCGTGAGCAGCGCCAGCTTGTGACGGGGGGCTGGACGACTGTAGGGAGGATGCAGAATCACTCCGCAGTCACCAAGCTGGGCATCGAGCTGCTCTCGCAAGCGATCGAGTCGAGCCAGCATGGAATCGAAACCAAGCGGTAGCTTGCGCATGATCGACTCGCTGAGCATCGTCACGAGAGTCGGGAGCACGTAGTTCGATCGACCAAACGGATACAGGAGGAGCTCACGCAGGATATGGATTCCTTCTTCGCCCGCCACCACCGATTCATAGCCGTCGGGATTGGCGGCCTGAAGCGCGCTCGCCCAGAGCATAAAACCGCTGTCGAGATCGCGCCCCGCGAGAACTCCTTCCTTGGCCCCCTTCTGGCGCAGCGCGTGGGCACTCAGATCGATCGCTTCGCGCATCACCGGACGAATCGGTGATCCGCCGTGCCAACAGAAGACCCGCAGCGACGAAATCGGAACCATCTTTGGATCGCGAAGGGGCATCTCTTGACAGACTGGATCGTGTCCATCGGGCCCAGCAATCACCCGCAGAATCGGCATCACATCACCGACCCTTCGACACAAAGGACCAATCACCATGTAGCCATGCGGATCTTTGGCAGAAGGAAAATGTCCGGTGTTGGGAACCAGTCCCGCCGATGGCTTATGCCCGACGGTGCCGCAGAATGCAGCGGGAATCCTGATCGATCCGCCGATGTCCGACCCAATCCCAAAAGGAGAGGCCCCGCTTCCCACCAGCGCGCCCTCGCCTCCTGAAGATCCACCGCTCGTCCGGGACAGATCCCAAGGATTGTTCGTTCTGCCCCAGATCAGGTTGTGGGTTTCCATCCACAGCCCACCTTCAGGGACATTGCTGACCCCAAAAGGAATCGCTCCAGCGCCGCGAATTCGAGCACTCACCGTTGAATCGTGGCTCGCGATAATGCCCTTGCGGTGCAAGACACCCCCGGTATTGGGCATTCCCTTTAACGCCACAAACTCTTTGATCGAGCACGGAATTCCGAGCAGTGGCGGCAGCGTGGTGTGGTCGGCTGCACCGTACAGCGCATCGGCAGCATCGGCTTCCTTGCGGGCTTCATCATACCGCTCTGCCACCAGCGCATTGAGCTTGGGATTCACTTCCTCGGCGCGCGCAATGTGCTCTTCCAGTAGCTCGCGACAGGTCAGCGTACGGGCCCGCAGCCGACCGAGCAGATCGGTCACCGAGAGGTCGATCAGCGACGAAGGATTTGGCTGCGGATGTCTCTGTTTGGCGGTCTGTAGTGCGTGCATGGCCGTTCTTTCTGTGCCTGCGGTCGAAGGCTACGATGAGGGCTCACTGGCAATCCGCGCGATGGTCTCCATCATCACCTTCGCAATGGTTGCAGCGAACGATACATCGACATGTGACATGGTATCGGCAGAGGAATGGTTGTAAGGATTTTGCTCGGTCGTGCTGCTGTAGTCTACGCGCTCATTGAACAGGAGCCCTGGATAACCGAGGAACTCAAAGACCTGAAGATCGGTCTGAAACACCGCGTTTCTCTGGTGATGGCGAGGTACGTAGTGCGCGTGCAGAGGCGGCGCAAGCTTGCGCGCTGCGTCGAGTGCCAGCGCGGCATGACGAAGCGACGAAGGATGTCGATTGGGACTTATCTGAAAGTCGAGGGAGTCGGTTCGGTGCCAGCCAATGTAGTCCGATATGACGATCGCTCGAACATCCACTCTGTCGGTGATCAGTTTTTCTGCAAACCGCCAGGCGCCAAGATCGTCCGAGGGAAATTCCTCTCCGGTCAGGTGAACCAGCCAGATGTCTGCGGGCCTTGGCAGATCGCGCAGAAGCTCTGCCGTGCGCAAAAGGACTGCCGTTGCGGTGGCGTTGTCATCAGCCCCAGGACAGGTCACGCGCCGACCGGTTTTTTCAAACGTATCTTCTTCGACCGCAGTATCGATGTGGTCAGCCAGGATCACCTTGGGAAGCGGTTTTCCGTCTGGGCGAGGCGTTCCAGGGAGCTTTGCAAGGAGGTTGCTTTGGGCGATCCCGCGCCACACAAACGGCTGTCGTTCCGTCTTGATTCCTAGCCGGGCGTAACGCTGCTCCAGATAGTCGACCATGTGGCCGAGATCATGATCCGGCTGGAAGGCTCCCTTTTTTACAAAGCGACGCGAGACGCCGGTCTTCACATCGGTCACAGAGTCCACCCCTGAAAAGATGCGCAGATCTGCTCGGATCCGGGACTCAAAGTCGGAAGGGAACGCGCCGATGCGTAGGGGGTCATCGATCTTCGTCGGTGAATGCGGCGGATTCTGCCACAGCAGCGGAGGCCACAGCAGGCGACCTGGCAAAACGCGCAGCACCAGCGCATAGGGATCTCTCCCGTATCTCGCTGGCTGATTCATGCAGTACGCAACATAGCGCGGTGACGAAGTGAGTCGCTTCTCGTGCAGCGATTGGGAATCCGGATGCGGCCACTTTAACACCACAGAATCCGTGGCCCGATCCACATACACGCAGTTGCCAAACTGCGGCTGAAAATACAGATCGTCCGACTGCAGAAAGTCCGCAAACAGCGTCGCCGCATCCTCTTTGTGACCTGGGAAATATCGCTGCGGCAAAAGAGGTTTTTCGCCCACCGTTTGATTCCAAAACGGCAGCCAATTTTCACCGTCCACAAGGAACTGCCACGGCGCATTTGGATCGGTCCGATAGCGGGCATAGACCCAGTTGGGCTGTCCGTTCCAGTCTTGTGTGGGCCAGATCAGCAGCTCTACAGCTGGACTCCCAATCGTCTGGCGAATCAGCTCTGCCTGTCTCTCTGCGAGTGCTCGCAGCGACGATGGAAGAGAGGGACTCGGAACTGGTTTCTGCCCAGATGTGAGCCCAAGCGGAGTCCCACCAACAAAGATCGGAAAGAACTGTCGCGAGGTATTGGGAACCTTGCGCCAAGGCTCGGCAGGGAGTCCGGACAAGAGCGAGGGGTCGACAGAATCCGATTTGCGCGCCTGGTCGACAGAAGCCGTCTGCGCAAGGCTACTGCCAAGACCCAGACACAGCAGCGTCATAAGGACCGCGCAGCGGAGCATCGGCTATTCCGGCGTGCGCAGGCCCGCCGCCTCAGCGCGATAGATCTCGCAAAGCTCGATGTAGTGATCGGCGGAAAACTCGATCCAGCGAAGCTCATCTGGGCTGAGGGGTCGCTTGATCCGTCCGGGTGAGCCCACCACCAGATGACCAGGCGGAATCTTGGTACCGGGAGTCAGCAGTGAACCCGCACCGATGATGCAGTTTTCACCAACCTCGACCTGATCGAGGATCGTGGCGCCCATTCCGATGATGCAGTGACTGGCGATCGTACAGCCGTGAATCGTCACAGAGTGACCGACCGTGACGCGATCGCCTATTTCCGCAGGAAACCGACCGTGGGTCACATGAACGACGGTGTTGTCTTGTATCGAAGTCTCGCTGCCCACCCGAATGTGGTGGACATCGCCGCGCAAGACAGCACCATACCAAATGGTTGAGCGAGCGCCCACGTGGACATCTCCGACAAGCGTTGCATTGTCGGCGACGAAGACACTGTCATGGATTTGGGGAGAGATTCCGCGGAAGCTGCGAATAAACGGCATGAGGTGTCGAGGATTTTTTCGCCACCCTATCACGGCAGAGTCTGCGCCGCGAAAAATCGCGCCGCTTCACGATGAATCAGGTGACTGGCGGTTGCACAGGCTGACTTGGGGCCACAGGTGCAGTCTGTGCTTGCTGTTCACTCCGAATCCGCGCGCCTAGTGCTTCGATGCTCCGCACCACCTGATCAACTTGGGCACCGTGAATCACGAAGGCCGGAACAGAGCCCCCCGGCTCACTGTAGGTCTGGTACGTAACGTGGGAACTCCCCGGCTGACCCGGCTCTGGTTCGACGAGCCAGCGACCCCGAATGGCAGGAATCCGAACAAAGTGTGGATCGGGCGGCGGTCCCTCTGCATTCGAAGTCTCAAACGTCATTTCATGTCGATCGTTGCCAAGCGAGCGCGTACGAAGCCGCATGGTGTAGTCGCGATCAGACACCACCGGGGTGTTGATCTGATCGTAGATGAGCAGCGAGTGATCACCTTGCTGCAGAACCTGCCGCTTCTTGACGATCGGCCCCGTTCGCGTCGCCACCGTGCTCCACATGTTCTCGATGAGTGCAGCCGGAGCCATAGGAATCGTGGTCGCCGCCCGATACTCGTAAAAGGACGATCCCGCCACCGCGCGCCGCTCGACCACAACGCCGTGTTTTTCCTTGTGCTTGGTCCACGGCACAGTGGAATTTACGACGACATCGAGAATCGTCTCCGCGTGCACAGGCAGCGCCACAGAAAAGCACAGCAGAGCCGCCAGCCCAAACACACCTTTACCCATACAGAACGAAGTTCTTTGGCGCACAGTATTTCGCATCTTGCCAGAACCACGCAGGAAGCGAAAGGGCAGCAGGCCAAAACGTCAGCGCAGATCGACGGAGATTCCACGCTCACGGCGAGCGCGCAAGCAGTCCCCGTCTCCGGGCTGAACGGTGCGACAAGCCTTGGGTCGAAGGTGATATAGATCACAGCTCACCTTCTTTCCGAGCGCACCGCGCAGCGCGATACAGCGTCCGTCCGGTGTGAGCCGAAGGTGTGCGCGACCACGATCGTCCATCACCACATGCTTGCGGACCAGATCGGGACGGGACAGAAGTCTCGCGGTTTTCTCGACGGAAACATAGTCCGTTCGCCCCTCTTTCTCGTTTTCTTTTGCGTTCGTGCAGCACGCACCACAGCGTTGACAGTCCAGATCCACAATGGTGTTTTTATCGCAGCTTGGCCAAAGTTCAATCGCTGTGTGATGCAAACGTCCTTCCGCCCGCGATCGGCTCGGACACTGGGAAGTCAGGTGGGGCGTTCAGCTCTTCTTCGGGTTCGCGGAGGCTGGCCGAAAGGAAGTCTCGACCCCAAACTCGCCGAGAAACGGACGAAGCAGCTCGACCACAGCTCGGATTCGCGGAATTTCCCACAACACCGCCGGAATCATGCAGCGCACACCGACGTCTTTCCCAATGATATCAGGAAGAACAGGAATCAGGGTGCCCTCTTCCACGCCGGGATCGGGCAGCATCGCATCGGGAACGAGCGCAATTCCCAGCCCGGCAATCGCAAACTGTCGGATCAGGTGAATGTGTCGCGTCAGAGTCATCGAGCGAACCGGGTAGGAACCCCCATGAAGGAGAGGCCAGTGCCCAGCATCCTCCCCAGGACATTCCCACGTCATCAGCTCGTGACTCGCAAGATCTTCCAGTGTCTTCGGAGTTCCCCGCCGCGCGAGGTAGTCGCGGCTGGCCACCGCCCACATGCGGAGACGGACCAGCTCACGAGAGATCCACGGCCCCTCTGGACTTTTGTTCCCAAAGTGCAGCGCAAGATCAACGTCCTCGATCAATCCTCCCGCCGGATCGTCGCTAAACTGGAGCCGAAAGGTGAGGCGCGGATAGCGATCGTGCACAAACGCGAGCAGCGGAGTCAGAAGGTGCGGCGGCAGTCCGATGGGTAAGAGCGCCCGCACAACACCCGCCGGTTCACTCCCAACCTCTCGCACCGAAGCGATCAGCGCATTGGCTTCCTGCACCATCAAGCGTCCGCGAGTCGCCAGCACCCTACCCGCTTCGGTCAGCATCACACCAACGCGCGTGCGATCGACCAAGAGGACGCCGGCGCGCGCTTCCAGCTGATCTATCCGACGCCGCAAGGTCGCACGCGACAGCCGAAGTGACTTGGCAGCGGTCAAGAAGGAACCGCTATCGGCGACAGCGAGAAAGGCGCGAAGTTCCTCAAGATCCATGGCAACTCCAGTGCGATGGCCAGTTCTGTATCACGCGGTGGCCACTTGTGGACCTTCCACAAAAGCCGAGTTCAACCTACCATAGGACTTTGCCTTTTTGGACTGCGATGAGCCCGAAGGGGACAACG
>CAYTGC010000043.1:0-27611 GCA_964437195.1 uncultured Myxococcales bacterium | reverse complement strand
CTTCTCCCTTTCCTTCGTCCTCCGCATCGAGAGAGGCCTCGTCCGCGTCGTCGTCATCCGTGTCGTCGTCATCCGTGTCGTCGTCATCCGCTTTGTCGTCATCCGCATTGTCGTCATCCGCATCATCGTCATCCGCGTCGTCGTCATCTTCTGGCTCGACCTTATCAGCAGCGAAAGGGGATGCGGGTGGACTGGGTGCGGGGATGCTGAGGATCGGTTCGACGCTGGTTTGCGGGAGTTCGGGGGCTGATGGCTCTGTCGGGGGCGGAAGATCCTGCGCCGCTTCAGGCGTCGGATTGGCTTCCGCTTGGATGAGTCCGCAGGCGTAGATCAAGGCCCACAGCCGATCCTTTTGGATGTCCGAAAACTCAACTCGTCCGTCGGTGGTGTCGATGGTAAGGGTGCCGGAAAAGGAGTCCAGCTTGCGTGAGTGTCCCTTCAAACTCTGGGACCGGAATACGAACGCTTTTCCTGGGCGCAGTAGCTCATCTTCCACGAAGACCAAAGCGCTGCGGGTCGCTGCGAGCAGTCCTCGCTGGGACAGGATCTCACCTGGAATGGACTTCCGGGCTGCCGCTTTCATCAGCACTGGCTCACCTGCCGCCTGCTCTGCGTGGGCGACCAGCTGCGCTTCGTTTAGCATCTTACACATCGTACCGAAAGCGCAGCGCGCTGGCTGGGGAAAGCGCAGCTTAGGATGATGTCCGTCGCTGGTCCGTGTGTTCAAGGCACATCTTCAGCGCCGCCTGTAGGCTGCTCGACCGCGCGATTCCTTTGCCTGCGATGTCGTGGGCGGTACCGTGATCCGGGGACGTCCGCACGACCCTTAGACCCAGGGTGACATTCACTGCATCCTCAAAATCCACAAGCTTAAGTGGAATCAGCCCTTGGTCGTGGTACATCGCCACAACCGCCGATGGAGATCGTTGTCCATTGGGGGGATACAGTGCGTCACGGTAGGCGACATCGGGCACGAGCGGGCCGACCACCTGGGAAGCGATTTTCTGAAGCGCGGGATCACAACAGGCTGCGCTTATCGCAGGCAGGATCAGTCGGCTCTCTTCATCACCAAAGTGACCCGATTCCCCCGCGTGTGGATTGAGTCCCAAGACGTACAAAAGGGGACTCTGTTCGCCGAAGTCTTCATGCAGTGCGAGCGCTGTCGATCGGATGGTCTGCGAAATACCTGAAATGCTCAGCGCAGCCGGAACTTGCGACAGGGCGATGTGGATGGTGCAAAGTGACACCCGCAGCGTCGGTCCAGCCAGCATCATCACCACAGCGCGATCTGGGTGAGCAAGCTCTGCTGCCAGTAGTTCTGTGTGCCCGGGAAAGCGAAAACCAGCAGCCTTGGCAGAGGCTTTGTGAATCGGACCCGTACACAGTCCGCACAGATCACCGCGCTTGGCCGCATCGATCGCGGCTCGTAGATATGAAATCTGTGACATGCCACTTATCTGGTTGGGTTGACCAGGCACTACATCTGATGCTGACAGCGTCGAAACGGGCTCGATCCAAAGCGACTGCACCAGCGTTCGCCAGGCGGATTCCTGACCGATTTGCTCGGCTGCGCGAAGCAGGACAAAGGGATCTCCGTACATCGCAAGTTGAGCCAGCTTGCTCGGTTCCTCGCGCAAGGCAAGGAGCGTCCGCACCCAAAGCTCGGGACCAATTCCGCTCGGATCACCGAGCGTAAGACCAATCCGCCGCATCTTATTCGGTCCCTCCTTCGCGGATTTGTGACTTCACCGCACTGGTTTTCAGCATCGGCGGCGCACTATATCAGCACGGAAAAAAAGCGCGAAGGTTCCCGGTCAGTGCTGTCGGTTTTCAGTGGTACGATGATCCCGCGGCCCGTGCCGAAAAGGGGGATTCTTCATGTCAAATCATGCGATCGCTTTGACTCTTATCAGTCTATCTCTGGGTGCAGTCTCTTG
The DNA here is from genome assembly GCA_964437195.1 of uncultured Myxococcales bacterium. GTDB lineage: Bacteria > Myxococcota_A > Polyangia > Palsa-1104 > JAEUJZ01 > JAEUKA01. The sequence goes on along the minus strand of CAYTGC010000043.1, from coordinate 25,674 downwards.
TTCCAGCGAACCACCGAACGGACAGAATGTGACGCCAAGCTGCTCGGATGGGACAAAGAACGGAAACGAGAGTGACGTCGACTGCGGTGGGAACTGTTCCGCTTGTGTGACCGGCAAAGTCTGCTCTGCAGCGAAGGACTGTGTATCGCAAGTCTGTACCAGTGGATCTTGCCAGTCACCCTCTTGCTCCGATGGAGTGAAGAACAGCTCGGAAACAGATGTCGACTGCGGTGGTCCGTGCTCGGCGTGTTCAGATGGAAAGTCGTGCCTCCAGCTTGGAGACTGCAGCTCGCAGGTCTGTTCTAGCAACATCTGTCAGGCAGCGACTTGTACCGATGGCGTAAAGAACGGAACAGAGACAGATCGCGACTGTGGTGGCGCGGGCTGCAAAGGTTGCGATGCAGGAAAGGCATGCGGGACCGATACAGACTGCAACGGCGGAATCTGTACTGCAGCGAAGACTTGTCGATTGCCCGTGAGTTGTGCCGAGCTACACACTGCGCAGCCAAACTTTCCCAGCGGACCGGTGATGGTAAAGCCTGACGGCCCAACAGGAGCAGACACGCCACTGTCGGTCTATTGCGACATGACGAACGCGGGCGGCGGCTGGACGATGGTCTACAAGGTGAGCAGCGGAGTCGATCTCGATCCGGTTGCGGCATGGAATGGGAATCCGCAGAACGAAGGCAACATGGCTCTGCTGTCGCTTCTGGCGAGTCCTGTCAGTCCCTATGTCAACCGCATCATTAGCAAGTACTGGAATGCGAACGGGTTCTCAATCAAAGAAGCCCGCGCCGTCATGTACACCGCTGGAAACCTCGGTGCGTTTCTTCAGTTCAACGTAACGGGAACAGACAAGGTTGGTTGGTATTCCCAGGCTGCGCTCACGTCGTCGAGCTACACGGATGTCAAGACGACCGGTGCGAACTACTTCAGTTTGGCGGGGGACAGCGGCATCGGTCGTCACTTCTATGTGAACCAGAGCTACAACGGCTGCCCAAGTGACTTCGGCTGGTTCGTCGTGAACCGTGGGAGTGCGTGTCCTTGGGAGACGACGCGTGGAACTCCACTGCGGCTCCTATACTCGAACCAGAAGACGAACATGAACTGGCTGGGAACGATTGGCATCGCCGATGTGTTCGCTGTGTTTGTCCGGTAGATACATGCAGAACTTGGAATAGATCTGACATCCAGATTGCAAATCTTGCAGCTACAGTCTCTTTCGGGGCCGCTTCCTTGTCTGGCCGGATGTTGGATCGGTCACATCGAGTCGTGTTCGGGCATCTTCATGACGTTGCCCGGCCACCTCACGCGCTGCCCGCAAGAACGCATCGCGTAGGAAGCGATGCCCTGGATCACTGTCTACGCGTGGGTGCCAAAGCAGGCTAAGCGCATAGGGGCGCAGGCTGATCGGTACTTCCATGATCTGGAGGCCGAAGCTGTCCGCGTATCGTTTCGCAATTCGTTCTGAGATGGTCAGTACGTAGTCGGTCTGTGCGACGAGCTGTAGCGCAGTGACAAAGTACGGTACTGCGCGTGCAACCGTTCGTGTGAGTCCTCGCTCACGCAGGACATCATCGACATATCCTCCCGGTTTGCCGCGTGGCGCAACCTGAATATGTAGAAGGCGTACAAACTGATCGAGTGTGAATCGCTTTCCAACCTGCGGGTGTCCTTTGCGCACCACGCAGACAAATCGGTCGGTGAGAAGCTGCCGACTGCGCATCTCTTGCGGCAGATCACCGTAGATCCCAACGGCAAGATCGGATCCCTGATCACGCAGCAGCGCTGCATCGTCGGGGGTGTTCGGCACGAAACGTACACAGACGCGTGGCGCGTCTTCGCGCAGAATGCGATCCGCCGTCGCTCCGAGTACGGTCAGGACATAGTCGGTCACATGCACCACGAACGTCCGGTCAAGCTCGGTCGCGACAAAAGGTCGCTCGGGCTCAAGGGCCCGCTTGGCTTCTTCCACCGCGCTATGCACCTGTGGCTTGATGTGCTGTGCACGTGGGGTCAGCAGCATGCCACGTCCTGATCGAACGAGGATCGGATCACCAAGGCGGGTGCGAATTCTCGCGAGAGCGTGGCTCATCGCTGGGGTCGAGAGACCAACGCGTCGCGCTGCGCCAGACACACTCCCTTCCTGAAGAAGGGCGTCCAGAGAGACCAGAAGTCCAAGATCTGTTGATTCCATGGCGTGCAAATATCCTGCGACAATATTGCACAAGTTGGCAAATGCCAAGCACTGGACTTTGTCCCTCGCATCGATTCGGTTGGCAGCGGCGAGCGGGAAGGATTCTCATTGCGAATGCGGGCGATCGAGTCCCACTTCCATCGAACGGCTCAGTGCGCTTGGTTGGTTTCGGGGGCCTGTGGGCTCTGCGATTTGTCATCGTGCGGTTGAATTCTGTCTTCTGCTGCCTGCAGCGCTTTTTTTCTCGCGGTGTAGCTGTTGGCCCCGCGCTGGGCATTAGTGGCGTAGTTTGGATTGGAGGTTCGCCAGCCCGAGCCGTTGTATTTTGCCGCGAGTGCTTCGTAGCTAGGTGGGGTGTTCAGATCCACATTTTTCATGTTCATGAATGCGATCTGTTCACGCACATCTTCGGCTGACGGAGACATCCGTTTCCCACTCTCCTTCAGGTCATGGAGCGTGACTTCACTGTCCTTTCCCGTTGCGTCTTTGGCATGAAGAAGTCCGGGCTGGGTTCCGTACGCACCCAGGATCTGATTGATTCCGTAGCTCGTACTCATGTCCGCGAGCAGATCACTGTTTTGGTGAACAGAGTGCTGCATCTCGTCTGAGATCACAAAGCTGCCCGCGCTGTGTTGGATTCGAACATCACGCGTGGAAGCGAGATCGGCAAGCGCATCACTGCTTTCGGCCGTCTGGGCATAGAGATCGGGCGAAAGGTCGAGCGAGCGATTGATCTTCCCGCGACCAACCTGGTAGTTGATCGCTCCCGATGCGGAAGTGGCGGTCGGATCTTTTTTCTGGGCCTCGGCGAGTCGTTTGTCCATTCCTCGCTTGAGGGTGAGATACGCGCTCGCGTCAAAGCTTGCGCTGTCCGGTTCATAGATCTCCTTGAAGCGCTCTGCGGAGAGATCTCCCAGACTTCCCATCGTGACGCCTTTGCCGAGTCCTAGCTGGCTGTTTTTCTCCAGTGACTTAAGCTCCGTCTGCATCTGCTTGCGCTCGGAAGTGGATTCCTTGTCCGTTGCTGCGCTGCTTGGATCGGCAAGCGTTTTGCGCAGCTCCTGCATTCGCTCAAATTGCTGAAGCCGACGCTCGGCTCCCATCATCGCCACTTGCTCTTGGTTGTTCAGATCGAGCTTTCCATCTTGCGCGAGCGCAATCAGGAACTGTTGATCACTCGAGTATTTCTTGGCCACCTTTGGGTCGTCGAGCTTGATCTTGCTTACATCTGTCTTGCGCAGGGACTTGGCCTGATCGTTGAAGTAGCCACCGAGCACTTTGGACGGGTGGTGATCATCGCGGTCTTTTTCGGCTGCTGCGATCTTGGACTTGTAGGACTTGTAGTGATCCAGCTCAAACCGTGTCTGTCCCTCGTCGTACAGCTCGCGGAAGCGGTCACCTGACAGACCGTCGAGATCTTTGAGCTTGGCGCGGTTTTCGATTCCGTCTGCAGAGACGTTCTGAAGGGACTGGAGCTCCGCTTGCTGCTCTTTGGTTTTCTTCTCGACTCGCTGCAGCTCCTGCATTCGCTCGTATTGGGAAGTCCGACGATCGATCCCTGCTTGAAGAACTTGGTCCTTGTCATGAAGATTGAGCTCTCCGGTCTTGGCTCGCTCTGCGAGATGGTCGATGTCCGAGAGCTGCTCTGGCGAGAGCTTTTGTTTTTTTGCATATTCCTTGAATTGCCCCAGATCGAAGTCTGCAACCTCGAGCTTTTTCTGGGACAGATAGGTGGTGATGAGATCCGCATCTTTGTTGAAGTGCTTGCCGATCGTCTCACGCGCGGCGTTCTTTCCGCCTTCATTCATCATCACTCCCGCCATCATTGCTTCGCCGCGGGCAGAGACTTTGTTTTGATCAAGAACGCCTTTGGACTGCTTCATCAGATCAACGAGTGCGTCGGTCCGCTCGGCGCCGGTCTTGTCGACATACGTCTTGGGCTTCTGCGTCGCATCTGCGTAGAGCTGGGCCCAGTCTGTACTTGCAGCCTTCTGTCCGGTTGCCAGCGCCGCTGCGCCGACGCCGAACGGGAAACCTATCGGTCCCAACATCGCACCGGGGACTGCGAGTGGATCGCCCACCTGCGCTGCGGTTTTGGCCGCCGCACCCCAGATCGAGTCACGATGTTCGGGTTCCTGCTTCTGATCTTTCTTGGGATCTTTGAACGCCGCCATGCTTCCATTATACGGAAGAAGGAACGGTCCGATGACTGGGCGGTTCCGACGATTCTGTTGCCGTTTCTCGCGGTCTAACCGACGGATCTTCTCGCCAAGCAATGTCGGGCACTGCTGGACAGCGCCGGCCTCGATCCTTGTCCGCCGTTGGGATCGTGGGCTAAGATTGATCTGCTTATTCCGGCCTTGATGGGCCGTTGGTAGGAGGGGTCACTTATGAAGTACGTGAAAAGACTAATATTTATGCTGGCGGGCGTGTCGCTTCTTGCAATCTCTGGCTGCGGATCGGCGCAGGCGCCCTCATGTACGGGCACCAGCTGTGTATGTCCGTCAGGAGCAAGCTGTGACTTGTCGCAGGGCGGCTGCAGTGGCGGAAGCTGCTCGGCGACCTGCACGGACAAAAACAACTGCATCGGAAGCTGTGGACAGTCCTGCTCGCTTGCTTGCAGCAACGGATCAACCTGCACGGTCACGGTGGGACCAAGCGGAAGTGTGAACTGCAGCAGCAATGCTACGTGTCACATCACTTGCACCGGATCGTGCTCTGTCGGTTGCACGGGCGGATCCACTTGCGATCTGACCTGCAACGGAAAATCCGCTCAGTCGATAAACGGCGGCGGTCAGTGCCAGTAGTTCGACCTCTCTAACGCCCCGTGCGTGGCACCGGCCTGGTCAGTAGATGTTGATGCTGCCAGGCCGGTGGTGTAGTCCCTATTCAAAACACGAGGCTTCATGAAAGATCTCCTGGGAAAGTGGGCGATGGTGACGGGTGCGTCGAGCGGCATGGGCGTCGACTTCGCGCATCTGCTGGCCGAGCGCGGCGCGAACCTGGTGCTTGTGGCGCGGCGATCGGCGGAGATGGAGAAGCTCGCGGCCGAGCTGAAGCAGCTGCATGGCGTCGAGTCGCATGTCGAGCCGCTGGACTTGTCCAAGCCGGGGATTGCCAACGAGCTCAAGTCCCGGCTCGATGCGGCGGGCATTGTCGTTTCACTGCTGGTGAACAACGCTGGCTACGGCCTGTATGGTGAGTTTCTGGACCAGCCGGTAGACCGCACGCTGAACATGCTCCAACTCGACGTACTGACATTGACTGAGCTTTCTCATGTGTTTGCGGCTGACATGGTGCGGCGCGGTGGCGGACAGATTCTGCTGATTGCATCTGTCGGTGCCTACCAGGCCACGCCCACGTACGCAGCGTACTGCGCCGCCAAGGCCTATGTTCTGTCGCTGGGGGAAGCACTGCACGAGGAACTAAAGCCCAAGGGCGTCACCGTCACAACGCTGTCCCCCGGCGTGACGCGCACCGGTTTTTTCAATGCAGCAGGCCAGATACCCAACGCCTTCCAGCGCGCAGCGATGATGGAAAGCCGTCCGGTGGCCCAGATCGGCCTGAACGCGCTTCGGAAGGGCCGTGCGTCGATCATCCCCGGTGTGATGAACGCCCTGACCACGTTCTTCATCACCCGTTTGGTTCCTCGCTTCCTCCAGCCCAAAATGGCACACGCGGTGATGAAGCAGAGCTGACGTCGATCGCCGACACGACCTGCTTGCCGTTGGGTCTGCTTGTTGGGACCGGCGAGGGTGGGTCGGCGCTGTCACCGTGCTCGGTTTTTGCTGGTTCGATCATTTGACCCTTTTTCCTTTAAAAGGCGTATTTTGCCTCCAGGTTTTGGGCGTGGCGGGCGGCGGGTTCCGAATAGCGAGGTTGGAGGCAATTCATGTCATCCGTTGTGTTTCGGCTGCTTCGTCCCGAGGACCTGCTCGATCTGCAGGTGACTGCCGCGGGACTTGCGCTGGCGAGTGTCGATGGAAAGCCATTCCTCGTCGCTGAACCTGGGGGAAAGGCACGACTTATTGTGTCATTTCCGCCTCAACACGTGGCCGAAAGCGCTACGTATGCCATCGAGAAACCGCCGGGTGAGGCAGTGGCGCCGAAAGTCCCCGAGTGGTATCGCGATCCGCAGACGGGGAAGTACAGCTACAAGGAAGTCAGTCCTCAAGCCGCCGAGCCTGAAGAAGCGGTTCCGATCACGGTGCGATCGGCTCAGCGCAGTCGCTTGGTGTTCGCGGTTCCCGACGGAGATCGCATCGAGTTTACGACTTCCGGGGTTTTGTCGGCGCTTGGTCGGCTCAAGCTCATTGTGGTGCCAGCGGCTCGGCCTCGTCCCGGCTTGACGCTGCCGCCGACCACTGGGCGCACGCCGGTGGCCACGCTTCCGGGCGTCGGGAATCTCCACCTTCTCGATGACAACAGCTTTGCCCTGGCCCGCAGCGAGAGTGTTCCGACTGCCAGTACGACGCTGCGGCGTTTCTCGTCTGGCCGGTCGCTGGTGCTATCGCGGGCTTTGCTGGGTCGCGACGGCATCCGGGACGTCCTCGAAACCATTCCGCCTCTTGAGCGACTGCTCGACGTGCGCAAGCCGACCGATGACGAGACGGCCATCGAGGCACCGTGGCGGCTGATGCTCTCTCCGAGCGATCGGGCCGGTTTTGCGCATAGCTGTGAGCCTGTGCGCTCGCCGCAGCATCGCCATCTCGTCGAGCTGTGGCACACACGGCTGGGCGTGCGGACGTCAGTCGGTGCCGGGCGTCAGGTTCGGATCGATGAAGGTCGCAATTCTCAGCGTCTGGTCCGGGCGATCTGGGCGCGTGACAAAGAGCTGATGCCAGAGCCGACGGCGCACAGCGATGCTGACTTTCGCACGTCACTCGACTCGCTCGACCGCTTCATCTTGGTACGGCAGTCCGCTGGCGATGCGCAAGTCCCGCAGGTTCGGCCCGAGCCGATTGATGTGCAGCAGCTGATGTTGTCGTCGCTGGGGGCCTGGCTAGACCTGCATGGCGTGTGGAACACCGAGCCTTATAGCGTCAAAGGTCTGTCGGGGATCCTGTCGTGGGATCACGTCGCACCAATGGGACGGGACCAGTTTGTGCGCGTGGTCTATCCCGGCCTTTTGTATCCGTTCGGCCATCGCGCGGCGCTCGTGAAAGTCACCGAGCGCAAAATCCTGAGCGCAGTCAATCCGCAAGCTCGTCTGTACCAGCGCAAGTTCCTGGTGATTGGTGAGCCGGAGCGCAACTACAGCGACCGCAAGCTGCCGTTTTTGCGGGTGTCGGTGCGACCTTTGACGACACCAGACCTGGCCGATCCGGGCGCTGCGACGGCGGGGCCAAGCAACGGTGCGATCAGCGGACAAGAGGTATTCTGGCCGTCGCTGGCGGCCAACCAGAAGCTGTCGTTTGTGCTTGATGCGCTGGACCAGGACGGACGGACAGTGCGGCTGCGGACGCCGCTGATTTTCGTCGCTGAGCACAAAGTCAAAGACCCCGCGGTGCAGGCCAAGCTGCAGACCGAATGGGACAAGCTGGGGGCGACGTCGGCAAGCGGACAGCGAATTTCGTTTGCACCGTCAGATGAAGACCGGAGTGGGCCTACGACGCTTGAGACCCAGTCGGTGACCATTGAAGCCAAGGGCTGGTCGAGTGACGTGATTCCACGGCCTCGTCCACAGCTGAAGTCGGCGACGGTTGTGATTCCGGCGATGCGGCAGCTTACACCGACGGCTCCGCCGGTGCAGGTCGAGTATGCCGACGGCTACCTTGCGGGCGGCTTCCAAGGTGGCGCCGAGGTCTTTATGAAGATCATCGGTGACGCTGCGAAAGTCAGCTTTGCCGGAGCGACGGATCGCGCGGGCGGATTCTTGCAGCCCGACCTGCCGGTGCGCGGTCTGTCGCGCAAGCTCGGTCTGTCGAGCAATGCGACGGGAGCTTGGCCGCAGTACGACAAAGCGAGCTTCCCAACCGACCTCTTGCCGAAGCTGTTTGGGCTGATTCCGCTGAGTGACATCCTCAACCTCGGTGGCCTTTCCGACGCGCCGACGTTTGTGCAGGAACTCAGCGACACTGTTTCGACGTTCCTTGGCGACTTGCAGGCGCTGTATGACTTGGTTTCGCAGGCCGTTTCCCAAGGGCAGGCGAGTCTTGCCTCGCTAAAGTCCGCGATCCAGAACGCCATCACCGACGTACCCAAAGCGATGGATGCGCTGTTCCAGTCGTCCGACTTGGAAGCGGCCCGCGCGGCGTTTGCGACCCTGATGGCCGAACTGCGCGAGACGCTTGAGTCGCTGGATGCGGCGCTGCGTGGCTTGCCGTTGCCGGTTTTTCTCGTCGAAAAAGCCCGAGCCAAGATCGCCGCTCTTCTCGACGTGATTTCCGACATCGACAAGTTTGTCGGCGAGTGCCTGGCGTTTGTTCAGGGACTTCTGCCTCGCGATGGCAGCGTGCGGGCCCGGTTTGAGTGGCGTGCACCGATTCGAGAATGGCCGTCGGGAAGTTCGCCGGTATTTGATCCAGGCAAAAACAACAACCTGGTGCTGGCGGTGGAAGCTGCGGCGAGCGGCTCGTCGGCAGGCGCGTTTGTGCTGGCTGAGCTGCGCAACTTCCAGCTCAACCTGGTGCCGGGCTTTGAGCTTATGCAGATTGGCTTCGAGCGCATCGCCTTTCGCTGTGGCACCGCGCGATCGCCGGAAGTCGATGTGGTGCTGAAGAACAAAGAGTTCCTCGGGGTTCTTGGCTACCTGGCCAAGCTGTCCGAGTGGATTCCGATGGATGGCTTTTCCGACCCGCCGTTCTGCGATGTCAGCGCCGAGGGTGTTCGAGTCGGCTTCAGCCTTGCGCTTCCCAGCATCTCCGTCGGTGTGTTTAGTCTCGAAAACATCAGCCTTGGTGCGGACGTCCATGTGCCGTTCCTCGGCGAGGCGATCACCGTCGGATTCAATTTCTGTAGCCGCGAAAAACCGTTCGTCCTCACCGTCTGCTGTATCGGTGGTGGCGGCTTTGTGTCGCTGCGACTGTCGGCGGAAAAGCTGGTCCTTCTCGAAGCGGCGCTCGAAGCCCGTGCCCAGCTCGGCGTCGATTTTGGCATCGCATCTGGATCGATCTCTGCCGCGCTCGGTGTGTATCTGCGTCTCGAAGGCGAGGGCGGTTCACTCACCGGCTACTTCCGTTTGCGCGGCGAGGTCAACGTCCTCGGGATTGTCTCGGCTTCGATCGAGCTGTACTTGGAGCTGATCTACGAGTTCGAGACGGGCAAGCTCGTCGGACGGGCCCGATTGACGATCGAAGTCGAGGTCTTCTGCTTCAGCGTCTCGGTTTCTTTCGAGGTCGAGCGTCGTTTCGCAGGCTCGTCGGGAGATCCAACCTTCCTGGAACTTCTCGGCGGAGACCCAAACCAAGCCAGCGAGCGCTGGTCGACCTACTGCCTTGCTTTTGCGGGAGCGTAAGCCATGGCCACTGAGCGATTTGTCGTCACGGTTCTTCCCTATTCAGTTGGCGCGGGCGAAAAGTTTCACGTCTCGCTCTACGTAACGCCTCGTCTGACGCCAGACGGAGGCTCGCAGCCACTGCGGACCTTTCCGTTGTTTGCAAACTTCGGACGAGCCGTCGCTGGAGATGTCGAGTTTGTCCTGACCGATGACACGGGCTTTCGCTACCAGGTGACCCGTGCGTCGGAAGTGGACCAGACGCTGTGGCAGGAGCTGTTTCCTCCCGACACCGTGGTGCGAGGACGTCAGCCGCTGAAGTTTTCCGGTCGGGTCTGGCGCAGTTTTTCAGCCAAACGGTCGGCGGTCTTGAGCAAGGGGATTCATGCCATCAGCATGCTCACGTCCCCTATCGATCTGCCGACGCCACAGCGATCCCCGGTGTCGCTTGGTCTTCGACGGGCGATGCAGCGACTGAAGCTGTACCCGGAGCGCGAGTCCTTCGACGAACGGGTGGTGACGGACCGGCTGGATGCACTGCTCAAGCAGCGCATCGAGTCGCGCGGAGTAAACACGACCGGCCCTCTTACAACCACCCACACGCCGACGGTCGATGAGCTGATGCTCGGGGCGCTGCTCGACAGCCACGAAGTCCGCCGATTCTATGAGCGCAAAGAGACGAACAATCCGTTCCGTGCTCGGCCCAATCCATCGGCGGTGACCAAGAAGCTGGCCAAGCCAGCACCCGATTTCCACGAGCGGCTGTCGCTTTTAAACGATCACCCAGAGCTTTTGCGGTTGGTCGGTCTGGTGGTCGATCTGAAAGTCGATCAGGCTCAGCTCGACAGGCTGCGCCAAGCCAAGTGGCTGCAAGCGTCGGTGATTTTCGCTGAACATCGGCGTGCCAATCCTCAGCTGCCCCCATCGCGTACCTTGGTGAAGGCGGCGGGGCAAGCGCTTGTGACGGTGCCTGAGTCGCAGGATTTCGCGAGCGGCCGACTGCGGCTCGGCGATGAGGACCGCTTTGCAGTGCTCGACGTCGATCCTGATGCGAGCGGGATCAAGCAAGATCGGTTTGCCTGGACGCTGCCACGGCTGTGGAAGCTTGAGCAATCGGGAGAGCCGGTGAGCGCGGCACCACCAACGGTGCGGTCGACCGGATTTACGGTGGTTCGCAACGACCGACAGTCGCTACTGCAAAAGCGCGTCGACGCAGCAGGTGACAAAGACAAAGCGATTGAGACGGGCGGCGTGGCGCTGCACACCGAGGATTTGCTGCGTGGCTATCGCGTCGAGGTGTACGATCACAATGCGCACCGCTGGTTTTCTCTTCATGAGCGGAAGTCGGCGCTGCGCGTCGGGCAGAAGCGCGTGACGACCACGATGGACGGTTTTGTCCGAACCGGGGCCATTTCCGAGACGAGCGGTGTGCCCAGCAGCGATCTCTACGTCCACGAAGCGCTGTTTGGTTGGGAGGGCTGGAGCCTGTCTGTGGCTTATCCCGGACGGACTCTTCGCCACGAAGGTGGCGCAGAAAAGTTCTATGACGGAACTGACGGTGAAAGTGGCGCGGTGGTTCTTTCGCAGCACGAGGTTGTGCCGGGCTCACTGCCGAGGCTGCGCTACGGAAACGAGTATTCGTTCCGAGCGTGGACGGTGGATTTGGCTGGCAACAGCGCGCCGCATTCCTTGGCCCCGGTGACACCGGTTGGGCCGCGACGACCGCTGACGCCGATTCGTCCGCACGAGCCGCGGGTCCCGACCATCGAGATTCAGCCTGCCTCGCCGACGGTGACGCCGCCGGTGCGGAACGAGACAGATGTCCCATGGCTGGCTGCGCTGCGCACACTGGCAAAAGCCGAGCTTCTGGGGCCAAAGCTCGCAGTGTCGCTGGGGAATGAAGCACCCGTCGCGGAAACGCCTCCGCTCGTCGTGACCGGCCAACCCGATGTCGACCGCTTGATTGGCGACAGGCTATCGGCCCGCGTGGGAACGCTGGAGCTGCGTCGTGCCATGGTCAGCCGTCGGGAGCTGGTTACGCGGTCCGTCTCGACGGTCCTGCACGGCTCGGCGCCCATGGTTTCCGATGTCGCGCTTTGGTCCAGCGATGCGCTGTCCTCGCTGAGCAGCGGCGTCGCAGTGGTCGATCCGGCGGCTGCGCTCGCGGGCCGGGTGGCCCTGACTCTCGATACAGTGACGGCCCCACAACCGTTTCTGCGCTGGGCGCCGGTTGCGCACCCTGTGGTGGTGGCGCGTCGTCGATTTACCGAGGGAGAGTCGCTGCATCACGTCGTCATTCGCAGCCGTGTAACCGAGGCCGAAGACGGTCAGCTTGTTGTTGAGCCCTGGGTCGAAAAGGCGGACCGGCCTGGCGACCATGGCTATCGTGCGCAGAGCGAGCGTCACTTGGTTCCACCGAAGACGACGCAGAGCGAGGCCGAGCGGCATGGCCGATTCGACTTTGCCATCGGTTCACAAGACAAAGTGCAGCATCAGCGAGCCTTCCAAATGGCGCTGCGCGAGAGTGGAACGCTGCTCGACGTGGACGTGCCGGATGTGAACGACCCAGGACTGCGGCACAGCCAGACTGGCATTGCGCTCGTCAATCCCAATCCTTCGCAGGCCGTCGACCTGGCGAAGCGCAAAAGGGACGATGATCTGCCGCAAGGGAGCTACGTCGTCCACGATACGGACTCGCTGCGGGTGCCTTGGCTTCCAGACCCACTGGCGACCGGCGTGACCTTGACGTTCCCCGATGCCAACGCCGATCGCGCGATTCGCTGGCCGCTGAACATCGAGAGCGTCACGGTGCCCTATGCCGGTTCGTGGCCAGAGCTTGCGCCGTATCGGTTGCTGCTGACGCATGGGCCGCAGCTTGGGGCCAAGGTCGATGGCGGCGTTCTGCGATTCGAGCTGCCGCCCGCGGCGACGCTGCTGGTTCGTTCCTCCTCGCAAATCGGTAGCGAATCGCTCCAGGTGCTGGGTCTGTGGCGGATGCTCCCCGAAGAGGCTCGGTCGCAGCCGGTGCTCAAGGAAGCGGCCAAAGATGGCTGGCTGTGGGCGCTCACTCCGGGCGAAGAGATCCGGCTGGTTCACGCGGTGCAGCGGCCTATCCAGCGCCCTCGTCCGACGGTGATTCTGCCAATCCGGTTGCCTGGGAGTACCTCGGTGACTCTCGCTGGTGTGGTCGATTGCGATGGACCCAGTACAGGCCGACTCGACGTGGAAGCGAGCTGGACCGACCAAGTGGATGACTTGGGACAGCACGCACCGTCGCAGCAGCAGCTCTCTGGGCACGCGTTCGGGTTCACCGTTGATCGAGAGGAAGACATGGTGGTGCTGCATGGCGCGACCGGAAGTCTGCCCGTACCGACTGGCGAAGTGCTTCGGACCCACGCGGCCGTTCATGCGCTTGGGGATACGCGACACCGCAAGATTCGCTACACTTTCCGAGGCACAACACGCTTCAAAGAGTATTTTGCGCCGGATGTCTATGTGGGCGACAAGCCGTATGTCGACTCTGAGGCCAAGGAAGTATCGATCCTGGCGACGACACCGCCCGCCGCGCCAGAAGTCCTTTCCGTGATGCCGCTGTTCCGTTGGGAAGCGGGACCAGAACCGGATCAGCCGTTCGCTTGGCGACGGACGCGTCGAGCCGGTCTGCGACTTTACTTGGCTCGACCGTGGTTTTCGTCGGGCAATGACGAAAGACTGGCCGTTTTGCTCGCTCCTCCATCGGGGGCGGAAGCGGGCTCTGTGACGGAGTGGGGCGCTGATCCCGCGTGGAAGCAGCGCGGTCCGGCCAAGCGTGCTATGGCCGCCGAGCTGGATTCCTTCCTGCACGCCATCGGGGCCGATGACCGCACGGTTCCGGCCGGGCCTTGTGCAGCGCCGCGGATGGTCACAAACGACCAGTTTCCCAAAGGCGTCTATGTGCTGCCATACTCGCCGGAATACAACCAAGAGCGCGAGCTATGGATGGTAGACGTCGGAATTCGACCTGGACCGACGCTGTGGCCGTTTGTCCGACTCCAGGTCGCGCGCTATCAACAGGAATCCCTGCTCGGTTGTGAGCTGTCGAAGCCGGTTCGCTGTGACTTTGCGCTGCTGCCCCCCGAGCGAAGCTTCACGCTGGCCCGACCCGATGATGAGACGGCCCGAGTCGTGGTGAGTGGTCCGGTTGCGCTTGGCAAAGACGGTGTCGTGATCTATTCACGCTTGATGGCCGACGGAAAACTCCTGCCGCAGGAGCTGCACCAAGTCATCGCGACCAACCGCATCATGAAGGCTCGCTTGGAACGTCGGGAGCCCGGACAGACTTCGGACCTGGCCTGGCAGAGTGTTCAGGAAGTCGAGATGACCGTCGAAGGCTATGACCTGGTGACCAATCAGGTGTCTTGGGTGTCCGCGCTCAAGCTTCCGAAGAAGGTGGCCGCAGCCCAGCCCGGACAGAATCAGGAATTCCGAGTCACCGTCGAAGAAGAGGAGATTCTGCCTGCCGATTACGAAGGGCCTCCGACTGCGACGGTGGGCTTCCGTGGCTCGGCCCGCCGCGTGGTCTATGCCGATACCATGACGCTCTAGCCGTCGAAACGGAGTCCGAACACAAGAGTTCTTGACGTCAGGCAGGGATTCTGTTCGGCTCCGGCTTTAGACCCGTCCCAAAGTCGCAACCCAGTTCCAGCGCTTGCGCAAGGAGTCAAGATGGAGACCTATATTCCCAAGTCAGGCTGGTGGGATCGAACATTCTCGCGAATGGTATATCCCATTCAGAAATCGATCGTGGACCTGACCTCTTGCAAGTTCTCCACTTGGGTCGAAAACGAGCGCTGGCTTGATCAGTTGGCAGATTCAAACGAGCGACGCATACCGAGCAAGACCGATCCGACCTATCAGGCTTTCTTGAAGAAAGAGATCGAGTATTGGTCGGACTCTGAGTTCGGCAATACTGAGACGGTTCGATGCGAAGAGCATCCCGATCGCAACAAGAAGCTGCGAGCCTATTGGAATGAGCTGATAACCGGATCGCCGGACGTTTCTAGAGCGGAAATGTTTCATCGAATGGGGCCGTTTGACCAAGCCATGACCCTGGGTCACTTCGGGGGGCTGGAACAGCTTGTGGCAAGCTCCGTGGCCAAGCACTGGACGTTCAACTCGCTCACTGGAAGATTCACCGACTCCATCGAGATGCAGAACGCTTCGTTGATCAGTGAGGACCTGAACTTCGCAAACTTCAAAGAAAATACCTATGATTTGATTGTCTGCGAGGCCATGCTTCATCACCTTGTAAATGTAGATGATTTGCTGGCCAAGATCAATCGTGCGCTGACGCCGAATGGTCGTTTTGTGGTTCTTGATTATATTGGTGAAGAACGATTCCTTTGGAAAGAAGAGAAGAGAAAATACATCAACAATATTCTTGCCAATATTCCGCCTAAATATCAAAAATATCCTTTTGCTGGAATCGATGCGGTCCATTTTGTGCGGTTGAGCCCATTTGAGGCCGTGACCTCTTCTCGGATTCCTGAGCTGTTAGAACGACACCTGCAGCCGATCGAAGTGAGAAAGGCGTATGGCGTACTGTTCCCGTTAACGCAATTTCTGAGAGATCGCTATCTGTCTGAAGACAACCCCGTCGTCGATCTGCTCATCCAGGCCGACCGGGATGCCAGTCAGTACGGCGTTCAGCCGTCTGCGATCTCGGGTGTTTTTCAGAAACGGCTCCCAGCCTGACGCAGAAGACCGATTCCCCCTAAGCCCGGCCTCCTCGTTTTCGGGTATCGTGTCGCGATGACACGACGATTTGTTCGACCGAAGCGATGGCTGGCCGCAGTGGGCCTTTGGGCAAGCTGCAACCAAACCGGAACGAGCGGAATCCCGACTCCTGACATGACCCTTCCTTTGCCACAAGACATGGCAAAGCTGGACAGTCCCGATCTGGTTCCGCCGTCGCTGGTACTCAGTCTGAGCCAGCTTTGCGG
Source organism: uncultured Myxococcales bacterium (assembly GCA_964437195.1). Taxonomy (GTDB): domain Bacteria; phylum Myxococcota_A; class Polyangia; order Palsa-1104; family JAEUJZ01; genus JAEUKA01. The sequence goes on along the minus strand of CAYTGC010000043.1, from coordinate 10,061 downwards.
GGGTCCGAGCACAGAGCAAGTGCGGCGGCTTGCGCAAGATTCAAGCGGCAACTTGATCTTCGGTTGTGTGTTTTCAGGAAGCGTGGATTTTGGCGATGGCATGCGTACCTCGCGCGGCGGCTATGACGTTGCAATCGTCAAGCTGTCACCGCAAGGGTCGCTGATCTGGGCGCGTCAGTTTGGCAATGCACTGGATGACACCGTCGAGCGGCTCGCGGTTGCACCCAATGGAGACGTCCTCATTGCTGGTACGTTCAAGACCAGCCTTGATTTCGGTGGGGGTCCCGTAAACGGACCAGGCGGAGACGACTACTACTTGGCCAAGTACGCCAGCGATGGTCGATTCCTTTGGGCCAAAGCGATTGGGGGTCCGAACAACGAGTACAACTATTCTGGACTCGCTGTGGATGGCAGCGGCAACGTCTACTTTGGCTGCGGATTCAATGCGGCGACGATCAACGTGGGTGGGAGTCCGCTCACGTCGGCTGGCTACATGGACATTTTGCTCGCCAAGTTCGATCCAAACGGCGGACACATCTTCTCAAAACGACTCGGCGCCGGCAGCTTTGACTATCTGATGAGTCTGTCGCTCGATTCGAACGGAGACATCCTGATCGGGGGACAGCTTGGCGGAACCGTCGATCTAGGTGGTGGACCCATCAATCCGGGCGCGGCGACGACGGACTGGGCCTACGTTGCACGGTTCACCGGCAGCGGCAACTTCGTCTGGGCGCAGGGCTACTTCACTGGCGCACCGCGTGTCACCAACCTGACTGTGGATGCGAGTGGAAACGCATATGCGGTGGGACCATATTTCGATCTGATGCAGACCAAGACCGCGTCGCTGACGAATCCCGGCAAGACCTATCGCGGCTTTGTGATCCAGCTTGATCGAGCTGGAAAGGAAGGCTGGGCCAAGACGTTGGTTGGATCGAGCGGCTTCGACATCCCGCTCTCCGTGACTGTGGATCCGCAGGGTGTTTATGTCGGCGGCTACTTCAATGGCACGATCAGCACGCCGACGGGACCACTCACCTCGATGATGGACGATGGCTATCTGGTTTCCTATTCCCCAAATGGAACCCAGCGCTTCGTCGACCGCTACGGCGGCGGCAGTGCGGATATGGTCTACACACTGGCTGCGGTGAGCGATGGTCTGTGGGTCGGCGGCAGTTTTTCCTCGACCGTAGACTTTCATGGGACTCCGCGAACGGCGCAGGGCACCGACGGGTTCGTTCTCAAACGGCGGCTTCCATAGGTCGATTCCGCTCGGTCGTGCGCAGTGGCTCCGCTGTCTACCAAACGCCCGGAAGGAGCCGGTACTTTACTTTTTGGGTGTATTCCCCGTAACCGGCCAGCTCGCGATGCAGGACCTCTTCCTCGTTTAGGATGCGTGCCGCGAGCAGCGGAATGATCAAGCAAGCGGGCAGCAGCGCCCAATAGGAACCGAGTGCCACGGGCGAAGCGAGGTACATGACAATCACGCCGACGTACATCGGATGACGGACGAGCGCATACGGCCCTGTGGAGATGACCTTTTGGTCCTCTGCCACTTCCACGATGCGCGACAGGAAGCTGTTCACTCTCAGCACCCAGACAAAGATCATATATCCGGCAAAGACGAAGACATCGGCAACGATGGAAACCAGCGGCGGAACCTGTGACCAGCCGTACCGAACATCCAGCCCCGGCAGAACGAATGCCACCAGGAAGTAGACGTACGAGACAGCAATGATTTTCTTTTGCGCCGATTCCTTTTCACGCAGGCGCATGCGGCGCTCAAGCAAGGCTGGGTCGTTCTTCAGAAGGTAGAAGAAGACGACGAACATCGGGGCGATGAGCGTGGCCAGGTACATCCAGCCCTGCCAGTAGTGCCACGTACCTGCAGGCAGAATCACCAGCAGCGTGATCATGGGAAGTCCCAGACCAAGGCGCAGCAGGAGCGTTTTTAGCAGACCTTTCGGCAAGCGTGTTTCAGTCATGGGACATCCTTGAGTATATCGTGCGTGCCATCTGTCGAGGATCGTTATGCTGCTGCTTCCGCTGTCAAGTGTTCGCGACCCGAACGGTGTCAGCCAGTCGGCCCGCCTTCTCTGTTCGCCATCAAACGGCGTAAGGTGTGATCTTCGGCGGAGCCTAACGGAGCGGTAGGGACGACTGTCCAAAAAGGGGGTTGCATGGCACCGTCATCCACAGCGTTTTCTTCGTTTCGTCAAGCTGCGATACTCAGTCTGTCGTTTTGCGGACTGAATGGCTGTTCGACGGGACCCGTTGCCAGTTCTTGTCCCATGGTCACAACCGAGGTGTCAGCGGACGGCGCTTGGCCCCGAAGCAAGGTCGACATTCTGTTTGTGATCGACAATACCCCGAGCATGGTCGGCAAGCAGCAGGCGCTTGCGAGTGCATTTCCAGACCTTCTTCGCGCTCTCGATGGTTCGGGGAACGTCGACTACCACATCGGATTTGCCACCACCGATGTCGGTTCCTGGGTGGCTGCAGACCAGCCGTGGACCATGACTTCGGGGGCGTGTGATTCCTATGCAGGCGATGACGGCGCACTCCAATCGGACTCCTGTCTGGACCGGCAGCGCAGCTCCTCTGCATCCGCGCAGGTGTGCACCCAGGCTTGTCCAGATCGGCGATTTGTCCCGACGGATGGAACAGGATTCCTAAGCGGCTATCGTGGATTTCACAATGTTCCGACAGCTCTCGAAATCGATCCGATGACAGGGAAGCCTATAGACCGCGGTCCAGAGTATGCGCTGCGCTGCATGGGAATCGTTGGTGATGGCGGCTGCGGACTTGTTTCTCCTCTAGAAGCGATGAAGCGTGCGCTGGATGGCCATCGGCCAGAGAATCACGGGTTCCTTCGCGCCGACGCGTTCCTCCGCGTTTTCATCGTCACAGACAAGGACGACTGTTCTGTGCAAGGATCTCGTCGGATTGAAAACGATCCGCGGACCCGCAGCTGCACAACCCCTGACCTCGATGCAGCGGCGGACTGCTTTGACCCCGCGTTCCGCTGTCTGGCCCGCAACCTTCGCTGCGCAGAGCCACTCAACATCGCTGGGACAAAGTCGGCCTGCACAGAGCGAACCGACAGCTACCTTGAACCCGTACAGAGCTATGTGAATTTTTTGCGGACGCTGAAACCGGCCAACAACTTCTCTGTTCATGGACTTTGGCCGCTTCCTTCCGTGAGCAGAGGCGGACAGGTTGTGGTGGTGCAAGATCCCAAGGTGGCTGGTTCGGCAGGTCTGCGTCCAGCGGGTGGAGCCCAGGCCTCTTGTCAGTCTACGAGCGATCCAAAATTCGTCGGACAGCCGCAGGTCAGGCTTGATCACCTGATGTCACTTTTTTCGACCCCATGGTACCAACCGGATCCCGGAAACATCTGCGAGCCACAGCGCTATTCCGCGACTTTGGTCGGCCAGTTCCCCAGTCGCGACATCTGTAGACTTCGTCTGATCGGACTGACCTCTTCCCCGCTTCGGAATGCTGAAGGGACGCCGACTTGTGTTGTCGGCGACGTAAGTGATGCGACTCCGCATGCGACTCCCGAACGGGAGATGCCGCTGTGTGCATCGCCTTGCTGTGATGCGATGGAAAACTCCCAACCCCGCTGCGGATCGTGGAGCGACGCCGTGGTTTCCGCTTGCGCAAGTGCCCAGCAGCCCTGCTACTGCATCGTCCGTCCAGATCCGACCGAAGCGTGGGGGGGCAAGGCCCGGTTCGGAGTGTGGCGTCCCCGCAACGCAGAAGGTCCATCTGGCACCGTGGTGAGTATTCGCTGTGCGTCGCACGATGGTGCTTCCTGCGCTTTGCCTTTCGGCACGCGTTAGTCCGAAACGGAAACTAGTCGCGGGACAGGACAACGATGCTGTAGGGGCCGAGCGCGACGCTGCCCATGAACGGAAAACCATCTCGAGCTGTGCTGGTTGCGATGACATCTGTGGATGGCGCTCCGCCAAAGTCTGTTGAGTACTTGCGGTCATCGCTGTTCATCCGAACCTTCCACGTTCCAAAAGCGGGCAGACCGATGTCATAGCGAGTGTAGTTTTTGTTCGCAAAGTTCACCAGCACCACGACATCGTTTTTCCCGTCGGAGCGATGATAAACAAGGACTTTGGCGGGATCGTTTAGATGGAAGACGTTGATGTCGCTGCCGGTCAGTCCTGCGGTCTTTCCGTTTGCGTTGCGTCGCAGTGCGATCATGTCGCGGTAAAAATCGACGATGCGACTGTGTCCCATCGCGCGCGACCAATCGAGCGGAGCGGGCGGATCGACGAAGCGGCCAATGGACAGAAACTCCTGGCCTGCGAACAGCATGGGAATGCCAGGCGCGGTCAGCAGAATGCCTGCTGCCAAGATCGACCGCTTGCGCGCCGCCCAGCTTCCGGGGTCTGCGGGATCGATCTGGGAAGGCAGCCGCGTACCGGAATTTCCGACAGTATCGTGACTCTCTGTGTAGATGATGCGCTGGAATGGATCGCCATTGTAGCGGACTCCCAGTGCATCACGAACTGCGTAGATGTTGCGAGCAAAGTCATCGTAGCCGGTCACCGCTTGGGTCACAGCCCAGTGAAAGCCGCCGTCCCACTGCGAATCAAATCCCATCCCCCCGCTCTCGATTCGATCGGTGACGGCTCCGTAGCCTTTTAGATCTTCCGCAATCAGAAGTGCACCTGCGGTCCTCTTGCTCTCTCCGTTCGCTCGCTGAAGCAGCGCAACCCCACCGGGTACACTGCCACTTCCGTCCAGCGCGCGGATGTTGGATACGGAGTCCCAACGGAATCCATCCATCCGATATTCGCGCCGCCAGTAGGTCACGTTGTCGACGATGAAATCAGCGACTGGTTTCTGCGTATAGTCAAAGCGAGGTCCCCACGGTGTGTTCTTGTACTTGGGATCGCTGAAGAAGTAGACGCCGCTGTAGCCATCGCAGGAGCCGTCGAAACAGTAGAGCGGCGCGCCCTTCCAGCCATCGTAGTGGTTATAGACCATGTCCATCACCACCGAGATTCCTAGCGCGTGCGACTTGTCGACGAGCGAGCGCAGCTCGTCGGGTTTTCCGTAGGGGGCGTGTGGTGCGAAATAGCTGTGCGGGTTGTAACCCCAGCCGCGTGTGCTGCCGTGAGAGTTCATCGGCATCATTTCGATGACGTTGACACCCAAGCTGCTCACATGGTCGAGCCGGTCCCGCAGAGACGTGAATCCGCAGCGAGCTGGGTCCGTCGGGCAGTTGAAGCTGCCAACGTGCAGCTCGTACACAACCAGGTTGTTTTTGCCGGGGCGAACATGCGGTGCACTCGTAAAGCTGTACGCTGCTGGATCGACAATGACAGACTGGCCATCGAGCACTTGGCGGCCATAGGGGTCGATCCGAGACAGCACGGTTCCGTCCGCTGCCGTGATGCGATAGCGATAGCGCTGACCCGGTCGAGCCGCTGCTACCTGAAGCGAAAAATACCCATCGACAGGCGATGTCAGCTTCGTCATGGACAGCGGGGCCGCCGTGAAGTCACCTTGCACAGAAACCGACTTGGCAGACTTGGCCCACACCACAAAGCTCACGCCTCCCGCGTTTGGTGTGGCCCCGAGCGGCGCTGGCAGTGCGAAGGTGAGGCCGGTGGACGGATCGGTTTCGGAGTCTGGGTTTCCCTCGCCGCCCGTGGGGGTTTTCGCGGCGATTCCTTCGTCGGAAAAAGGGTTTCCTTCAGGGGAAAGACATCCCGCCAAAAGGAGTCCCGGAATCACTGCGATCAAGATGCATGGGCGGTGGAGTGGTCGCATGTGCGAATCATGCACAGCTTGGAGCCAACCACCGAGCGTTTTGTGATCGCGGCGCATGCTTCTGTTTTGCTGGAGATTCCGACTCGGGGGTATGAAGCGCAGTGCTCTATCAATTCATATGGCGATATTCGATAATGGATCTGACCTCAACTTGAGAGGTAGCCAGTGCGGAACTTTGGCAGGACAGGGGTCGGCTGCATGCGCTTCGCCAGCATCGGGCTGCGGGTGATCTTGTTGGTGTTTGCAGGCTTCGGAATGATGCAGCCAATCCTGGCTGCACCGCGCACTACCACGGTCGCGGTCATGCCATTTCGTGATCTGTCCGGCGGCTCTTCCCATGTCGGGGAGGCGATTCGTGAAACAGTGGCCTCTGATCTGCGCGAGATCAGCTCACTGCGTGTCGTGGAGCGCGGACAGCTCGACAGAGTCCTGGCCGAGCAAGGACTGCAAGTGCGCAAGACGGACCTTGATGTGAGTGCGGTGGTGAAGCTTGGCAAGGTTCTCGGGGCTTCGCTCATTGTGGTTGGGGCGTATCAGAAAGTCGCGACACAGCTGCGTCTGACGGCCCGCTTTGTCAAAGTGGAAACAAGCGAAGTCGTGGGAACGGCGAAAGTCGACGGCACCACGCGGGAGTTTTTGCGGCTTCAGGATCGCATCACCGCTGCCCTGCTTCGCTCGGCTGGGTTTCCCATTCACGCGAGGAAAGTGGAAGAGGACACAGGCAAAAGGCCCGAGCTTGGCAGCATCAAGACACTGGAACTGTATGGACAGGCAGCGCTGGCGCAGACCGACGAGGAGCGGCAGAAGTACCTCCGGGCCGCGATTGCAGAGGAGAAAAACTTCTCCTATGCGGCCAAGGATCTGGAAGCGCTGGAAAAGCGACTGCAGCAGTACCAAGCGGCGGCGCAGCCCATTTTGGATCGTGAGCTGGAGAGCTATCGCGCCCGCATCCGTTCGGCCCCAGATCGCGGCCAGGCGGCGCTGCTTATGTTTCAATATATCACGCAGCTGTCGAATGCCAGAAAACTCTACACGTTGGTGCGTGAGACTCAGGCTTATCTGAAACAGCTTCCACCCGAGGCAGAGCAAGAAATATATATTGATAGCATTGCGTATATATTGTTTCAGACTGAATTGTCGCTGTATCCAGAGCCCGATGCCGCTCTGCGCGACGGTGAGTGGTTCCTCAAGCATTTTCCCAAGAGTGCTTACTTTGCGACCGTAAAGGCCGCTGTGGAACAAACGATTGAGAAGAAGCGTTCGTTGGAGGAAGCCTGGCGCAAAGTTCAAGCGGAATTGCCGGAAAAGGGCAAGGACGATCCCTGGAATTACGACTATTGGAATTTGTGTACTGTGGGCTGGTATCTTGGATACAATACGGGTCACTATGCTGCTGCAGTACGCTTCCTCGAAGCGTGTGGGAATCTCGGCATGCAGCCTTGGAACGAAGTGTATCCGCTGCTCGTGCAAGCGTCCTACTACGGCAAGCAATGGAGCGACCTGCGCAAGCACTTCGAGGCGTGGCAGAAGCTAGATCCAGTGGCGGCGCGAGCCGGGTTTGCGCCGTATCAGGGGTCTCTCCCCGTGGATGAGTGACAAACCGATGACGTCTGCGAAACGTACCTTCGCGCTGGTCTTTGCGCTTCTGTCATGGGCTCCTTTCCGGAGCTACGCCGAACCTCTTTCGGCAGAGCGGGCTCTGTTTCCCGAGAGAAACGTGCTGCTGCAGAAGATCTTCCGGGGGGAAGATGTGGCCGCTAGCTTGCGCCTCTACAAGCAGCTTTACGATCGACGACGCCAAATTCTCGACGAAGCCAAGCAAGCAAGTCAGGCCAAACAGTCTCGGCAGAAGGAACTGGAGGAATACCAGAAGACCTCGCTTGACTATGAGTCATTCGACTTCTGTCGCTTCTCTGCTCCCGTTCCGCGGGGACATCGAAGTACGGACTGGGGGAAAGTCGTGCGGCAGACGGCTGCCGCCATCGATGCCCAGGGTGGGATGCTGCTCGACGATGCAGCGGTTGCGATCTTCGAGGTCGAGGGTCAGGACGGGCGCCATTTTGTCGCACTGAAGGATCCAGAGACCTGGAGCAAGAAGAAGGGCAGGGTGCCGCCAAAGGTCGGAGATCTGGCGCTCTTCTGCAACTGGGATGAGCGGACGCGCAAGGATCTGCTGCCGCCCTGGAACACGGTCAAGCTCAGCGTCACAAACACCTTCGGTCGCATCACGGAGCCACCGCGAATCGTCCGAAAGTCTGCGTGGAATCCGATTCACATCAGCCAGCAGGATCTGCGCGATGCCATCATGTACAAGAAGTGGAACGCTCCGCCTGGTCGCCACGTCTTGGCACTGGTTCAGGTCGAAAAAGTGCTGGAAGATGGGCGCTTGGCCATGGTTTCACACTACTGGCGCGACCCCTTTGTTCTGGATGTGCCGCCGTCTCTGCCTCGGAAGGAGCTGCTTCAGCCCGGAGAGTATGTCTGGGTGATTATGGGAAGTCCTCGATTCGACAAGGAACTCGACAAGCTTGTGCTCACGGCAGCAGATGTGGAGCTGCGCTACCTCATCGAGCGATGAGGCAGCGTGCTCCTATCAGCTGCTTTCGATCGGGTCGCAGGTTACGCGTCGGACACTTCCCTCACTCCGCCGACCATGGTGATGAGGGCCGACCAACCGAGCCAGTGCAAGGAGAACCCGATGCAGTTTAGCGACTCGCCGGTCCCGAGCAGGGCATAGTTTACATAGTGCGCGTCGGGCGGGAGCGCACTCAGCCCCATCAGCGTGTGAATCAGGCCCAGCGTCGTTCCCAGAAGACCGATGATCAGCGTGCTGTTGCGCAGATCTGTTGTGAGCCGCAGCCGCCCCGCACTCGGCTGTTTGGCATAGCGCGCCGACGCTGCGATGAGAGCCACGCCAAGGACCAGAATCGGATACATCGGCCAACCACCAGCACGAAAGCAATCAACAACTCCCATGACAGCCTCCTATTTGTTTGGGTGAGCGCGACGTTCATCGCCACCTGCGGTGAAGTCTATCCGTTTGCATTTGCAGGTATCGGGCCAACTGGTTGTGGACACCGAGATCCAATCTATTCCGTCGAGAAAAGACGCCCCCCCAACTTGTGACCGGGCGGAAATCTGTCCGGCGAGTGTACTGGAATTGTCCGCGGCTGTCCGCGCAGGGCGTTGCGCGGACACGGTAACTCGCCTGTGTCCGCATGCCGGTGCAAACACTCAACGCAGTGGCAGACGTCCGAGCCGTGATTTCTTGAAGAACCGTGGTGCTAGGGGACTGAATGCTCGGTTAGGAATCAGAGGGGCTGGTGCGTGCGTGTCGGGTGTAGAACGCGAACAGTAGGAGTGCCGCGAAGGCGAAGGCTCCGATTCCGAAAAACGCAAACCACAGATAGTTCGCGTGCGCGTACGCCGACGGAAGCGGTCCCAGTCCTTTCAGTGCCAGCGCGTGCGCAGCCTGATCTGCAGCAGAGAGCTTGTTTGGATTGGGAACAAACGCATCCAGCAGATAGCCCGACAGAATGGAACCAAACATCCAGGCCAGGAAGTTGTTGAGGTTGGAGTAGCCCATGTAGAGACCCTCCTTCCCTGCGGGCGCTTGGTGAGAAACATACTCGAGGTAGCGCGGGCTTAGGAAACACTCTGCAAGTCCAACCAGCGCAATTCCTATCACCATGGCCAGCGTAACCGGATGAAGGGGCAGAGACGATCCTAGCATTCCCGGAAGCAGCGCAATAGCCAGAGCCGAGAGTGGAATGAGTCCAAGGGCAATCGCAATCGAAGTGATCGGCGGGAGCTTTTTGCAGAGCCACGTGATGGGAACAACGGTGAGCATCACGGTGATGGGATTGACGTTGGCGTAGCGTTCTGGACTTGCGTGTTCACCAACGACACGGAATACATACTTGGGCATCGAGGAGTACATCTGGCCTTGGATGATCCAGAAACCAGAAGAGATGAGAACGAGTGTCAGGAGTCGGCCCGAGCGCAAGACATCCTTGAGGTCGCGCAGCAGCTTGCGCCCAGCCTCCTTCACTGAGGCATGGGATTCAGTCTTGGCTTCTTCTGGACGATACAGAAGCGCAACACAAACGAAGCCGATTGCAGTGACCGTGGCAGAGAGGAGCGGAACCATGCCCACCCCAACGGTCTTGCGAATCGGCTCTGCCGCCCCTTTCCCAAAGAAACTGCCGATGTTGACCATCATGTAAGTCTTGGCTGCGAGTTCCCGACGGAAAACGCCGCCCATGGAC
>CAYTGC010000042.1:0-27629 GCA_964437195.1 uncultured Myxococcales bacterium | reverse complement strand
CGGGTTGTCTCGATCTATGATGTCGGCACTACCAACGGTCGGCTGTATCTCGCGATGGAGTTTGTGGATGGAGTCACCCTTCGTGAGTGGCTGGCGGCGGCACCGCGATCTTGGCGCGAAATCCTTCGCATGTTCATTCAAGCGGGGGAGGGACTTCATGCAGCCCACGAAGCTGGCGTCATCCACCGTGACTTCAAGCCAGACAATGTGCTCGTTGGGAATGATGGCTTTCCGTTGGTTCTTGACTTCGGTATCGCGCGACTTGGTCGACCAGAGTCCGCGGAGAGCGAGCGAGCCATTGGACAGCCGCCCAGTGATCCTCGCTTTACGTTTCAGGGAATGCGGTCAGGAACCCCTGGATACATGTCCCCAGAGCAGTATGGGAATGCGCCAGCAAGCAGTGCAACCGATCAGTATAGCTTCTGCGTCGCTCTGTATGAGGCGCTCTGCGGGTACTTGCCGTTTTCCGCGACCACCCCTCAAGAGTATGAGAGCACCCTGCGCGGCCCCATTCGGCCTCCCCCTCCCAACCTAGAATTTCCAACGGATATCCTTCGCATCTTGTCGCGCGGGCTCTCCTTGGATGCAGCCAGTCGATATCCATCGATGAAGGAGCTCTTGCAGGCGCTCAGTTCCGAGCATGGGCAGACGTCCTCCGCAGCAGCAGCGGCACGGCGTAGGTTGTCGATAGCACTGGTCTCGATCTCCATCGTGGCGATTCTCTTGGTTCAGTATCTATCGCACACCAGAGGGCGCATCCTCCTAGAGGCCGTGTATGTGTCGACCTGGTTGGTCTCCGTGACGCTGCTGTCCGGTTATCTAAACCGTCGGGAACTGCGCGCCAATGTGTTCCATCGCCAAGTGTACTTGCAGCTGCTTGTGACGTTCAGCCAGATTCTCCTGTATCGAGTGACAGTGCTCGCCTTGCCGTTCATTCCGTTCCGCCAGATTCTGATTGCGGAGATGGTGATCTGGATTGGGGCGATCGTTACCCTCGCTACAACCGTCCTCCGACGACTGTTCTTCGCAGTGCTCGTTCCAATGGTGGGAATCGGTGTGGGACTGGCCTTCGATGCCCCGCCGCGAGGTCCTTCTCTCATGCTGTACTTTCTCTGTTCGTTCTCAATCCTATGGGCGTGGCATCGCGAGGCCAAGCAACCCAGACCCAGCAGCACGTAGCCGCGATTCAGCCGGTCCCAGGCCGTGCGCCAGGCTTCCCTGTAGTTGATGTTCAGGTGCGAGACAGCGTAAGACCACTCTTTCGAATCATTCGGTTTAGTTGATGCCGAGTGATGGAGAGTGCCGCTGCGGCCCGCACGACCGATCCGTTGGCTGCATCGAGTGCCTGCTGCGCCTGTTCAGGCGTGGGTAGGCGTGGCTGCGTGCATGGAGGGCGGGGAATGTGCAGGGCCATGGGTTCCGGACTCTCTTGTGTCAACACGGGGACATCTGTGAGCGTTATCGTCTGCCTCCCAACCGACTGAGGCACACCCACAAAAGGCAGTAGAACATCGCCCTCGCTGTCTTTGATGGCTCGCTCTACCAGAAATGACAGCTCGGCAACATGGGTCGAGTAGGGATGTTGAACCAGCTGTTCTACGAGCAGCGGATCGATTCGGGGCTGACCATTGCTTAGGAATCGCATTGCGTGCTTTCTGCCTGCTGCGACCATGCGCAGCAGATGGCGGACAAGCAGCGGAATGTCTTCCCGTCTATCGGTCAAGCCAGGAACTCTGATCTCGTGATGGAACCGCCGCCGCAGTTCCACCCGCAGGCGGTCTGGACGATTGGTCGCACCAATGACCCGGACATTGGCTCTGCGGGGCTGGGTCTCTTCCCCAAGCCGCGTGTACTCGCCGGTTCGCTCCATCACCCGCAGCAGCATGGGTTGTAGCTCCGGGTTCATGTCTCCCAGCTCATCGAGAAACAGCGACCCTCCCTCTGCCATGCCCAAAAGTCCTTTGCGCTCTTCCATGCCTGGGTTTGGGAAGTTTCGTCGATTTCCAAACAGCAGTGCCGCACCGAGGCTGGCAGGCAACGTCGACACGTTCTCAACCACCAAAGATCGCTGCTGCCGATTCGATAGCTGATGCACAGTCTGGGCGACCAGTTCTTTGCCGGATCCGGTTGGACCAAGCACCAGAACGTGGCCTTCGCTCATGGCGGACGCAGCGATCTCTTCGCGAAGTTGCCAGGCCGCATGGCTCTCGCCAACGATTCCGTCTTGATCAGGCTGTCCAAAATCACACACGCGATTCATTGGATAAAAGCGAGGGCTGGCAGACTGCGGTGGCTCCAGGACACAGAGCAAGAGTAGCTGCTGCTGCAGGTGCAGGGTATCACCTGGCAAGACGCGTCCTACTCCGGTCAATCGCCCATTTACCCACAGTGGGCAGCGACCAATGTTGCGAACAGAGATCGCGTCCGGCTCGCCCACGATTTCAAGTTGCCTGCGGGAGAGAGACTCCCCAAGCAGCTCTGTGAATCCGTTTGGTGCGATGTGCGAACTTGGATCGGGAGTCCCTGGACGATGCGGGAAAAACGCCAGGGCGCTTTCTCCGTGGCTCACTTCGGGGGCACGGCCCAGGATGTGCCGCACACCCTGGTAGCAGAGTGCTCGCTCACCCACGCGATGGGGCTCGCGCGCGGACCAGAGGATCACAAGGGAGTGGAGTCGTGTCGACGCCCGTGTCTGCTTCGGTGGCTCCACGGGGGGGTTGGTCGCGATCACTTTCTGCATGGCGATACGCGCCCATTATACTTTGGTATCGTCGCCAAGACAACGAGCAAACAACCTCACATCGCGAAGCGCAGTGGCAGGTCAGGTGGAGCCAGGCGATTCATGCTTGGCCCGCAGAAGACGTGGTTTGCTGAGTGCATGCCGCCGAATGATGCGGTTGAGCTGATGGCGACTGATACCGAGCGCGGCTGCGGCCCGGACGACGTTTCCCTGCGATTCTTCGAGTGCTTTTTGCGCGCGCTCGGGAGTCGGAATCGTGGCGGACAAGCGACGGCTCGGCACAAGCGCGGTCACGTTCTGCTGCTCGGTCGGTGTCCGAACGGAACGGCCCTGCTGGGGCAAAGGCCCACGAATGGGGGCAAGGACATCGCCGGTGCTCTCTGCCATGGCATGACCCAGCATAAACTCCACTTCTGAGACATTGGTAACATAGTGATGTCGTACCAATTGATCGAGCAGCAGGGGATGAACAATGGGAATCGGAACCCGGGTGGTTGTCGTTCGCCATGCGTGCTCGTTTACCTGCCTGGCTTGGTTTTCCAAAATGTGCCGGATGAGCAGTGGAATGTCCTCCCTTCGCTCATTGAGACTCGGAATCCGGACCTCTCTTTGGAACCGACGCTTCAGCTCGTAGCGCATCCGCTCTGGTCGATTGGTAGCCCCGATCAATCGGAAGTCAGACCGGCGGAGCTTTCCTTCTTCTCCTAATCGGAAATACTCACCGTGCCGGTCCGCGACGCGAAGGAACATCGGCTGCACCTCCTCCGGCATGTCACCTATCTCGTCGAGAAAGAGTATCGAACCGTCCGCTGCACCAATCAGACCGGTGCGTTCCTCCATTCCAGGATTGGGGAAGTTCCGCTTGTTGCCAAACAGCAGGGCGGCAGCGAGACTCGGAGGAATGGCCGAAATGTTGTCTGCGACCATGGGCTTTACGGCCCGGTGAGAAAGTCGGTGAATGGTACGTGCGGCCAGTTCCTTGCCGCTTCCGCTTTCACCAATAATCAGCACGTTCTGATCCGACCGGGCCGACACCGCGAGTCGTTCTCTCAGGTGCCAGACCGCCGGGCTCTCTCCGATCATTCCGTCCACATCGGGTCCGCCAAACTCAGGCAGTCGCTCTTGCGGATAGGCTCGCAACATGGGCATCTGGAGGGGGCGGCGTGTACACAAAAGGAGCAGCTGACCGCGCAGGTAAAGCGTGTCTCCTTCTCTCACAAGTGAGGCTTGCGAGACTTGGCCATTGACCATCAGCTCGCAGCGACCGACGTTGTGAACGAACAGGCCTTCCTCGCGGTAGCTTAGGTGAAGTTGTAGTCGCGAGATGCTCTCTCCCAGTACTCCTTGCGCCGCTTTGGGGGGCTGGTCCACTCCCTCGGGGCGATGGCGCAAGAATCGCACGGTTCGGGGGGCCCGTCCGCTTGGACTCCGAGACGACTGGGTGTGCGCCTCCTCCACAGCGGAGGCGCCACGCAGCTGGACTTCATCACCAAATGGCTGGTCCGGGTCTCTGCCAAATATCCAGACAGGGAACTCCTCGGGCAGCAGCGCCGCTTCACCTACTCGATGCGGCTCCCGAGCAGACCACAAGATCACCAGAGCCAGGCAATCCGCTGGTGTGCGGTCAAACTGCTCATGCAGGGGATTCGGGGCTGTGCGCGCCGAAGGCGGAATCCTCTCTCTAGACATGTTCACAGGATCTCCCAAAGCGATGGTGGCTCTGTACCCTTGCAGCAGACACTATGCCAAGCGCTACGCAGGCTTGCCGCTACGGTGTCATCCCAGACTGCTTCTGACGCGGACTCCTTGTGTGGGGAGTTGCGAGTGTGCACGGCTGCTCGCGCTGCTCGCGCACTGCTCGCGAGCAGATTCGCGCCAGTGACTTGCACGGCAATCAGGCACTTCCGAGCAGCAGCTTTGTGCGGGGAGCTTTCATCAGTACGCTCGCCGCCGGAGCGCAGGTGGACGAACGGGGCATCTGCCCCACACTTCGATCAGCGGCACATCAATTGCTTTCGGCTCCCACAGCAGAATGTGGCTGACGCGTGCCGGGGTATCGGTGCTCCGGCTCCGCGCAGCGTTTCTCTCCTCCAGGAGTTTTGGCGTGTCTATCCAAGATGAAATTCCGCGATCAAGAATCAACCTCCGCTATCGCACGGAGATAAATGGTGCCGGGCAGATGCTCGAGCTGCCGTTCCGCGTGATGATCATGGGCGATCTGTCTTGCGGTTCCTCCACGGATCGGGAAGTCGGCTTCGACGCTCGGCGGCTCCGATCGCTGACGGACAAGAACCTGGACAGCCTCATGGAAAACATGCGGATGTCGCTGAACTTCAAGGTTCCCAACCGGATCGATCCGGCGAGCGATGAGGCCTTGGAGCTCAGCATTCCCATTCAGAATCGCCGCTCATTTGGCCCAGATCAGGTGGCGAACAGCATTCCGAAAGTTCGCGCGCTGCTCATGCTGCGCAAGCTGCTTCTTGAGATGCAAGCGAACATCGACAACCGCAAGGAGCTGCGCCGCTTGATCCAAGAAATCTGGAGCAATCCAGACATGATCAAGTCGCTCGAAAAGGAGCTTGCCTCGCTCGGAACTTACAAGCTGGCGGGCAACGAAAAGGCGCTCCCTGCTGCGGAAAACAGCGCGCCGTAATCGTGGTTCCCAGGTGATTCCCAATCGCATCAAGGAGTGATCGATGGCTCAGACCGCCGCCCCCGCTGCTTCGGGCAGCTTGCTTTCGCGAATCGTCGCTAGCATGCAGCTCGAAAGCAAGAACATCAGCCTGTCCCCGATGATCCGTTCCTCTTTTACAGAGATCAGTGAGGACGTTAGCTTGGAAGACCGACTCCTGTCCGGTCTTGCAGCGATTGTCTTCAATACCGACGCCCACACCGGTCGCTACGAAAAGGGC
Source organism: uncultured Myxococcales bacterium (assembly GCA_964437195.1). GTDB lineage: Bacteria > Myxococcota_A > Polyangia > Palsa-1104 > JAEUJZ01 > JAEUKA01. Next base: position 21,977 of record CAYTGC010000042.1, on the reverse strand, counting down.
AGGGTGATGGAGACCGTGCGCCAGATTGACGTCCTGGTCAATGAACAGCTAAACGAGGTCTTTCATCATCCGCAATTTCAACATATGGAAGCCACTTGGCGCGGCATCGATCAGCTGGTCGAGAGCGCCAATTTTCAATCGAACGTTGCAGTCGAGCTCCTCGATGTCAGCAAAGAGGAGCTCTTCGAGGACTTCGAGAACAACTCGAGCGACATCTTCGGCAGTACGCTCTTCGAGAAAGTCTACATCGCAGAATATGATCAATACGGTGGTCGTCCCTACGGCTGTCTGATTGGTCTGTATGACTTCACCACCGGCTCTCGCGATATCTTCTGGCTGCGCAGCATGTCGAAAGTGGCGGCTGCGAGTCACTCTCCGTTCGTGGCGTCGATTGCTCCGCAGTTCCTCGGCTGCAACACCATGGAACAGGTCGAGGCGATCAAGGATCTCGATGGCCTGCTCAACCAGCCTCGCTATGCGCAGTGGCAGTCTCTGCGTGATTCTGAAGAGGGCGCGTACGTCGGTCTGACCTTTCCGCGCTATGTCGTCCGTCTTCCCTGGAATCCAGAGACCAATCCGAGTCCTGGTCTGCCGTTTCATGAGCGCGCTTCGGGAAATGCCAGCAACTATCTGTGGGCTCCTGCAACCTTCCTGTTTGCGCGCAACATCATCCGTTCGTTTGAAAAGACGGGCTGGTGTCAGTACATCCGCGGCCCCAAGGGTGGCGGACTTATCACCGGTCTGCCGGTCGATATGTATAACGTACGCGGTGAAGACGAGATGCGAATTCCCGTCGAGATCTGCATTCCAGACTACCGCGAAATCGAGTACGCCCGCAACGGAATCATACCGCTTGTCTACCGCAAGGGAGCAGGCGAAGCGACATTCTTTTCTGCCCAGTCCATCAAGCGTCCGAAGAAGTTCAAGGACCCCAAAGACTCGGAAAACTCGCAGCTGGTCTGCAACCTGTCCTACACGTTCTCGGTTGCGCGAATTGCTCACTACGTCAAGAGCATCATGCGAGACAACATCGGTGACATCTCCACAGCCGGCAACATTCAGACTGTGTTGTCGACGTGGCTGGATCAGTATGTGACCACAGAAGTCCGGCCTGATGACATCACGATGCGTACGTATCCGTTCCGCGCGGCGCTGGTTCAGGTCGAGCCCCAGCCCGGTCGGATTGGCTACTATGACTGCAAGATTTCGATCCTTCCGCACATCCAGTTCGAGGGCATGGACGTGGAGCTGCGGATCGAGTCGCGGCTCGGATAAGCAAGCTCTGTGATCGAGAACCAGCTTCGCAAAGGAGTCCCACATGGCAACGTATGATCGCGCTCTGGACATTGTTCAGGGGTTCAACTTCAAGAAAGACGTTCAGAAGCCGATTGGCTTTCTGACCATGCTCAAGATTGGCACAGAGACGTTCACCCAGGACATGACGGTGAACAGTCCAATGGCTGCAACAGCGACAGTAGCTAGCGCAACAGCGGACGTCGGAGCACTCAAGGTAGTGGCGGTTCTGGAGAAGGTCACCTGGGAGATGGGTGATACCGATGCACTCCAGTTCGAAGGCAACTTGTCGATTGCGGGCAAGCAGACTTTCAGCGCCCTGCTTTATTCCGCCATGATCGACATCGACATCGAGGTCGGCTTTGTCGTCTATGAGTACGACGCGCTAGCCAAGAAGTATTTCGCCGCATTCTCGAACTCTGCTCAGGGTGATGCGGATGCCAGCTCGACCGGAGTGCTGGGACAGATCAAGAAGGATGGTGAGAACCTGGCGATGACCATCGAGATGGAACCGCACGATACCGTGCAGTCTCCGATCAACTACAAGTTCACCCTGCAAGTGGTGCCAAAGCCGAAGGCGCAGATCCTCAAATTTGCGACGTCGTCAACGAGAAAAGTGACCAAGAACTGGGGTCGTGTTGGCCCGACCTAACCAAGCAGAGGACTTCTCTCACGAGCGCGAACCACGAGCCGTCTTGGGCCAAGGATCTCCATGAGTACGCTGAAGATCGCACCCGTGAAGTGGTACCTGGGACAGACCGTCCTGCCGGAGCATTTTGTCGCACTGCAGCAGCTTGTTGAAGCGGCCTGCGAGCTTCGGTCCAGGACGGCGTCCCTGCCTTCCTATGGAGTGGCTCAGCTCTCATGGAATGAGTCACTGCTACGAGACGGTGTGCTCGCGCTCATCGAGTTCACGGCCCTGCTCGCAGACGGCAGAGTGCTCAGCGTACCGGGCAACTGCACCGTGGCTCCCTGCTCACTGGTTGCGACCTCTGCGACCCGTGTCAGTGTCTACTTTCATCTACTTGATGAGCCGATTTCTCCGCAAGGGAATCGAGTCTACGATGGAGATCCGCGCACCGTGGAACGCGTGCTTCTGCGCGGCTTCCTATCAACGAGTGATCGGATAGATAGAACGATTGCTGTGGTACGGCTGGGAGACTTCGAGAAGGGGGTCGCTGGCAGCTGGAGCTTGGCTTCCACATACATTCCGCCGCTGCTTCAGGTTGGGAACACACCGCACCTTCAACCGGCACTGCAGCTCCTGGAAAGCCGGATCGATGCGATGCAGCCGCAGCTTTCGGCGCAGCTTCAAGACACGTTCCTGCGACCCGATCGACTGTCCGCCATCCGTCGCTGCTTGGCTGCACTCTTTCGGGTCAGGAGTCTGCTACTGGACCTTCGCAACCGGGTTCCGCTCCATCCGTATGTGGTGCAGTCCGCACTTCGCGACCTGTACATTGAGACGTGCTGCTTTCACGAAGTCCAACCCGATGAGCTGGCACTTCCGTATCGCCATGACCACCTGGCAGAGTGCTTTGGCCAGGTATTCTCTTTGCTGCAGCAGGCTCTCCGTCCGGTCTACACTCGCTCGACTCACCTTCGCTTCCAGAAGAACAACGGACTCTTTACGCTAAGTGGTCTTCCGCAAGAAGTTCGGGATGCGCAGGAAGTATATCTGCTGATTCAGCGACCGACACTTCATGACCGGGTGCCGATGGATGACATCAAGCTGTCGTGTACATCGCGGCTGGCGCTGGTTCATCGCTTGGTGTTGCGCGGCGTCGTGTACAAGCATGTCGAGCGACCACCGTTTCAGCACACCTTTGGGCCGGAGGTTGACTTCTACCAGCTTCAAGATGGCGAGGAATGGGAGCACGTCATTCGCGAGAGTTCGTTGTCTCTGTACGTCCATCCAGTGCTGGAACGCGCAAACGTATTTCTCTTTTGGCGGTGAGCGAGCGCGATGTCGTTTCTCAACCGATTCCTTGAGGTCCCACCGCAGGATGACACGCTCCAGAGCGTGGTGCGGAACTTGGAGTACCTGCTCAATTCGCGTCCGGGCTACGGTTCCCGGCTCCGTGATTACGGGATTGCCGACTACCTGGCGCAGCAGGGTCGGAAGGCGGCGCAGGTGACCATTTTGCATGAGATACGAGACGACATCTCGGATCTGGAGCCACGCTTCCGACTACGTGACATCACAGCGCGCGGACGCGATGTAGATCTGCGGCTTCAGATCTATGTCCGTGGCGTCCTCATCACAAAACACGGCGAAAGACCCTGTACCCTGCGGATTCTGTTTCATCTTCCCAGCGGTGAAGTGAACGTCTCTTCTGATGTAGAAGAGGAGCGTCCCCATGGCACGTAATACGGTTCGGGAAGAGCGCCCCTTGGCTCGGACGCTGCATGATGCGGCACCTGAGTACAAGGATGGACTGGTGATCAAGATCGAGATCAGCTCTGCAAAGTCCGTCCGACCGATTTTGCTGAGCGGTCACAACGTTCAGGACTTTGAGCTGGACCTGCGGAGCAGTGGTTTCACTGGGGCCCTGAGCTTCTTTGTGTCTGACGATACGGCGCTGCTCAGTGAAGATCGAGATGCCCTCATTGCGATGCTGAGGACTCCCGTTCTGCTGAAGCTTCACTTGTCCATTCAAGCGTACCGTGTTGATCAGGACATCAACACGAAGCCGCAGCCGCTGGAAATCTACGCACTCGTTACCGAGCGTGCCCTCGTCGAGCATGTCGCCAAGCTTGGCAATGCGCCGCTTTCCTATCGACACTATCACCTGCGCTTCGCGGATGCTGCGCAGGTCATGTGGCGTCAACATTTTCCGCTCGAGCTGTTCACCCACAAGTCGCTGCGTCAGGTCATCGATCAGTACTGCACTACGGACATCAAGGTGGAGTACCTGGACACCGAGATCACCCAGACAAAACCGATGATCTTCATCGGTTGTGACGCGGAGCACCGACGGGGTGAGCGCGCCAGCTTCTATGACCTGCTGATGTGGCGACTGGATGAGATGCGGAAGGTCCTGATCTACGACTACACACGGCGCGTCTACCAGATTCACGCGGTGAAACCGAATCCTGTGATCGCGGATTTGATACCACACGATATTCAGCAAATAAGCGTCTACTATCCTGATTATCCGAGGTATCAGAAATTTGTACTGAATGATTTCGTTGAGGCAGTCAGAAACCAGGTTGTAACCAACCTTGACAAAGAATTCCCTATTCGCCACGATCATTTGTTTAATACTGAAATTGTGAGTGAATTTGACAAAGAAGTTCTGGCGCGCACTCGGGCATTTAATATGCCGCGCCCGGAGTTCTTGATGTATTATCGGACATTTCCGACAAAGCCATATCCGCCGAGCGTTGGCATTGATTTTAAATTAGATGCTTTGGATCTGGCCGCCGATGACCTCGCCATTCCGTATGAAGCGGCGACGCTGCCATGCCGAGTGTATCGGATACACATCTCCGGTCGGGCGGCTGGAACCGACGTTCGGGATGTCTATGATGGACTGGTGCCAGCCACGTTTCTCTGCAAAACTGCGATTTGGCTGGAGCAGCGCGAAGACCCTGAGCTTAGACTTCCAGCATATGTGTTACCGAAATATCCGGTTGGCATTGAGGGCCGCGTGGTGAGCGAGGTCGGTGCCGTTTCTGATGAGACATATCAGTTTTATCCGGAAACTCTCACAATGCAGCCTAAATATAAGGTAATGATTCCTTTGTGGGGTAATCAGATCATTACGACGCCATATCATCCGAATACGCTGCCCGGACACTTTTATTTTCCAGCTTACAAGTATGAGCGTGTGTTGATTGATATGTTCTTCGATCGAGCCATGATTGTTCAGTTTAGGGAGTGGCGGGCCACCGCCCCCATGCCTCAGGCGACCCAAGGGGATCATTTGCTGCTTGGCAAGACGCCGTTAAATCGCACGAGCGTGCAGCATTTTTACGAGGGCGAGCGGCCCATCTTCCAGATCGAGCGACTGAATCAGTTTGACAACGAGCTGGTAAAAATCGCGGAAGGGAACCTGCTGCTCCAAGTGGGAACGCCTCCCTTGGTTGTGCTGACGGGAACTGCGGCAGGTAGGCACATGGTGCTTCCTGCTGGTCTTGCGCCCATGCCACCGCGTGGGGCGCCGCCACTGCCCGGAGTCTTGCCGGGAAGTACCTCTCCGCCGCTGAAACCGGGGGCCCCTGGGATCCCGATCCCGCCGACGAGCCCAGCGGTTCCATCGCCGTCCCCTTCCCCATCTCCCGCAACGCCGCCAAGGAAGGAGCCGTAGGACATGTTTGCGCCAAGCGGTCCCTCACCGCCACCGGATCAGTCTGCGAACCCTTCGCCAGGCCCGTCAAGGGGGTCCCCTCCCAGCTCACCACAAGGGAACGAAAGCAGCACGCCGAACAGTTCCAGCACCGGACAGACTCCTCCCCCGACCGGTGATGTCGCGAGCATGCCGCTGTATCTGCGGATGTTCATGGACAAGTACTTGGGACTCACGATCGAGGTGCTGGATGCGATGGGTGCCAACCAGCAATCGATCACCATGGATGGCGTCAAGATCACCACGCGCGTGAGTGGTCAGCAAGGCGACAGCGTCATCACCCAGACATCCGACACAGTGTCGATCGATGCACGAAACTTCAGAGTGAACGCCGATAGCATTCGGCTCACTTCGACGACAGGAACCTCTTTGCAGAGCATGGGACAGACCAATGTAAGCAGTCTGTCCGACATCTCTCTGAGCAGTCCGGGTTCGATCAGCAGCAGTGGTCTCAATGGCATCACGCTCAACGGAATGTCGGTGTCGATGAATGCGATGCAGAGCATCTCGATGCTCGCCATTGGCGGGGGAATCGCAGCCTGTGGCGCTGCGGGCGGAGTCCAGATCATGGGCTCTGACATCAGCATGACCGGACTCTCTGTATCGATCGCTGCACCGACGACAGCCATCACCTCTGCGAACCTGAACTTTGCTGCGGTTCCAAGCCCTCCGCAGGGCAGTGCTGCAAGCTCGTCATCGAGTGCGGCCAAGGGGGCCAGCGGTGCGGCGAAGGTTAGCTCGGGGGCCCTCAGCGCCAGCGGCTCTGCGTATGGAATGAGCAATGGGAGTGGAGCAGGAAGCGCTAGTGGCGCACCAGATACAGGAGGGCTACTCAACCTGAGCGCGTCAGGGGCCTTTTCCCAAGGCGGCTCGAGTGGTAGTAGGGGCTCGTCAGGACTCCCAGGATCAAGCGGAACTTTGGCAAATCCTCTGGCCAATCTGCCTGCGAACTCCTGGGCGAACTACATAAGTCCCGCCAGCCTGAGCAGCAACCTGAGTGGGTGGATTGGGTCGGACCCATATGCTGTCGGAAACGGCATGTATGACAGCTTCACTTCGGGGTTGTCTAGCAATCCCTCGCCGATGGGTTTTCTGAAGTCTTACAATGCCGCAAGCAGTCAGCTCACCAAGGCAGCCGCACAATCACTGAAGAAACAGCTCGATGCTGCTGCCCCACTCCTGGCGGGCTATGCCATTGGATTGCCGATCCTCCTTGCTGGCTATATGGCGGTCGAGTACCTGAGCGCTTGCAGCAAGGTGAGCGCAAAGATCTCATCAGGTTCACTGACTGCTGGTGATCTGATGGCGTTCACAAACGTTGGCTTCAAGGCAATCGGCGACATTGCGATGGCCCTGATCAAGCTGCTCGACACCCCTCTCATGGGAGGGGAAGAAGACACCAACAGCATCATGCCAGGGCTGAAACCGGGTGACACCGATGCTGTCTCGGCGCTGATGGACAAGCTCGTTCCACCCAAAGAGACCGGCGGGAGTCCCATGTCGGGTACGATCCTGCAGCAGAACTCTTCGGTCCTGGCCACGATTTTGGGCAAGATTCAAAAGAAGAAGATGTCGCCCCCACCATCGCAAGGCGGCGACCAAAGTTCGCAAAAGGGAGATCAGAAGCAAGGCCAGGGTCAGAATCAGAGTCAGGGTGGACCGAAGGGAGACGAGAAGAGCGGATCAAAAGGCACGCCACAGAAGGGTCAGCCAAACGGTCCGCAAAATGGGCAACAGAATGGCTCGCAGAGCGGGGCCCCGAAAGGTGACTCAGGCATTCCGTCATCGAGTCCACTGCCCTTTGGTCAACCACCTTCCTCCCCGCTCAATGTGTCTGATCCTGGGAATACGCTGAACGGCGGACAGAATTCGAGCAACCCGGGGAACCAAGGCCCACCGGGAACCCCGATGTCACCAAGTGGCCCGAGTCCGACCGGTGACCCAAGCCAGACGCAGTCCGGGGTCCCAGATCCAGGAAGTCAGACGCCAAGCGATCCGAAGTCTTCGGAAGACAGCGGGTCATCAGAGATTCCTACCATCCAGAGTTTGATTGCCAAGGTCAATCCTGCGGTGCTGTCCCAGATGGCCCCTGAACTGACCGCGCTGGCGATGAAGAACCTGGGCAAGCTGCTGGGCCCGGTTGGTTTTCTGTCGGTGTTACACGACATCCCTGGAATCAAAGACTTGATGGCTGGCAACAGTGAACTGGCAGCGCTGGCGCAGTCGCTTCTCCCACCTGGGTTCCTGCCTTCTCCTTCGAAAGAGGGCGAGAGTACGCAGAGCAACGGGACGACTCCCTCAGAATCGAGTCCTGCGAGTGATCCGAGTGCGCCAAGCGGACAGCCAACGACACCTCCTGCGGCACCGATTCCGTCCGGCGCGCCGACAGGTGAAGCTGTCTCACCGCCTGGCTCCATAAACAGTCCCCAGCCTGGTGCACCCAGCGCGGCGCCCCCGAGCGACGGATCGTTTGGGAATCCCTCAAGTGCTCCGCCCACTCCAGAGGAAGAAGGAACGATGACCGGATCGAGCGAGGGTGATCTGGAGTCGCTTCTCACGCTGGGTGGTCTGATGCGCAATCAGTGGTCCCTGGGACTGATGAGCATGGATCAGGTACTGAGCAGTCTGCTCCCTCGGGGGCCACTGTCTGAGCTTGCGGCTTCAGAGAGCCAAGGCGGACCGAAGGGAGGTGCTCCGCCAAGCTCACCGCCGTCAGGACCAGAGACGCCCAGCAAGACTCCCGGTACCCCGCCACAGAATGCAGGTCCGCAAACGCCGAGTTCTCCTTCAACGCCAGGTGAATCCGGAAGCAGCTCCGATGATGGCGGTATCGACGCTGCGATCAACGAAGTATTTTCTCCGACGATTCAGTGTCTCGGTCCGCTGGGGGTCGGGGCGCAGGGAGCACGGTCGCTTATCAAGAATCCACTGGAACTCGTTAAGTCTGGATTCAGTTCTCTGAGCAGCGCGTACGCGGAGCAGTTCAACTCGATGCTGAAGGGAGATCTGGCTACCCCAACGATGCCGGACACTGAGAGCATGATGAAAGGTGGCACTGGTGGTGGCGGAACGCTGCTCGATGAGATGAAAAAGAAGGGCTCGCTGCTCGACGGCGACTACGGAACACAATTCCACAAGGTGCTGGAGAAGACGTACGGGAATCCGATCAAGGCGCTGTCGGTCACGCTCAATCCCATGGACACGATGATGCTGATGAGCGGCCATGTCCAAGGAATGATGATGAAGGAGCGTCAGCCGTTTGAGGCCGCCAGCACTTTCACGATGGCTGCGCAGCCGAAGACCGCCCAGTCCGATGCAGAGCTGTCGTCGATGATGCAGTACGGAGAGAACATGCTCCAAGCCCAGCAGCAGCTTGCTTCGTTTATGAAGGATCTGCTGACGAAGTCGACTGCAAAGATGCTGACCGACATGAAGGCAGACAAAAAATCTGCGCCTCCTGCGAAGACGCCACCACCCTCCGATACTAAGGAAGCTGCTCAGCCCACGGCGCCGCAAAATTCGGGACCACCGGCTCCTTCGCGTGCGCAGGGATCACCTACCAATCCACCGCTGGGCAAGACTCCGGCACCAGGTAGTCCGCAAGGAAATGCCAATGCCTCCTGAGCTACTGACAGATGAAGGAATGCTCAGCGAGCTGCGCGCGATTGATGCGTTTCGCCGTCGTTATGCGAGTGAGAATCCGTCCGCCCAGGTGGACCCCCAAGATCCGGATGTGCAGCGGCTGATTGAGGTGTTGGCGTACACCGCGGTGAGAACCAGGCAGGCTGTGCTTCGCAATCTTACTGGAACGTGGCGCAGGCTGCTTGGTACGTTTTTTCAGCCGCTGCTGCGACCCCTTCCTGCCATGGGAATGGTAGCAGCTCGGGTGACCGCGCGGATGACCGAAAGCACCGTGCTTCCTGCTGGCACTGCCCTGCGGGTTACCTGTCAGGATGGCTTCACTGCGAGCTTCCAGACGCTGGCAGAGCTGCGCATCGTCCCCGTCATCCTGTCGGACTGCGAGACGCGACGAACGAGTTCTGGCTACCGGTTGATCCTGTCGTTCGTTTCTTCCTTACCCCGCACGGAGTCGATCGGTCTTTTGCGCATGCACATCAACTATCTTGATGACTATCATGCTGCGCTCAGCGTACACCACCAGCTGCGACGATACTGTCAGCGTGTGTTTGTCGTCTACGATCAGCCGGTACATGATCGCACAGATGGTGCAACGTGTCCGCTGTCCTTCGGTCAGGTGTACGACGAGCCATATGAGGCGGATGAGCGGAATCCTCTGTCTGCAGTTCGCAGTTACTTTCATTTTCCGCAGCAAGAGCTGGTCCTAAACTTTGCAGTCCCCCCTTCACAGAGACCGTGGTCCCGACTTTCGATCTGCTTGGAGATGGATGCAAACTGGCCGCGTACACCCGCCCTCTACAGGGAGTTGTTTCACCCGTTCTGTGTGCCCGTGCAGAATCTCTATCGCGGCCCGGCTCAGCCGATTGTTTGCGACGGAACTCAGGACTCCTATCCAGTCCGCTTCGTGCATCCCGATGACAGTTACAAGCTACATAGCGTGGCCGGTGTGTATCGGATGGAGGAATCTGGTCTAACGCCAATTCCCGCGTCCACAGTGAGCCGAGAGGTACCAAGTTTTGAGTTAGAAGACAGTCCCTCTTTGACGGGATCTGGAACGTTGGCTTCGCTGCTCCTTCGGATGCCATCGGCACTGCTGCAACCGGAGCGGATCTTGGTGGATGGACGCTGGCATCAGCCTTCGCTGGCTTCCCATCTTGTCGGACGGGTTTCCGTTTCGCTTGCAGAGCGCAGTGTTCCCGGTCTTGAGCTAGGTCTGGTGGGTCCAGTCCGCCGCGGAGTGGGCGTGGGTCTGGGGGCGAGTGCAGACACGTTGTTGCGCCTTCTGTCACTCAAAATGAAGGCGGTTCTGGATCTGCAAGATCTGAAGGCGCTGCTGTTGCTGCTGGAGTCTGTGGAGGAAGGCCCCTATCGCGGCTTTCCGCAGCGAATCCGCGATCTGGTTGTGGAAGTCACTCCCGATGCCACACTTCGTGGTGCCGGTCTTCGGCACGTCTATCACCTGCTGATTCCTCCGGTCGCAAGCGAGGAAGTGTCCTTGTGGGAGACCCTGGCGGGGCAGCTTCAGCGGCTGCTCGATGCCTGGAACTACGAGGGTCGCTCTGAGGTGGTCCTGCACAGCAATGAAGCCGAGCTGCCACAGCGGCAAGCGAGCCCATCATGAAACTGAGCCTTTGGAGCATGATCATCGCGCTGCGGCTGGAGATCAGTCGGCTTCTGGAGCGCACGCTTGCGGTCGACAGTACTCGACTCGGTGAGCGTGCTCCGATGTTGTTGTTGGACCCAGCCACGTTGACGAAGCTCAATACGGAGCTTCGGAACAAGCTCGATGCGCTGCGCGACAACTTGAACCGCGAGCTGACAGAGAACGAGACGTATTTGGTGATGTTTCCGCTGGTGCTGCTCTGCGATGAAATGGTGATGACCAGACTCAGCAAGGAGCAGCAGACCAGCTGGCCACTTCTGCAATCAGAGCTGTTCCAGATCAACTACGGCGGCGATGTCTTCTATGACTTTGTGGATGAGCGACTTGAGAAGCCAGACACTCCGCCCATCGTCTTTGAGGTTCTCTATTTCTGTTTGGCGGCTGGCTTTGTCGGAAAGTTTGGTGAAAGCGGAGGGAAGGTTCAGCGCTATCGCACGCTGCTTTCGGAACAGATTGGAAACAGCACCGCTCCTCTCAAAGAACGGCGAAGACGACGTCGCTTGGAGCGGCGAGAGCGCGGTGAAAGGCCACGCAGAGCCGCATCGCCAAAGAGTGATCGTAGCGAGAACACAGAAGCAACGCTGCCCAAGGAGGAGCCTCCGATCACCTCGCGAAGAATTGATTGGAGAGGACTTACACCCTACGGAGTGGCGCTGGCGATGTTGGCAGTCGTCGTCGGTGCGGTCCTCCTGTTTACGAACTTGTAGTATCGCTTGATGGATGTGCTGGGGGAGATGGAGAGATGAAGAATACTTTTGAGGAGCTGCTGACTGCCCAGCGTGTGCGCAGTGTCTGGGGTCGCAGTGTGACGCCGGAAAATGCGGCAGAGTCACTTCAGCGGATCGTCACGCAGATGGAAGGTCAGAGCCAAGCTGTAGGCGCTGGATCATCAGAAGGCACCTCCACAGGTGCTGGCGCTGGGGCTTTCGCCGCTCCGCTTTCGACCCATCCAGAGTTTCCTGAGCTACCGGATCTGGCAGAGGTTCCGATTGTCGCGCCGCATCTTTTGCTGAAAGAACTGGAGGACGCGCTGGCCCAAGATCTGGGAAATCGTCAGGCCATGGTGCGCAATGTCATCGAGCCGCTGCGCGTACGCATTCATCGCTTGGATCCGACGGCGGGAGAAGCCGACTACCATCCATTGCGTCATGCCGCAGGGGGATCGATCGAGGAGCTGATGAATCGCCTGGAAGACGCGCTGGCTGGACTGCGGCGGGTCAAGGGCCACTAACAGGAGTCGTTCGTGATCGCCGTGTCACCAAGCACCGTCGCGAAAGTTGCCGCACAGGAGTCTAATTCCTCCACGCGTCTGCTCGTGGTTTTGGGTGTGCTGAGTCTGCTGCTTGTTGTGGCAGGTGTCGGCCTGCTCGTATGGTGGCTGCGGCTCCGTCGGCAAGCAGACAGCGACACCGCCATTTTGCAGCCGTCACAGCGGATTGCGCGCAACCGCTTGCAGAGCATCTGGGACAAGTTTTTGGCGCGGCTTCCTAGCTCTGTACGTACCACGATTCCAACGTATGGACACTTCGTGGTGTTCGGCAACAGTGGTTCAGGAAAGAGTGCCCTGATCGCCCGCAAAGTGGATTGGCAGGGTCAGGCAAGCCAGTTTATCCCAAGCTATACCGCCGATCCGCTCATGCAGATCTACCTGGGCAGCAAGTCGTTGGTCCAGGAGTTCTCTGCAGCAATTCAAGACTCGATGGCGCGAGGCGCAAACGAGGCGCTCCAGCGGCTGTGGCGCAGTGTCGATGTGGATCAGGTTCCCACCGTCGTTGTGGTGATGATGGCCACCAGTCTGAGCGGTGCGTCTCCGGATGAGATCCGCAAGCAGGCGCAGCTCTTGCGCGGCAAAGTGAACGTTCTATCAGAGTCCTGTGGCGGCTCGGCTCGGGTGCGGATCTGTCTGACGCACATGGATCGGGTTCGAGGATACTCCGAGCTGGCGCGGTTCCTTTACAAACAGAGGATTCCGCTGGAACTGGACGTTGGCGCAGATGCCAGTGGTGATCTCGCCGGTGGACTTGTTGCCTACGAGCGCTATCTGCCGCGGGCACTGACCACGCTCTCTTTGACTACGTTTGAGAGCATTGTCGATTTTCTTCGCTCAGCCGACCAAGTGCTCGCGCCTGTCGTGAGCTTCGTGCATGCGCTCACAGAAGGTTCGGTGGCCTCACACCGACCCGAGGTTCAGCGGGTCTATTTCTCGACGCTGAGTGCCGATGAACAGGTGAGCAATCCGTTTGAGCCGCAGCTCCAGAGAGCCGGTACGCTTGGTTCGTTTTTGTCACGGCTTTTGCGACCGCTTGGTATTCGTCCGGTGCATGCGCTTCTGGGAATGATTTTGTTTGTTGCCGGGACCGTGGGTCTATCGACAGTGACGAAGCGTCACCATGTGTACGTTGAAGAATCCCTGGTGGCGAGCCAAGGGTTTGCGCAGGCCGTGGTTCGCGCTGCAGTGACCCGCAACAGTGGCGAATCCGATGTGGTTCGCCGGGCTGAACAGAGAGCGCGGCAAGCGCTGCGTGCAACCCAGGAAGCCGAGGACAAGTTCCGTCCGCTGCGCGCAATCTATCGCACCGACAAAAACGCAAGCGAGCAGAAGTTTGTGGAGTCGATCCGAAGCGGCTATCTACAGCCGAGTCTGGAGAGAGCCATTCGGCTCCGCAAGAGCGACAAGATCCTCTATTCCCTCGTCGCGCTTTATGCCACCCGCGACAACACGCTGGGATCGATCATCAAAGCAGAGCCCTCCGATTGGTCCGCTGATGTTGGCGTGCCGGTGGACACGCTGCTCGAGTACATTGCCCACAGTGCAACGCCATGGACAGAGGTTGCCCTGGCCACCTTGCCACCGCTTGTGTCCGAGGGAAGCTCACCCATCACGGACCTTTCCCCGTGGCGGACTTTTGTTCAAAACCTGGCGCAAGCGGTCAAGCGTCCGTATCTGACCAGCGAGGAACTGCTGCTTATGCAGCGCGAGGCGGCCCGGCTGCGTGAGTCTTTGGCACAGATTCGGAGAGGTGCTCTGCTGCGCAAGCTGTATCGAACGCTGGCGGAGGAGTCGCCGCTCGACATGATCAAGCTGTTTGGAAAAGACGCGACGATCTTGCGTCCCAATCCGTGGCTCACTGATCAGGAAGAGGCGCTTGACCGTGTGATGCAGATGGTGATTGAGTCAAGTCTCCGTACCGAGCAAGCCGCCACTGGCAAGAGTCTGTATCAGCTGCTGCGCTGGCTCAATGACTCGGATGCGGGAAGTCAAGCGGGCGTAAGCTCTGTGCTGGCCAGTCGCGAAGAGACTGTGGCCCGACTCCTATTTCCTGGAGACAGCGCGACCGTGGAAGTGAATCGCCGGGAATGGCAGGACCTGCTGCTGCGGAGTCGTCGTCGGACGTTTTCATTGGACGGATTAGGACAAGCGGACCCGCCAGAGCAGACGTACCATGCGCAGAAGTCGGGGAAACGAAGCGGAAAGAGAGCCAAGGGCAAAGGAAAAGGAAAGCAGGCGGTGCGAGGAAGGACAGAGAGCAGGTCTTCTTCCACCCAAGGATCATCGTCGATGCCGCTGTGGAGTCAGGAGGAGTTCGCTCCCAAGCTGGCGTCGCTCCTGACCAGTGATGAGATGCCGTCTGTGGGTCTCTCCGACATCTACAACCGCGCGGTCTATCAGCGAGAGGTCTTGCCTCTGGTTCGCGAGCTGAAGAAAGCCTTGAGTGGGAATCGTACGCTCAGTCCACAAGACAAGATTGCGCTGTCACGCACGGTTCAAGGGGAGCTGTCCACCTATGCGCGGCGATACTGCAAGTCGCTGCTTGATTATCATCTCGCATACCGCCTAAGTGGTTATTCTCCGTCGGCTCTCCATGAAGAGCTGCTGGATCTGGTAAAGCCTGGTTCGCCTTTTGTCTCACGACTCCGTACCGTGGTTGAGAACGCAACACTCACGGGCCTGGACGAGCCGTACCTGCGACCGCTTGCGGACTGCATCGCTGAGTTTCGTCCGCTCGCTGAGCTACTCGTTCGATCCGGTGAAATGGGAGCCAAGGACCTACCACCGAAACCCGACAAGGCAGAAGCCATCGTCAAGCCCGATGGAAAAGTAGATGGAAAATCCGACAAGAAGGCCTCGGATGCCAAGGATGCCTCGGAGGGTCGCGCTGCCGCACCAACCGGGGACGGAGAGGGCGCGACGCTTGGCGCTTATCGTGCCGCAGTGACCAAGCTCATCGAAGAGCTGGATGGTGTCAGGAAGGGTCCTGTTGCTCCGCCTGCCAGCGGCGATGGGGATCGCTCGGCCGCGCTCCTTCACATGCTCTCTCCCATTGGCAAGAGCGCGCTGGCGATGCACGAAGATCAGGGAGAGTCCTCTCTGCGGCGAGCAGAGCAGTTCCTCGACCGGGCGGGAATCTCCGATCCAATCCGCCGACCATTCCTGGCTCCGTTCAAGGCTGTTCATCACACTGGGTCCGCGGAAATTGAGAGAGTTCTGGCCAAGCACTGGGAAGGAATGCGGAGTAGGCTGATTGCACCTCTGTTTGATCGGTTTCCCTTCAATCGATCTGCGGATCGAGAGATCGCGCCAGCAGAACTGGATGTATTGAGCGAGCGGAAGGGCCCCATTTTTGCAGAGCTACGGAGTCTGTATGGAACGGCGCTTCAAGAGAGTGGCGGCGTTTACAGCGCGCGGAGCAGCTCGATGGGAGCCATCCAACTTCCCAAAGACCTTCTGGTCACGGCCAACAAGCTGGCTCGACTGTCCCGCGCCTTGTTCGGTCCAGATGGGAATCGTCAACCGCTGCTGCTCTCCATTCGTGGTCAGCCTGGGCCGCAGACCATTGATGATCGACAGATTCAGCCGACGCTGGCCTTTCTGCAGGTCGGAAAAGCTGCGGCCTATGGCTTTAACCAGCAGACCACTGCGATCTCTCTTTCGGTTGAGTGGTGGGCACAAGGAGCCTCGGTTGTGGGCGTCGAGAGCGTGGCCGAGAAGAGCGGTCGCAAGCACACGCAGACATTGGAAGTTGCGGACTCTTCTTGGAGTTTGTTCCGGCTCCTCCAGCGATCGACGCTGGAGTCCACCGGAGTGAGTACCTGGCGGATCAATGGTGATGGTCCCGAAGAGACCAAGAGCATCCGCTTCGTCCTGACCCCTGATCCATGGGAGTTGTTCAGTGTCCAGATTCACTAACGCAGGACTGTGGCTCCCGATCTTGCTGTGCAGCTGTGTTCCCGGGTACGTGCGCGTGACGTTGCAAGCCGATGCAGATACCAATCAGGGGCGACCACTGCGCGTGCTGGTGCGGTCTGTGGACGAGCAAGAGTACCGGGGTGAAACCTATGCTTCGGCGTCACGGCTGGTCATCTTGCCTGATGCCACGGTGCTGCAGTCTCTGACGCTCGAGCCCCGACCCGGTGAGACACGAAAATTCTGGGTGAAGAGCGAAAAGGGCAAGGCGATGGCCCTGTATTTCTTCTACACCGCGCCCACGGCAAGCTGGAAGGTGTGGTTGAAACCGGCGCTGCCTTGGCGGATTACGGTACCGCTAGGGCGAACCGGCGTGAAGGAAAATGACGTCCGTGAGTGTCGGCTCTTCTTGAAGTAGGGAGGGAAGACGATGTCCAGTTCCTATTCCTTCGATGCAATTCGGCAACAGCTTAGTCAATCGGGAGACGGTATCTTGCGCGACCGGAGCTGGATCGAGCGCAGTCTCGCTGAGCCAGAGTCGTTTTCCGCTGCCGTGTTTCGCGAGTCAGTCACCCGGAGTACGACTCCCAGCAAAAGTCAGTTTGGGATCGCCTACAACTTCTATCACGATGCGGTGACTCGTCATGCAACGGGTCCACTGGCCCAGCGACCGTGCATCTTGTTTCCTGCCGAAAATCCATCGGCTCCGCTGCAGGGTCTTAGCTACGCGCAGCTTCATATTCAAGCCACGCAACTGGCAGCGGAGTGGTTGAAGCGCGGCGTTGGCGCCGGGGTGATTGTCTGCATCATTTATCCGATCTCTGCGGAGCTCCTGATTGCGGTCTGCGCTGCGCTCAAACTGGGGGCTGCGGTCTGTGTGCTTCCACCCCTTGGTCCAGATTTTTTGGCGGCGCGACTACAGGCACTGCAGGCTCGTCACATCGTCACGGCCACCCGCTACCAGAGCCTGCTGAAGGAGTGGTATGGCGAACAGGCCGTCCCGCTGGGAGAGGCGCTTCTGCCAGAGGTCGTACCCCACCCGACGAAGGGAAAGCGAGCCAGCACCGTTGAAATCGGGCTTACAGAGCTTGCCCAAGAAGGCGCGACATCCCACTCCTATCAACCCGAAGAGCGAGTATTTGGAGTCTGCTCCGAGCTGCGTGAGCCCAGCTGGATGCCTATCGCGGTGTCAGCAGGAGCTGCCTATCTTGGGGCATTCACAGACGGCATCCTGCTCGGCCTTGGCCACAAGAGCTGTGTACTGGCGGCACCTTTGCATACGCAACTCCAGTATCAACCGCTCTTGCTTCTCATGATGCTCCTGCACGGCGGAACGTTCCTTCACATTGGGGTCGAAGAGCTTACTCGAGCTGCGGAGGAAAGTCCGCGCCTGCCGGGAATCGATGTCTTGCTGATGCATGCACCCGCACGCGATGAGATGTTGGCAAAACCCGCAAGACCCCTTCGTGAAGTCCGTTCCTG
This sequence comes from uncultured Myxococcales bacterium, assembly GCA_964437195.1. Taxonomy (GTDB): domain Bacteria; phylum Myxococcota_A; class Polyangia; order Palsa-1104; family JAEUJZ01; genus JAEUKA01. The sequence continues at coordinate 4,363 of CAYTGC010000042.1, read as the reverse complement.
GCTGTGTGCGGTGACAGAGACCGGAAATCAGTTTCAGTGGCGCGACTGGGTGGAACGCTGTGGGCTCGACAGTGTCCCAGCAACTTGCTGGCACTATGATGCGGCCAACGCGGGCAGTCTGCTGTTCTCCTTGCAGAGACGCGGACACGCGCCCCAGATCGTCTATCCCACACCAGGCAAGCCCTTTCATCTGAGAGACCCTGCAGCCCTGGATCAACCTGCGCGTGGTCCGAACGGAATCCTCCGGCCGCTTCCTGGGGCCTGTGGACTCCTTTTATATGAGTATGCGACAGGCTTCATATATGGGGGGACACACTGGCCTAGCAACGCCGGTCGAACGATTGCGGCGTCGGAGGTGGAGCAAGTAGTCTCAGCGCTCCCCTTCGTTGCGGGTGCCGTCATGTCTCCTGAGCCCAGCGATCGCGGGGTCGCCCATCTGCTCGTCTTTATCGGACCGCACCTGCGCGATCTGGATCAGTCTTCGCTCCTGCGAATCGAACACAAGATCCGCGATTGGATTCGCATTCGATTGGCAAGGGAATATGTTCCACGCAGCGTGCAGCTCCTGGCAACGCTACCAAGACGTACGTCGGCAGGGATCGATCACAACTGGTGTATCCGTCAGTTCCGCGAGGGGCAGCTCGTGATGCGAGCCAAGGATCCGGTTCTCCACGTCATGGACAAGCTGAGCTTTGCGTGCCGGCGAGCTGCGACTCCACTCGGACATCTTGCGCTGCGTGCCGCGCTCCAGCGAAACAAGGAGAGACGCTAATGCCTGCACCGGTCTGTGATGGCGCCCGCATGGAGTGTTCCTACGGCGATGGTGAGGTCAAGCTCCGAGTGGATACGCGCGGAGTGAAGAGCGGAGGCAGTACACCTGCGAACTCATCGCAAGGCGCTGCTGGTTCGTCTTTGAGTGGCTCTTCCGGTTCACACGCCAGCGATGGCTCCGATGGCTCTTTTGCCACCACCGATGACTGTCTGCCGCTGGTTCACATTGCTCCCTTTCGGGGCTGTGCCTCAGTTGCGAATGTGAATCCCCTTCTTCCCAGTGGGCGACGGCTCTGCACTCCGCGACCGCTCGGTCAGTGGTCGGCTGAGATCAAGTGCATCACGCTCCAAGACAAGAAACTGGTGGAGCTACGCTCGACCTTGCGCTGTGCGCTCGGCGGTACCATTCGCTTTGTGGATGCAGGTCAGGAAGGGGTCCAGGTCGACTCGAACCTACTTGAGAATCCTTCTGTGTTTGGGGCTGCCGAATCGGGCTCGGGTGGCGCTGGGGGTGGGGGCGGAAGTGGGGAAGGAGGAGGCGGAGCCAGCGGAGAGAGCCAGAGCGGAGCCGGAGCCGGAGCGACCGGAGCGACTGGTGGCGCAGGTGGTGCCGGGATGGGGGCAGCATGATCATCACAGAGCCGCTGGAACTCATCTTGACCGAGCCTGGTGCGCGCGAGCTAGGTCTGGATGATCGTCGCTTGGATGAAGTCCTATCGCATGCCGATCACAATCGCTTCTTGCAAGCAGCGGAAGGAGCCCAGAAGCTCTGGACCGACCGTCTGTACGACGTCCGTACCATTGGCTGCTATCTGTTTGGCGTGTTTCTTGAGCGCGGCGTAACGGCACTTCCGCTGATTTTCCACTGCATCGAGCGAGCGCTGAAAGAGAACTTTGCTTTCCTCAGCCCGAGCCACAAGAAGGAACGACACTTCGATTCATCGCTGCGCTGGCTGTTTGACGGCATCGTCAATCAAGTGCGTCATCATGAGCGGCAGAAAGACGCGGTATGGACGAAGTGGAATTCGGACTGGATTCGTCCCGTACAGCAAAGTGCGCTTGAAAGTGGACAGAGAGTGCTGAGCTGTGTGGAAGAAGTGTTACCGGGACTTCGCTCCAGACAGCCACTATTCCACTTGCTGGCACTGATCGAGACCATGGCAACCGCCAGTGAGGAGCGTACAGACTGGGATCTTTCGCGGGCTACTGCGATTCCTGCACCACCACCGCCACCCGATGAGCAGCCTCCGCCAGACACAGACGAAAGTGGCTCAAGCGATGAGAGCCAAGACGGCGAGTTTGGGTCGCGTGAATCGAACAGGGAGGACTCTGAATCGGAGGATGAGACCGGATCAGGGGGAGACGATGGAGAGCCCGGTGAAGAGGAATCGTCCAACACGGAATCAGAGGAGGAAGCAGAGCAACACAAGGCCAAGGGTGACGACTCCGTTGATGACGAGAACGGAGATGGGAACGCAGATTCCGAGTCATCCAGCGATGAAGCAGCAGGCAAAAAAGCGAGCCCTGTACTGGTGACCACGTCCGGTCCTGCCGCATCGCTCACCATTCCGGTTCATCCGAGCCTGGCGGCGCTGCTTCAAGCTGTTGCCGGATTCGTGTCCCTGACGGAGAAGCGACGCTTTGATCGCGCTGCCATTTTGGAACAGCACATTCAGCAGCAGCTCAAGAGCATGGATGCAACCGAGCTCTTGCCTTCGCTCTTTGTGGACTATCTGCTCGCGCTTGTGAAGCACAGTGACAAGCTCAAGCCCTTGCTGAGCAAAGAGACCGACTTGACCACTGACACACTGCGCAGGCTCTGCCGGGCTGATCTGACACGATTTTTGGCCGAGAGCGAGCGCTGAAATGGCAGACCCACGCGAGCCGTTTGGGAAACCAGCGACCCAAACACCCGCATCATCAAAACAGGGCGGAACCGTCGGGACAAGCGGTGCCAAGTCGCTCCGTGCGGGGGCTCCTCCGTTGAATGCGCTCACCACTGAGCAGCAGATGAAGCAGCGGATTGCTTTGCAGGCATCGAAGTTCTCCTTGGGGGCGCTGCAAGATGCGCTTCATTCGATCGGTTTTGACGATGACGAAATCGAGTTTCGGAGCCATGCCACGACTACACATCAAGACAACGTCGTGTCAGCAGTACAGTTTTTCGATTCTCCCCGACGTCGTGCGGTGGTGACGCTCAACTTGGGTCTGCTGGCGCCGCAGAGTCTTCTGCCTTCCTATTTCCAGAAGGTCATGGCCCGTCAGGCGGAGGACTCCCTATCAGGATTTCTTAACTTTCTGTCTCATCACTTGCTCGGCGACTTGGTGCACGGCCAGTTTCCAGAACGCGATTCCTCTCTTTTTGCTAGCTGGCCAGATACGATCGACCAACTACGGAGTCTGCTCGGGGTTCGGACACTTTCGACTGTACATTTTCTGTTCGAGCAGTTCTATCCCGAGCTAGGCGTTTCGGTGTCTCGCTTGGCGATGAGCCGGACGCTGCGCTCTCGTGGGGTTCACCTGGGGCAGTGGAAGATCGGAGATGGCGCGGTGCTTGGGGCCATCTCGCAAACGCCGGTCTCTGGAATCTCGGTCAAGCTGTTTGCGGATGAGGCATTCACGGGCTACGGAAAACCGTGGGCTCAAGAAGCCATGGCTCGACTCACCCATCGGCTGTTTCCTGTGCTCACGCGACAAGGTCTACATCTGGAAGTCATGTTGATTCTGCGCGACCAGCGCAACTTCATGATCTTGGCACCGAAGCAGTATTTGGGATACGTACCCCTCTACGGTGGTGTGGCGAAAACAGAGCAACCCCGCAGTGTCCGAACGATCATTTTGTGGAGTGGCGAGATCCCCGTTTCATAGCGGCTGCTCCCTTGCTCTTCTTTCCCTTTCCTGATGGGTTCCCTCGCTCTGTCGCGGCTCCCTTTGATGGCTTGGGGGTCGGTGAGTCGGCATCGGTGTGAGATCCGTTGGCAGCGGCCGCTGCATCCGGCAAGGTGTCTGTATCGGCGCGCGAGTCCTGCGGGGATGCCAGATCTACAGCCGGGCCAGTTGACTGTGCGTTGCTGCTGCTTCCGCCGAGCAAGAGGACTGCCGTAACACCGCCAATCCCAAGCATCAGAACTGCAAGCGCGGCCCCGAAGATGATCATCCTCTGCTGTTGTGGAGGCAGCGCTGCGAACCGAGAGATGCCAGGCTTTGCTGCTGGTGCCAAGACCGTGTCGCTGCCAGGAATGGGGGAGGCAGACGCAGCCAGGAGCGGCGATTCAGTGGGCATGGTGACCACGGACTGTGATCCGGTGTTTGCGGCCAAGCTGCGAGTCACTTCTTCCGCGGAAGGTCGGTCGCTTGGGTTCTTGGCCAGCATTCGATGAATCAGTGCCGCAAGCTCAGGTGGCGCACTGGGTACGCGACCGGTCAGTGGCGGTGGATCCATGGTCAGGTGCCCAGCCATCAGGAGCGCTGGCCCGCCTCGAAAAGGAGTCTCCCCGGCGATCATCTCGTACATGATGACACCAAGTGCGTAGACATCGCTGCGGTCCACAGCGCTGCGAGCGCTTCGACACTGCTCGGGAGACATATAGGC
>CAYTGC010000041.1:0-27658 GCA_964437195.1 uncultured Myxococcales bacterium | reverse complement strand
GAGTGCTCCCGCCAATAGCTCGCACGATGTGAGTCATCACAGAACCGCTTCCGGGCACTGCTCCCTGGGGGTAAATCGTTTCGGCAGAACGCACACTTCATCGGGGGCATCGTACCGCGAACGGAATCGCTCGCACAAGCATCCAGAACGAACGAACGGAACGCCCAGGTTTGTTTCCGTTTTCGTTCCCAGCCATGAAGCGTTCGGTGCGCAGTCACGGATGGATCACGCATCAGAACGGAACGCTTCGGAGGCAAGGTCTTCGGACTCTGTACGCTCCACGGTACTGTCATCCGTTCGACAGAAGCCAACTGGCACACGCGAAAGAAACGCGGGCAGCAAGAATCCGTCAACGGAACATCAATGGGTCATCAACCAAGCGTCAACGGAACGTCAACCAAGCGTCAACGAAACATCAACCAAGCGTCAACGGAACGTCAACCGGTCATCAACCAAACGTCAACGGAACATCAAATCGACGACTTTCTCGACGAGAACTGAGAAGACGCTTCTTGGCAGACCATCCACGGACCGCGCAGCGTGGTTTGGTTGACCAGAGTGCAGTGAGCGAATACGCAGGGCGTGCCACTCTGTCTGGACCGGACCATCAAATGCGCGGACACGAGATTTTTCGTGCCGCGCGGACTCCTTGCTTGCGGCGTACGGAATGCGTTTCGTGCGAACGCAGTGGTGCAATCGGTAGGCAGGTGGGGCGCGTTTCATGCGAACGCAACGGTGCGATCGGTAGGCAGGTGGGATGCGTTCCCGCCATCCGTGCTCCGTTCGGAATCAAGGGCGGCCAAAACGATGACAAAGAGGACGAACGCAACCATGCCGAACGGAGCCGTTCGCGTTTGACTCTGCGCACCGCATGGCTCCCGCGTTATTCCGTTCGCGGTGCACCGCGAGATGTGATGACAGCGAATAAGCATCTCTGCGGCGGTAAAGACCACCCTGCGAGTCGCAGTTCACGGTGACGGTTCGGAGACCGTGTGTGCGGAAGTGAGCGGTGAGTCCGTCTTCGTGGAGCGACCCGTCCTTCCCTGTGGGATCGGTCTTGCCACTGCGTTTTGACATGAGCTGACAGCTAGCCTGCTACGTGGTGTAGCGCTGCGCGAAGGCTCCCGATGAAGACGACGATCGATCATCTTCCCGATGACCAACAGCAGAAGTTGCATGCGATCACTTCTGTCTTTGCTGATCCTGCGCTTGCGACTCCTATCGACATGCTGATGCTGTTCCGTTCCCGGGCCAGAGGGGACTGGGTGATGGATTCCGAAACCGGGTATGTGTCCGATTGGGATTTGCTGGTTGTCGTTGAGAATGAGAAGCAGGTAAACGATCTTGCGCTGTGGGGTGAGCTGGAAGGAAAAGTCCGCGCAATCATCGGAGACACGCCGCTCACGATGATTGTTCACGACATCAAGTTCATCAACAAAGAGATCAGAATTGGGCAGTACTTTTTCGGCGACATCGCGAATGAAGGCGTGATGCTGTACGACAGCCGGCGGTACATGCTCGCGAAACCGAAGGCGCTGAACGCCCAGGAACGGCTCGCGCTGGCAGAACGGAATTTTGAAAACTGGTACGAAAGCGCGACAGAATTTTGGCGTGGATGCAGATATTATGCCTCTCGGAATCTTCTGAAACATGCGGCCTTCTTACTGCATCAGGCGACGGAGCGTTACTATCACGCGGCGATTCTGGTCTTCACCGGATACAACGAGCCGACGACATTATGCACCTCCTGAAGTGCGGTCGATAGGAGAGGACGGGGCGCGCTTTGGGGCTTTGGATGGAAGAGAGTTGGGGTGGCGATGGACGGCTCGGACAGCGGCCTGCACATGAGGAGTATGAAGTTGATCCTCGGGAATGTAGCAGACTCCCTGTCCGTATCGCTGCGTCATCGACAGGAGACCTCGGCGGATAAACGCGCGGATGGTCATCACGCTGACCTCTAGACGCCGCGCTGCTTCGGCCAGCGACACGCCGGTTCCGACCGGAGCCGGGCGACCATACTTGCCGAGTCGATGGGATTGGAAAAAGGACAGCACCCTCTTTGCAGTAAACGGACGCCCAGTTCCCGTTTTGAGCCCGCGCTGGTTGAGCAACTCCGCCAGCGCATCGGCGCAAAGCGTCTCCGCGTGCTCCGTCAATAGGCGCGCAGCTTCCTCGGAGGTCTGGCTCCCGCTGTTGCCCGGCTTTGGCAGCGGTCTCCGCAGCTCGGAGTGGCGGCCTCCCTGCCAGTGCAGCACCAGCACGGCTTCCCGCTTCTCCCGGTCGATGTCGCACAGTACCTCGTGAATCAGCAGCCGCACCAAGCGCTGCTTGAGCTGCATGTCTGCTTGGGGCGCATTCCACACCGCCGGCAGCTCCTGCGCCAGCGCAAGCAGCTGCTCCAGGCTGGGAATCGGCACCGGAGACGGCTCGCTACGCATGGCAGACAGCTTCCGCTTCAGCTCCGCCGCTCGACCAAGCGCGGCCTCCCAGCGGCGCTCCAGTTCCAGGGCCACCAGTCGATTGTGCGGATCCACCTCCTCGAACCGCCGCGCTTGCAGACTCGCTTGATACTGGGCTTGCTCCCACTCCAGTTCCGCTGCGCGCAACAGGTCCGCCCGCTGCTGCTGCTGCATACGGTCCGCTTCGACGGCCGCCTCGATTGCCAAGGGCGACAGCACCATCATGAGTTCCTGACTGACCCAAGCATCCAGTTGCACTCCACCCAAGTACAGACACCTGGTAGTCCGAGCGGTCCGGGCCCCCTCTCCGATGCACTGATAGCTCCAGCGCAACACCTTTGCGCTGTGGTAGAGCACCATCATCCGCCGCCCGCAGCGACGACAGCGAACCATCCCCGAGAGCAGCGCTCCACCGCCTCTTCCCGCCTTGCGCTCCAGAGGCCGACTGCGGTGGGCATTTTCCCTCATGACCTCCTGATTCCTAAGAACGCCTAACAGAACGTAGAAAGCAGGCTCGGCAGCATAACTTTACAGGGTCGGAAAGTAGGATAGGAAGCGGGCATGGGCAGAGAGCTGGTGTCCGACGAGCTGTGGAAGCGAATTGAACCGTTATTTCCTGCGCATCCGCCGAGGCCCAAGGGAGGGCGGCGACGGATTGATGACCGCCGGGTACTGACGGGAATTGTGTTTGTGCTCAAGACGGGAATTGCGTGGGAGGACTTGCCGCGCGAGCTGGGCTGTGGTTCGGGAATGACGTGTTGGCGACGGATGCACGAGTGGACCGAGCGCGGCGTGTGGCTGTTTATCCTGCAACATCTGCATCAGTGGCTCGGTGAGGCCGGGCGGATTGATTGGGAGCGGGCCTCGGTGGACTCGTCGCTGGTACCCGCGAAAAGGGGGGGCAAGATACCGGTCCCAACCCTTGCGACAGAGGGCGTGCGGGCAGCAAACATCACCTGATTGTCGATGGAAACGGACTCCCTTTGGCGGTCGAACTGACAGCCGCCAATGTCCATGATTCCACGATGCTTGAGCGCATGCTCGACGCGGTGCAGCCGATCGCCGTTCCCGTCGGACGACCCCGCCGAAGGCCCCGAAAACTCCACGCCGACAAGGCCTATCACTCGGCCAAGAACCGCGCCGCATGCCGTCGCAGAGGCATCGTTCCTCGCATCGCACGCCCCAAAGTAGAGTCCAGTCAGCGCCTCGGTCGCCACCGCTGGAAAGTCGAACGCACCTTCGCCTGGCTCCACCGCTACCGCCGTCTACTCATCCGCTACGACCGTCGCTCAGACATCCACAGAGGCTTCCTACAACTCGCCTGCTGCCTCATCGCTTTCAGATTCCTGGCGGGGTCGTTTTGTTAGGTGTTCTAAGGTACTGAGGCCACGAGATATAGCCGGGATGGTGTGCAGGGAGCAAGACCGTCCAGCGCTCTAGCGGCTTTCTGCGTCCTTCGACCCGTCGCGCTCGACCCTCCACCGCTCGTACCAGGTTCTCCCGCTTTCCGAACGCATAGGCCCCGGCGTACACCGGATTTGTCAGGATTTTTTCCATGGCTCCGTAGGTCGCGGACTTCCACACGATACGCTCTTTGGCATGCGCTCCACGCTCGGCAAAGGGCACAAGCAGCTCGTGCTCCAGGAAATACTTGAGAACCTGCCGCACGCTGCCGCGCTCGGTGTAGGTCCGAAAGATCAGATGCAGGGCCTGCTGCACGCGGAGATCCGGGTCCAGTACAATGCGTCCGTCGCGCGTCCACTCAAATCCCACCGGAAGCAGGAACCGTAGCTCGCCGCGCTGGGCCTTGTGCAGCCGGGACTCCAGCGCTCGTTGGCGCAGCAGCGTCAGCTCAAATTCACTGAGGCTGCCTTTGAGTCCCAACAGCAGCCGGTCGTTGCTCTGCCGCGGATCATAGATGCCATCCGGATCGCAAAGCAGAGTACAGGTCAGTGCGCACAGAGCCAGCAGCTGATGCCAGTCGCGCCCGTTGCGCGCAAGGCGCGAGGCTTCCAGGCAGAAGACCGCGCCGACCTCGCCGGCCAGCACCGCAGCCACCAGACGCTCGAAGCCGGGACGGGCGCAAGTACCCGAGGCTGAGCGGCCCAAATCCTGGTCGATGAGCTCTACGGAGGCAAATCCCAGCTCGCGGGCGCGGTGCTCCAGTGCGTACTGACGCCGCTGGCTCTCCTGATTCTCTTGAACCTGCGTCATGCTGGACTGCCGAATGTAGATTACGGCACGTCGGCTCAGATGAGAGGCGAGTAGTTTAGGGTGCATGTTCAGCTCCTTTTTCCAGCGGTCCGGGGACGCTGGGCGCTTGGGTCTGTGCGGCTTGCAGCAGCAGCCTGGCAAGGGTAAAAAGTGCCTGAGACCGGATGGGCTCTGGAAGCGAGGACGTCGTCGCAGAGGAGAGAGGCAGCAGGAGCTGCATCGGATGAGTCTGGTTGTTCTGCAAGGGGGACCTCCGGGGGCAAGGCACTCCCTTGGGAATCGCACAGAAGGGAGCGACCTACGGCTTGCAGGACGCGGGAAAGCTCATGGAGTGCAGAGAGGTTCACCTGCGGCACTCCCTCCGAGTGCTGCGCGCATCCACCCTCGTCAAGCATCCATTCGGGCACCTCATACAAACGACCGTCTCCCAGTCGGCAGATGACGTGTCTCTGTCCGCACACCTGCTTGGCGCCCCACTGCGCGGCCTGCTGCCCGTACAGCGGATGCCACCGATACGCCACTACTACGAGTCGGGGACCGGGTGTTTTATGCGGTGGGTTCCAAACAGAGAACCCACGACATCGAACTGCTTGGAGTCCAAGCGGGAGAGCAGCACGCGCTGTTAGGGGACGTACTCCCCAAGACCGATCCGAACGACAGACGCCTGTTTGATCTGTTGAAAAAAGCCTACATCGACGCTCGCTACTCGATGTCCTATCGCATCACGGCGGAGGAGTTGGCAGAGCTGCAGAAGCGAGTCCTCGTCCTTGCAGAGCGTGTCCGTTCGGCGTGTCTGGAAAAGATTGCGACGTTCTGCGGAGCGGACGCGATGCGAAAGGACTTGCCGGTTCCGCCGTCGCTGGGTGAGCCGGTGCTCCAGAACCTTCCACCACCTCCTACCGATCCGCAGGAGTTTGGGAAGTGGGCTCAGAGCTTGTCGGAGCTTGCGGAACAGAGAGCAGAGCATAGGTGGCAGCAAGGGCGTACAGAGGGAATCCAGATCGGCAAAGCGGAAGGCAGTGCTGAAGGCGAACTGCGCGGGGAGGCGAAGGCGCTGCTGCTGGTGCTTCGTTCTCGCGGTCTCGAAGTACCCGTAGAAGTCGAGATGCGGATCACGGAGTGTTCCGATGCGGCTGTGCTGGCCTCGTGGCTGAGTCGCGTGGCGACGGTTGGTGAGGCGGCGGAACTGCTGGCTGGGTGAGTGGCGGCCGATTCTTCCTCGTGCCGGTTGACCACACAGGGACTGATGACACTTCCAGCAGATTGTGCCGAGCGTCATTGCTGCGTTGTCACTGCGCGCTGATTGCGGTTGCCCAGCAGCCAGCAGCCCCCGTTGTATTCGACGCGCAAGACGTTTGCGTGGCGCGCATCGGGCTGGGTCGTGGTAGGTGGTGGTGCTCGCAGGCCGGAGCACGTTTTTTGGCGAGGAAGTTCGCTCGATGCCGCGAATGCTCCCTTCGCCGATGACTCAGCCCCTCCCGTGTCTTGCCTCACGTCCGAGCCGTTGGTGCTCGCAGAATGAGGCCACTGCAGCGCATCGCTCGCTCAGACGATGAGCCCAAGTATATACAGAATTTCTTGGCTTTTTGGAAATGGTATTGTGGCGGTGCCCGGCGGCGTGAGCCAGGCGCTGGATCAGACGCTATCAGCAGCGCGGCGCAGCGGAAGTTCAGTTCGCGGGCTGGCACGCCGTGCTCGTGCGCCACCTTCAGCATCTGGAGTCGCACCAGGTTGTACAGCGTCAGCAGTCCCCAAGCCTCCTGGCGCACCCGCTGCGCCGTCCGCGAGCGCAGCTGCGCCCCGACGTGGTGAACCAGGTGCGTCTTGATTTCATCGAGCCCCAGCTCCACTTCCCAGCGCTCGTGGTAGTGCGCGATGAGCTCTGGAGCCGGGAAGTGCTCGGGCGACAGCATCGAGGTCAGCAGCGTCTGCGGCGGATAGCCGGGCCACTGGTAGTGAATCGCTCGGGCGACCGGCTGCGGCGGCAGCTGCGGGGTCGCGGCAGCGTCACCAGCTCGTCGCCGGCGCCCAGCGTCTTGAGCCGGTGGCAGCGGAGGTGGCGCTTCTTGCGCGTTAGCCAGAATCTCCTTGAGCCCTGCGCGCTGATCCGCGCCAGCGCCTCATACCGGCACAGTCCCATGTCCATCAGCAGTACCGAGTCCTGGGGCAGCTGCTCCACGAGCGCCCGGGCCAGCGTCGGATCTCCGACGGAAAATGGTCCCATCTGAGCACGCAACGCCAGGTGAGAGTGCGTATCCATCATCGTCACGATGCGCAGCAGCGGGAAGGCGCCGAGGCTGCGACCACTGTGCGGAATGCCAAAAGCCTCCGCATTGTCCGAGGAAGCCGGCACGCGCAGCGTCGAGCCGTCCATCGCAAGGGTCAGTATCCCATGAAACAGCTGGTCGGTCTCTCCCTGACGGGCCCAGTGCGCGGCGGTGAGCTCGAACGGCGGAGCCTCGCCCTGGCGGTCCCGCGCCTTGAATAAACCCCAGAGAGATGAATATCTCTCTGTCCGCCGCCGCCGCGTTTTTTGCGAGGGAGGGGTGGGGGGGAGACTGACAAGTTGTGAATGGGCTGTGGAGAGGCTGTGGAGGATTGTGGATAGCGGGGCTTGAGCGTTGGCGCGGACTGCTTAATAGAAATTATGAACCCAGGGAGCGACAGACCGGCCGCACCGTGAGCCAGCTTCTAGCTGAGTTCGTTGTTCAGCAAATGGTCGTCGCTCGTAGGCTTCCTCGATGAGCCCGAACAGTTGCCCGAGAACAGCTCGCATCGTTTGCAAGGTTGGGCCAAGAGGGAAGCTGGGTTCTGTGCGAAGGAGAAACAAAATGGCAGAGGAGAGATTCGTCGGAATCGACGTAGCCAAAGAGCAGCTGCAGGTCGCTGTGGCCCCAGGCGGTGGCTCGTGGTCGATGGCCTATACCGATGAAGTGGTCGCGGAGCTTGCACGCAAGCTCCAGGCCGACCGGCCCAAGCTGGTGCTGATGGAGGCAACGGGGGGGCTTGAACTGCCCCTTGCAGCGGCCCTGCAGTCTGCTGGCCTAGCCGTCGCGATCGTGAACCCGCGCCAGGTGCGAGACTTCGCGCGGGCCACTCGGAGGCTGAGCAAGAACGACCGCATCGATGCCGAAGTCCTGGCGGTGTTTGCCGCTACACTGCGGCCCACTGCGCGACCTGTACCCGATGAGCAACAGCAGGCCTTGGACGCGCTGCTGTTGCGCAGGAGGCAGCTCATCGAGATGCGGACGATGGAGCGCAATCGATTGAGCATCTGTCGGGACGCGCGAAGCCAGACGGACCTCCAGCAGCACATCGCGTGGTTGGACGAGCGACTCAGCGAGCTCGACGATGAGCTGGGCAACCAGATCCGCCGAAGTCCGCTGTGGCGGGTGCAAAACGAGCTGGTAAAGAGTGTGCCCGGAGTCGGCCCGGTGACCAGCGCTGCGCTGGTGGCGGAACTGCCGGAGCTTGGGAAGCTCTCGCGCAAGCAGATTGCCGCGCTGGCTGGCGTGGCTCCTCTGTGTCACGACAGCGGCACGCTCAAGGGAAAGCGTAGCTGCTGGGGAGGCCACGGTGCGCTGCGCGCTGTACATGGCGACGCTGAGTGCGACGCGCTATAATGCGTGCATTCGGGCGCACTACCAGCAGCTCCTGGCTCGCGGCAAGGCCAAGAAAGTTGCGCTGATTGCTTGCGCCCGCAAGCTTCTCACGCGGCTCAACGCTATGGTCCGCGACAGACACCCCTGGCTCCTCCAACAAGCCACCCCAAGGACTCTTCATGCTTGACGGGGATCATAGTTGCTGAACAATGGCGCCAGCGGTGGGCGGCGGGTCCAAGGGTGTGCCGGGATTGGCGCCGTACAGAAGCTAGCGACTCTTATGCCGAGCTGGCCAAGGTCCCCCATGCACGCGCTGTTTTGCTTCGAAGCCGAGCTGCAGTTTGAGGTGATGGCCGGGCTACCCCAACAGGGCTTGACGGCTCACGGAGTGCAGCAGTTCGCCGCGGTCAAGCCGGGGTAGACCGTCTCTGTGCTCGTCGCGGCCGGCGGGGTCGGCCGGCTCCTTGTCCAGATCGCGGGTCGGGCCGAGGCGCGCGTGCTCGCGGTGGTCTCCACCACAAAGAAGCGGGACGCGATCGCCACGCTCGGCTCCGAGGTGATGACGGGATACGACGGGTTCGATGAGTCTGCGCGTTCCCTCACGGCCGGCCGTGGGGGCGACGTTGTCTTCGATTCCGTGGGTCGTGCAACACAAGCCGCGAGCTTCGCGGCCCTGGCACCGTACGGCCAACTCATCTGTTACAGAGACGCCAGCGGTTTTCCGGCACCCATCGACGTGGACGCCCTTCTCTGCCGCTCGCTCCGCATTGGAGCGTTCGAGCTCGACATCGACCGCGACCTTGCAGCGACCGCCCGGGCGAGCTGCGAGCCGCTGTGTCCCGCTGCGAGCTGCAGATCGCCGCCTCCCGATCATTCTCTCTCGCCGAGGCAGCCACCGCCCACACTGAGATGGAAGCCGGACCACGGGATAGGTAGTCTTGCTGACCTGAATGTCTGGATCCGGTTCATTCCGCCCAATGCAAGCAGGACGACATGTCATAGGCCCAACGGGCGCTCCCGATCTTCTCGGCTGCGGGCAGTACCCGTGCCGAGGCGACGAGAGCCCGTAAGACAGCATGATGTTGCACCGCTTTATCCCCAGAAGCCGTCTCCAGCAGGAAAGCATACAGATACGGTGCGCTGCCGATTAGCGCCAGCTCACGGCGTTCGGCAAGAGCGCCTGGGCTTCCGGATAAAGTAACGCTCCATAAGGAGCCCTTGATTCCATGTTCCGCCGCGCCGAGGGTGATGTCCTGTACAGGCTCGCGCTGTACCAAAGAGCCCGCCGCTCTCTGCTCCGCCAGCCAGCCTTCCCAGATCGACTCGGGAGAGAGCGTGAGCGGGCTGGCAGGAAAGACGGTAAGGCAGGTGCGATCCGCCGGGTAGTCCGGCGGGAACCAGCGGGCCGCCAGTTCACGCGGGAAGCCTTGCCAGCTGGGCGGCGGCGTATACCAGAATCGCCTGCGCCTCACCCCGAGCCCGAGGGAGATGTTCTTGATCAGGCTGCGCGCCAGTGATCCCATTTCGGGAAACAAGGCTGGCTGCCACACCTTCATCTCCAGCACATCATAAAAGTCATCCCCCAGCACGATCCCCAGGTGCAGCTGTACCGGACCGGTCTTGCTGCTTCCTGCGAGCTCGGCGTGGCAGGCAAACTCTCCTTCCATTGTATACAAAAGCTGTCGCTGCAGCTCCTGCCGATCGCGCCACGCGGTATCAAGCCAAGCGGCGTCCCCCACTGCCTTCAGCGAGCGCAGCGGGCGAACTCGCCAGCGATACCGAATCTGTGCGGCGGAATGATCCGCTGGATGGTACAAGCACAGCTCGTCGATTTTTTCCTTGCGAATCCATCCTACCGGCTCAATCATCATTATACTAGAATTGCAAAAATGTATTATATGCGCAAGGTTTATCGTCCGCTATGCGACTAAAACTTACATTACCCGATGAGTCGTGCATCTGTATCCAGAGGGAACCTTACAGTATGCACGAAGCAGAAAGCAATACTTGTCGCGGCAATACCAGCCTGCAGCCGTTGACCATTCACCTCAGCGCGCTCCAGCCGGAGCCCGAAGATCTGACTCAGTGGTGCGAGTCCGTGATGCGTCGCCGATCTTCAGCAGCGATGCAGATCGAAGTAGCAGAGGATCAAGGAACGACTACGACGCAAGGCTGGCCGATGCGACTGATAACTATTCGCGAAAAATCAAACGATGCTTCGTCTTGGTCTTTATGCATCAATTCTTTTTATCAATTTTTTTTCTACGTTGGTTTCGCGCAGGTTCGACTTGCAGGCGATGCACATGATCCTGAGAACCTAAATCATCTGGTTACTATGCTTCGTAACTGTACTGCGGATCTCAGCGCTGCGCCGCCAGCCTCCATAGCTGAGATTATTGGTGAAAACTGGAAACCGCTACCTGGATAGTTCACTGTGACTCAACGGATTCCTTTGACACAAGAGGAGATTATGTTCTAATGTTTGACGAAATTCAAAAGTCAAAGGCAAAGTCTCCTGCCGTCGCGAGCGAAGCGGGAAACAAGGCGAAACCGGCTCTTCTGAGCGATGTCGCCAGCGTGCTTAGCCAAGCCAGCGCCAACGGAGGGGCGGCTCACGGGGTTGGGGCGACGGCGACGCAGGAGCGGGCGGCTTCTGGGGCCGCGCTGGGACTGAGTGGCGCGGCGCTGGGCGGCACGGCGCTCGGGGGGGTCGCTGGCACGGGCACGGCGGCGCTGAGCAAGGGGGCGGCGACCGTGGGCGCCGACGCTGGAACCAAAGTAACACACGACGCGCAGGGCAAGGACCACTTGGGCCCAGGCGGGCTCGGTGATGTCATTGCAAACGGCACTCAGGGCAAGGACCACTTGGGCGGCCCAGGCGGCTTCTTTGGTGGGCTCGGCGATGTCATTGCGACGATCGTAGACCGCGCAAAGGCCAGCATAGAGCTCTCCAGCAAGTTCGACGTGGTCCCCGACGACTTCAAGGGACATCGGCGTCCCAACCAGGTCACGCAGGCTGAGTATCAGCAGATAGTAAATACATACAGCGATATCCGGCGCGAAAAGACTGATCTGAAGTTTGACACCACAGGAATGAACGATCAGGACAAGGCCAAGTTTACAGGCGGCGCGATGGAAGATATCAGCCGTATCATGCAGACAAAATCCGGGCGTGATCTGATTAACAATCTCGCTCACCAGAAGGACGACCACACAACGACCCTGCGCCTCTCGAAGGACGGGAGCGGCAATCCAGACCCGGTCGGTGCCAACACAGACACTCTAGACGTTAATGACCGCCCCAAGCGTAGCGACGGTAAGGGCGCAAACTCTGTGATTGAATATGTCCCGGGTGCAGATGCGGTGCTGCCTGGGGCCAAGAACACCTACTGGCCCATCCGCAGCGATGTGGCGCTTTATCATGAGATGACCCACGCCATGCACAACGTGAACGGTACCCGCGCAGAAGGAACCGTGAGCAACGGCCCGAAGCCGGACATTGACTCATCGAAGAACAACTCAGAGCACCAGGCGACGGGCCTTGGAGACTGGGCCAATGATCCCATTACGGAGAATGCCTACCGGCGTGAGCGCAACGCCATCGGCAACAACAAAGGGGGGATCTCCTCGACTACCGCGGCTCTCGATGATCGGCAAATGCCGCAGCGCGATCAATACACAGTGACATTTTAGCGCATACTGGCCACCGTAGCGAGGTATCATCCCACCATGGGCACGATATCGCACCGTCTGCTTCTTCTGTCTTTGTTCACCGCGCTGCCTACCTGGTCTGTGCTGGCTGAGCATGGAAGCGTGTCAGCTCGTGCCCCGATCCAGGGGATGCAAGACAGAGGAGCTTTGTCACCAAAAACCCAGAGCCCAGCCCCGGGACGCACAGACGCCGCCGCAGACAAGAGGAATGCCTTCATGCAAGAGCCCATTCAAATCACTTGGACTGTCAACAAGAGCGCTAACGGGCAGTCGCTGAACGTAGACTACACAGTCCACAATGAGTCGCAGTCTCCCGTCTATCTGCTCGATGAATTAGTCGAGACGACGGCCCAAGGTCTGCGCCGATTGCCCAAAGCCGTGATTGTCATGAAAGATACGCAGCCCGGTACCGTGCGCTTGATGCGCGGTTATATCCGTCCAGAGGCCGATGTCCTATTGGACTTTGCACCAGCTGCGCGGCTGCTCGCAGCTGGTCAATCCATTACCGGACATGCAGAGGTCGCTCTTCCGTTGCACGCGTGGCATCCCAGTTTTCGGCCGCTCCCCTTGACCGCTCAGCTCGATGCAGCCGTATTGGAAATCGGCTACCTGACGGCAGCGCCCGAGCTAGGAGGACCTCCCGTGGAGGGAAAGCAGAACACTCCTAGCCTGGCTTCCGTGGTCAAGCAGCAACGTTTTGCGCGCAGTATCCCCATCCGCCTGCCCTAAAAGCACCCAGATGCAGCGAAGCGCCGACCTTACAAGCTTGGCAGTACTACGTCATCCACCTCCTGCGTTCGCTTGGTTCGTCGGTGGCGGGCTCATGAAGAGGTATTTGCGGAGTGATGGGAAGCGTGATCTTAGGAGGGCATGACTGCCCCGATTTCCGACGGTGTCAGCGAGAGGCTTTCCGAGTACCTTGCAGTCCTGGGCAAGCATCTTTGGGACCGTCGCCAGCGCGCCAGTTTCGCGATGTATGTACTGGGTCTTCTGTCCGAGCAACGACGCAAGAGTGTCGAGCCCATTGCGACTCTGTTTGTCAGCGAGCCCGACGAGGCAGACAAGGTTCACCAGCGGCTCCTTCACTTTCTGGGCGCTGCTCCTTGGCCAGACGACGAAGTACGCCGTACAGCGGTTCGGTTTGCCTTGACCGACATCACCCGGCGCGCGCCGATTCAGTCGCTGATCATCGACGATACTTCGTTTCCTAAGTCGGGTTCACAATCGGTTGGAGTGCAGCGTCAGTACTGCGGTGCGCTGGGAAAAGTGGCCAACTGTCAGGTCATTGTTTCGCTGACCGCAGCGTCGGAGCGCTCGCATCTTCCGCTTGATGCGCAGCCGTATTTGCCGCAGCAGTGGATCGACTCCCAAAAGCTGCGAGAACAGGCTCATATCTCGTCGGATGTGACGTTTCGCAGCAAGCCAGAGCTCGCGCTGTCAATGCTCGCGCGCGCAAAGGCAAACGGAGTCCCACGGGGAGTCGTTCTCGCCGACGCCGGACATGGTGATAGCTGCCCCTTTCGTGAAGGAGTGCGCCGGTTAGGAATGCATTTTCCGTCGGGATTCAGCTCAACACGAAGGTACAGCTTGTGCGAAACGAACAAGCCGTGGACTCTGTTGAGGCATTGTTGGCGGGAGTGGGAGCGCGTCCTTTCCGTCGGTACGCATGGCGCGAAGGAGCCAAGAATGGCACTCAAAGCACATCTTGGTTCGGGTTCGCGGGGGGCCGGCTCACGCTTGCCGCTTTGCCTGTTACGAACTTAATGAGATAGTCTGTGACTGACAATATGTCCCCGCAGCGCTCGAAGACACCCAGCGCCAATTCACCGCGACTGCTGATCGTCGCCATCGCCCTCGGTGTTTTCGCCAGCGTGATGAGTACGTCGATGCTGTCGATCGCCTTTCCGGAGCTGGTGCAGAGTTTCCGAATTTCGTACACTACGCTACAATTGCGCAACATCCTCTTTTTTTCCATCTTCGCGGTCGGCCTTCCTTTCTTTGGAAAGATCGCGGATCGGGTCGGGGCGCGGCGGCAGCTCTTCGCGGGCATCGGCCTGTTCTGTGCAGCGACGGTCGCCAGCGGCTTCGCTCGAAATTGGCACCTATTTCTGGCTTGCCAGGCGCTGCAGGCGCTCGCCGATGCCATGATCGTGCCTGTCCAGATGACCCTCATCCGGCGCCTCTTCGCCGAAGAGCGGATCGGCTGGGCCTTCGGCTGGTTCGGCGCGGTACTCGAGGTGGCGACGCTCGGCGGGCCGGTGCTAGGCGGGATGCTGGTCCGCTATGGCGGCATCGGCGCGATCTTCTGGTGCCTCTCGGGGGTGGCGCTACTGGCGTTCCTGTTTGCTGCGATCGTCCTGCCGGACCATCCCACAAGCCCTGCTAGCTCGCCGAGCCGTGTGCCGTACCTCAGCACGCTTTGCCTCCTATCGACCATGATCGCCACCCAGCTGCTGGTATCGCCGGCGGCCACGCCCGAGCGGCGCGCAGCAGCGCTCCTTGTGCTGCTGATCAGTGCGCTCGCGCTGATCTTTTCTGAGCGACACAGTAATCGCGCTGCGGCGCTTTTCCCGCCCGGTCTGTTCGGCAATCGGCTGTTCCTTCATGCGGCGCTGCGGATCTTCTTCTTGTTCCTGGCCGCTAACGCGATCGGACTATTCAGCCCGAGCTATCTGCGCGAAGTGCATCACGTGGACGCGCGGGCGCTCGGTTTCATCCTGCTGGTGAATCCGCTGCTCTCTCTGCTGATCGCTGGTTGGGCCGGTCGCGCGGCAGATACGCGACCGCGCCGCATGATCGCCATCGGACTGTTGCTCGGGGCCCTCGGCACCGCGCTACTCGCCGCCACTGCGTCGCCGGTCGGAGTCGGGGTTTTCATCGGGATCTACTTCATCACGGGGTTGGGTGGAGTGCTCTGCATGCCCGCTCTGAACAAGGTCGCAATTTTGTCAGTTCCCAAAGCGCAGACGGGAAACTACATGGGCATCTACCAGATGGTCCAGTTCGTAAGCGGCGCATTCGCGGGCACAATCTTCGGACCTCTGATCGAACTCGAGCAGCCCGGCCATATTACGCAGGCGGGTTTTCAGATCGCGATGCTGGTCGCTGTGGGAACTCAGCTGCTCGGACTTCTAACCCTGCTCCTGGACCGCCGCGCGCTGACGTCAGCCGTCGAATTGGGTGACGTGAAGGTCAGCGCAGAATCGGCCGCAGGTTCATCGAGCGCAAGAATAAGTGCGACGATCCCAGAGTGATCGGCAGCCCATCTTGTCCGAATTTGTCGCAGCCAAAGGCTGGATCGAAGAATTCTAATTGATCGCCTATTCCGGCCAGCCCTGCGAGGGTCGCGAACTTATCGCCGACCAGATCGAAGCGGCGCACGAACTCGTTTGTCAGCTGACCGTTGCGGATGCGGCGTGCATAGCTCGGGCGGATGCTGAACTGAGGTCCACTGCTCCAGCCCCCCCAGGTGCCAACGCAGTACAGCCCCTCTTCGATCTGCGCGATTAGCGCGGACAGGGGCTGAGCAGCAGACGCGCCTGCGCAGGCGAAGGTGACGCTCATCCGCGGCAGGGTCGCGGAGGCGCCGGGAACGCGTCGGCCGTTGCCGCGATGCGCGGCTCCAGTCTGGAACTGCGTCTGCCGATTGTGCAGCAGGCTTGACCAGACGCCATCGCGTACCAGCTGGGTCCGGCGGGAGGGAGCGCCCTCATGATCCCTGGCATAGCTGCCGCGATGATCCGGTAGTGTGGGATCATCAAAGACATCAAGCGCCAGCTCGCACCACCTATATCCCAGTGCATAGCCGCGCGGAAGCGCGTAATCCAGGAAATTGTCTGCTTCCGAAGTGTGGCCGATGCACTCATGAACAAGCTGCGACGCCAGCCACGGATCGAGGATCACCGGACAGGAGCGAGGTTCGTTCATGAACGAAGATTCCAGGCTGGCTCGAACCTCGGCGGCGATTCCGCGCTCGACGTCCACGGCGAACTTGTCGAGCGGCAGTGACGAACCAGCAGCCTGCCAGATGACTGGGACGCGGCTCTGCGGACCATCGACCACGACCCTTGCAATCAGCGCCCGTTCCGCGCGGACCTCCGGCTCGCTGTCTGCGATCGTGATGCACCAGTCGCGTTCCTCAATGGTGATCGTGGATGAACAGATATGGGCTGAAAAAGGAGTCAGCGCGGTCGATAGTTGCTCGAAGCACGCAAGCAGCGTCTGTGCGATTTGCGGGCGCGACTCTGCCGGACGCCAGTTGCCAGCGTCTGCGCGTGCTCCGCATTTCACGACGCCGTCCGCGTGGCGGAGGACGCTAGCACGGACGGCCCACCGGTCCTTTAGCATCGCAGCATGCGCTCGCAACCTTGCATGAGCTCCTCGCCTGCTGGAGTGAGCTGCGCATGCTCGCGGATGGTCGTAATCGCTTGGGTGACGCGCCGCTTGATCTTGGCGAGATAGCGCTCCATCGAAAAGCCGCGGATCTCTGGGACGTGCCCCACCATCCGCTGCGTGATGTGAATATCCTGCAAGAATGAGAAGACGCCGTGCAGCAGCGCCGAAAATGGCCGCAGCGAGCCGACGAACGGAGAGGGGTGAAGCTCGTCGTCAGGGTTCCGGTAGAGCTTGTAGCAATCGAGCACGCTGCTGAACTTGTTATGCCCCGCTTCATGGAGCAGGGTCTGCGCAGCGAAATAGCTCGGTCGGGCACTGCTGGTGATGAGACCGCGAAAGCTATGCACGCTGGCGTTGTGCGGCTCCAGGCCTTGGCTCGAAAGCGGCAAGAGCAGAGAGATTCCTTCGACGAACTCCCGAAAGCCCGCGGGCCAGTACGTCTGGATTAGCGCAGCGCCTTCAGACATGCAGTGCGCGAAGTACTCGAAACCCACATCATCAATCTCGAGAAACAGAGGACTGGCGCGCAACGCGGGATCTCTCGGAAAGTACTCATCATACCAAGCATCACGACGGAGCAACGCCGCTGAGCAATCGTGAACGGTGCGCAGCAGCTGCACGTGCGTATTCGACGGATTCGGTGCGTGCAGATCCGAGAGCGCCACTTCGAGCAGCGGACCAGATGGGCCGCAGATCCTCAGTGTGTCGCCGCGCCGTTCGGCGCAGAGCTGCTTCGGCAGCTCAACGTCATGCCGAAGCAGCCGACCGATTCCTAGAAGATGGATCGTCCGCTCTGTCGAGCGTGATAGTCGGATCGTCTCGCCTTCAGGCAGCGCGCCAGCCTGGATCAGCGTGGAGAGCGCGATGTTGCCGAGGTGTAAACAGAGAGACTCGAAGCGCTGGTTGTAGCCGGATGCGATCGTCTCTTCGGCCCGCCAGGTCCAAGAGGTGAACTCCGGTCGCAGCGCGGCCTGCTGTGCTGTCTTCAAATCCAGACTTTGAAAGCTGCGCGCGACGACCCGAACCGACTCCGCAAGTTCTGAATCGGGGATCAGAGAGAATCCCTTCGCGCACATTAGGAAGAAGCGCTTCAGATAGATTCGTGACGTTCGCGCGCGCAGGCTCGCGTAGTGTCCGACCGTCGATTCAGGTTCGACGAGTCGATTCAGAGTGAGCGGCGGCAGCGGCGCATGAAGGAGCATGCGGATTCGATTCATGTCAAGCGACAGCTCCGATCCGCTGCCAGTCTGCGCCCGCGTGGCATCCGGCGTAGCGCCGCTGTCCGTCAAGCGCGCGGGGGCTGGCACAACGTCGCTCATGCGCTGGATCTGTCGGGTTCGCGAGCTTGCCCAAAGCTTCTGGACCTCGGTGAGCAGCTCCGGACTGCGCAGGCCGGCGAAGAGCCGCTCAAGCATCGCGCTGCGCGTCGCTTCGACATCTAGACCCACGGGAACCGCCTCGAGCCAATCTGGCCGTCTGGACAGGACCTGGGACAGGAATGGCCGCAGCTCATGCAGCCAGATCTCGCTGTTGCAGACCACAGAGACGCTCAGCGCGCGACCCACAGACGTCCCTTTGTGCGGCCAATACACGGGAATATACAGGAAGTCCCCAGGCTCCAAAGTGAACTCCAGACCGCCGTCCGGCATGTAGATCGTTCCAACCGCGGGATCTTTTAGCTGCCGCCGCTGCAGCTCCTCGGCGGGGATGATGTCGGGCGATTGCAGCCGCCAGTGATTCACGCCTTCCTGCTGCAGAATGAAGTTGTCGCAATCATCGTAGTGGCTGCCGATGCCGTGCCCGTTCGTCGACAGCACACCGTCAATCCAGACGCTGGGGCAGGACACATTCCGTGACCATTGCCTCGCCAGGGCCGCCAGCCGCGCGCTGCCAAGATCGAGACGCTGCGTATAGATCACCTCTTCATTCCCTCGACGCACGGTACCTTCGCCGCGCGCCTCTAGGACGGCGACCGCGGCGTGGAACTCCTGTTCTCCTACCGCGTGGGCAAGCAAGGCGCGCGCCCCGTCCTTGATGAAGAGCGGTCGCTGGCGCCAGTATTCAGAAAAAAATTGCTCCTGCGTGATTCCGGGCAGCATGTTCATGCCTCCGTAAACAATCGATGAACGGCTTCAATTTTGCTGTAGCTCGTGCGCACCTCATTCAACCGCGCCGGCAGGTTAAGCCGCGCTGCGGCGACGGTGGCGATGCGATCAGGCTCCTTGCGCAGCGGCAACTCCTGCATGCACCTCTCGGCGAGCAGTTGGCTCTGTTCGAACCGCGCCTGACGCAGCTCGCACAGGGCGCGTAGGCACATGCTGTGTGCTTGACTGGTATCGATCAAAGCTCGCTCGGCGCGCTCGAACCAGCAAGCGGCCTCGCCGTTGGCTTTGCGGGCCATTTGGTAAAGCCCCAAGGAATAGGCAGCCCAGGATGCGCGGTCGCCTTCCTGAAGCTCGCAAAAGTAGCTGCGCTCCGCTTCCGCCGCCTGATTGGCGCTCAAGGCCAACAGGGCCCGCAGCGCCCAGCCGGCGCCACCCAGCGTACGCAACTCGGCCTCCGTCAAAGATGGGAGCTGCGCATCATTGAGTGTTGTCTCGCGCGCCAGCACCGCCAGGGTCGCATCGGCATGGCGCGTACTCTGGCTGCCCACCGCGAGCGCGAAGCCGAGGTCACCGGCCACGGCCTGCCCCAGCCAGCGAAAGGACTCCGGCATGAAGCCACTAGCGATGGAGTAGGCCACGCGCGGCGCCTGCGCCGCCAGGCCGAAACCCCGCACGGAGTTGCACTCCGCGGCCGGCGCATGGGTCAGCCCGCCATCATCCGCATAAGAGTAGTCCAGATCCAGATCAAGCCGCGCACCTTGCGGCAGCGCGACCTGTGACAGGCGGCGCAGCGTCGTTAGCTCGAAGCGCAGGCCGGCCGCCGAAGCGCAAGCTCCGGCAGCGGTGATCCGAAATGATTCTGCGACCTCCTTGCCGCAGCCCGGAACCAGCGATAGCGAAGACCACAGGTGCTGCCCGAGGTGTGCCGGGCTGAGTTTTGTGGGTTCGGGATAGACCCACACTAGGCACCTAAGCAGACCCAGCGCGTTCGCTGCGTACAGGAAATTGTCGAGCCCGTACGGATTGCGCTCATTGTCGCGAAAGGGTAGGTCGCGATTAATCATCGTCAGCGCGCCGGTCGCCGCGGCGATACGCGCCCGCTCGAGCTGCGTCTCGTGAATCTTCTGGAAGTCGAGATGGCGTTCGAAGATCACCGCCGTCTCACCGACCCAACCCGTGGCGTGCCAGTAGGCTAGCTCCTCACCGTGCTCTTCAAAGATCTGCGCTACCTGGCTCATCGATTAGCCCAGGAGCCCGAGTTGGTGAAGGTTGTCCGCCATGCGGTCAATGTGTGCCGGATCGATCGTGAAGCGACTGGCGAGCAGCGGAAGGTCGCGAGTGATCATTTGTCGTGAGCCGGCTGTAAGAAGTGCGATCACTACCGGCTCGGTCGGGCCGCGCACTAATCGCACCTCGTTCGATGCATATAAGAATAGGACGTGTTTTGACGCTGATTCCTTCCCAGGTTCGCGGCCCGCGAGCCGCGCTGCGATCTCTGCTGGATACTCCTCGACCGCATAGTGGGCAGCCCCGTTATGGCGGATCTTCGGACTCTGCACCACGAAAGCCGGATCCCGATTCACGGTCAGGATCGAGAGCATCACGGTGAGGAACTCGTGGGTGAGCAGCAGGTGGTTGTACGGCGCCGCGGAGAGGAAGGCTGCGTTCTTGCTCAGAAACGCATAGAACGCTTCCTCAAGGCAGAGGCCGGCTTCGCCATGCGGCATCTGGCGATGGCGCGCGAAGTCCTCCGATTCGACGAAATCGTACATGACCGATAGAGCGTCGCGTTGCTGTCGCTTAAGCGCCTGAAACACACCCGGATAGCTCTTACTGAGGCCACCCTCGATGTTCAGATCTCCGCGCAGCAGCGTGCGGCAGATCTTTTCGCTGAGCGCCTCGAGTTCGCTCGTATCAATGGTCCGGAGCGCCCAGGCATCCTGTTCGGAGAGGTCCATATCATGGAAGCGTCCCTGCAGCAGCAGACGCCGGTAGGCGCGATTGTAAAGGAGCCTATATAGCGCGTGGTCAAGCCTGATTGTCACTTTGCCGCTCCTTTCTCCACTGGGCAGCGATCTGCCGCAGCCTCTCATAGTTCGGGATCGCCTTCGCTAGCAGCACACCATCATCGGTGTACTTGGGATCCTCGTACGTGATCGAGCGCAGATTGGGACAGCGCGGCAGCAGATGTTCGAGCAGCGCGAGCTGCTCATCGAGAAGCACGCCATGGTGCAGATCTCGGAACTTGCCACCCGTGATCTGGCAACCCGAGAGGTGCATCTCGAAACAGTGCGCGAGTGGCAGGCGCTCGAGTCCCTCGAACATCCGGTCGCCGGTGCGACGACGCAGCCACTGGTAGCTTAGTACATGTCCGAGATCGATGGTCACAGGAGAGTCGGTCTCTTCCGCGATGGCCCGAAAGAAATCATAGGCATCAAGTTGGCCCAAGAAGAAGGTCGCGCCTTCGGTGAAGCCGGGAAATTCGACGCATAGGGGAACACTGAGGCCATCCTGGCAGCGGCGCACGTTGGAGATGCTCGCTGCGAGCCCCGCATCGGTCAGCAGCGGAGGGAGCGGGTAGGGCAGGGGTTTGCCAGCGAGCGACCATATGCCGAGATCTTCGACGACCCACAGGAATCCATAGCGCTCGATGAGCTGATTGGTGAAGTCGAGTACCTGCCGCTGGTCGCCATTCTCACTTGAACCCATATTGAGGATTGTGTGGTGCAAGGCGCGCTTGGGAATCGCCGCCGCCGCTTCAAAGAGCGTGTCGTACGCGCGCAGGTAGTCACCTATCTGCAGCCGGTTGCGGTTCTTGGGCTGGAAGGCAAAGAACAGATACTCGAACGCGCTGCCATAACGCGCCAGGAAGCGCTTCACTTTGGCGGTAATCGTATCGCCCGCTTGCGGATGGCGCTCAAAACCGATGTCATCTCCCCAAGGCAGATCCATGCCGACGCCGAGTCCCAGCCGCTCCGGCACCGCAGGGAAGCGAATCGCGCACGACATGCTCAAATCTCCTCCTGCTCTTCCAGATGGCCGACTCCGGCCGTGGCAAGCTGCTGCAATAGCCCGCGCGCTGCCGCGCTGCCGCCACCAGGTTGCGCGCGCAGTGTACGGCCGAACTCCTGCACGCCAGATGGTAGCCGATAGAACGCCTGCCACAACAGATCGGCGAGAATTCGCTCCGGTTGGGCTCCCGTGCGCAGCGGCGCCTTAAGGACTCGTACCCAGGGGAAGAGCGCGAGCTGATTTCCGCGCTGTCGAGCCGGCTCTGTACGCCGACGCTGGAGCGGCGGCAGCTCGTCGTTCTTCTGCGGGTGGACGGTTCGGTAGATGCTCAGAAAGGAGTCGAGGCGGGCGTCGAACGTGTCGCCATCTGCATATAGGAAGTGCCAGCCCATTCGGCCCTGTCCGTAGTTGAGTTTGCGATTGCCGCGCAGTTCTCGCCCTTGGCTGAGTTGAATCTGATAGAGTTCCGGATTCTCGGCGAGCAAGGTCTGTGGTTCACAGACCAGCATCTGCATGATGTCGATGCCGATCTTGGCCGCGTTTTTGGCCAGAAAGGCCCGCGAGGCTTCGAGCTCGTCGGAGGTCTCGCCCGGCAGCCCGCCCATAATCGACAGCCGTAGCGGGATTCCTACCTCATGCAGGTTGTCGATAATCTCCTGATACGAAGATGCCGCGATGCCCTTGTCCAGCAGATCGAGCAGCCGTTGGGAGTTGGTCTCGTATCCCGCAGACATCAAGATGCAGCCGAGCTGCTGCAGCTGCCGGCAGAACGCCTTGTCACGCAGGGTTGCTTCCAAGCGGTTGCGGGTGCTGAACCGAATGCGCAGGCCGCGCCGCTCCAGCAGCCGGACGGCCTGCACGACGAGTCGCAGGTTCGTATTTTCATCGACAAAGTTGATGCGAGAGACGCCATACTCGGCGATCAGGTGTTCGCATTCATCTGCGATCTGCACAGCGCTCTTCTGCTGATATCCATCCTTGAGGGAGCGATTCCCATAGGAGCAGAAGGCACAGCGACCCCAATAACAGCCGACACAGGTGATGATCGCCAGCTGGGTCTCGGAGTCCATGTATTGATGGATCGGCAGCCCCTGAAAATCAGGCGGCGGCACCTCGCGAATATGCAAGGACGAACGGCAGACCGGCGGCTGCAGTGCATGCGGTCCGTGGGTCCAGACTGCATCGGGAACCGCTTCTGGCCCCGCCTCGCCGGTCGCCAAGCGACAGAGCGTGAGAAGCGTCTGCTCTCCGGGCCCGATGCCCAAGCAATCGACGTAGCGGCGAACCACCGGCAGCGCGGCGAGCTCGCGATGGCGAAGCATAATCTGCTGGCCTCCGAAGACGATCCGCGTGCGCGGATAACGTTCACGCACCCAGCGCGCCAGGAGCAGCGATGGCAGAAGCTGGCTGTAGAACGGGATCGAGATGCCGAAGATGCCCGGCTCTCCTTGCGCGAGCAGCTCTTCCGTGAGCTTGCGGTAAGTCTGCATAGCCAGATCGCCTGCTGCCGGGGCCTCCACGCTGTCAACCAAAGTATCGAGCGCTGCCAAAGAGGATAGCTCAGTGGTGAGCTGCGACTTTTCCAGCAGCAGCTCGATACCCTGACGGACAAAGGAGGACGCCGGCTGCGGCACCGCCTGCGCAGGCTCGCGCGCAAAGACGCTCGCCCACAGCGCGGCTTGGTGCTCCAGCAGGTAGGCCGCGACCTCCCGCCGATAGGCAGTGTGCAGCGTATCGCTGGCGCGCACCCTTAGCGCATCGCGCAGGATGCGTATGTTTTCAGCGCTGAAGAGGTGGTGGCAAAGCGCGATGTTGAGATCGGACACCTGCACGCTGACTCCGTGTCGGCGCAGATACGCCGCGAGCATTGGCAGGCTGAGATATGGAAAAAAGCGCGCCTCGGTAATCGGCGGAAAGACAAGGACCACCGGGCGCTGGCATGGTGGAGCGCTCACGGAATCACGACCGGTCGTAAGCATGACGCGTCCTTCCATGCACAGCGCGCGGTGGCGACTCATGGGAGTAATCCGACTGTGGATTACTCGTCCTTCTTCTCGACCTCTTCGGACGATACGTTGCCAATGCTAAATTTGAAGGCGTGGAAGGCGTTGCCAACCTTCATCTCGCTCGACTCGATGATCTCCAGCGACTCCAGCTCCTTAATCTGCTCCTGCTCATGCTTCGCGTTCATGATGTGCTCCTGTCATTCCAGTGTGAATGCCACCGGCTGCCGGGGCTGATCGACTCCGCACCGTGCGAGATCAACAACCGACCCCAACCAATTATACGCAAATTGCAGAGCATTGCTGACGAGTCGGATTTGTAATCGCACAAGGGCTGGCAGGGACATAGGAATCGGCCCGATCGCGATCGCCGCTAGATCTTTGCGCCATCCTCGCGTGATGGGTGTTGTCAGCGAGGACCGCTAGCCGAGCTGTCGCATCCATCTCCTAGGCTCGGTAAAGCGCATGGTAAGTGCAGTCTGACTGCTGAGGAGGCGGGTGTGCGCATCGAGGCGATCGGAGTGCGTAGCAGCCGGCGGCGGGCGAAGCGCCCGATCAGGCGCCGTAGCGTTGGGAAAGAGGTGCTACGCGGCGCGGCGATTGTTCAGGGTTCGCACCAGCTGGTGCGGATTGTAGGTCGGCTCCTTGCGGGAGCCCAGCCCGGACAATCAGCGCTAGCCGATTCCGCTGAAGAGCCCGGAAAAGAAACCTGCGTCTGCCAGTACCGCGCTCGGAATCTGCGCGCATCCCGCCAGCACGCGATCCAGCATCGGAATGAAATACTCCGCATCCGGAGCTTGCTTGGAAAGCACAGCAGCGACGATGATCTGGTTCTCCCCATCTACCGCAAGGTGGCCGTTGTACGCCTGCACATACGCGCGATGCGTGTCCTTTCAGCGATAGGAAAAGGCGTCTCGCTCAAAGGCGGGTGCTCCACCGATGGCAACAGAGACTCACCGCGGCGCCCATAAGCGGCAGCACCGCCAGCCCAAGGAAGAACAGGCTGTGTGGCACGCGATCCCACAGGCCGCCGATCCGGCCAGCCACCCAGTAGCCGAGCGCTGTTGAGCCATACCAGGCCCCAAGCCAACGACCCCCACGGGTAGGCGGTGCAAGTCGCAGGACGAACGACGGACCGAGTGCGCCCACCAGCAGCTCACCCACGGACAGCAGTCCCAAACAGCCCAGCAGCCAGCCCAGACCTACCAGGGAACCGCCGTGCCCGAGCAGAGCGGCCACGACCAGCGGAGCGTAGGCAAGGCCGGTGGCAAGCATTCCCAGCGCGATTTTTGCTGCAGCAGTCGGCAGGCCGGGCATGATTTTGAGGCGCAGCAGGGCGCGCGCGAGCAGTGGGGAGACGGCCAAGACCAAACCCGCGTGCAGCGACGCGACGTAGGGTACAGGCAGCTCCCAGCCAAGCAGGTGGCGGTTGGTGTTGTCGCGTGTCCACAGGAGCAGCGTGCTACTCGCCTGCATCTGCGCAAGGTTGAACAGTATCGCCAGCACGCAGAGTCCGAGCAGCATGACGAGAGAACCGCTGCCGTGGGCTTGGCCAGAGTCGCTGGAACCCCCCGCTTTGCCCTCAACGGACCGAAGAACGTGGGACTGAGTCTGGATGATGATGCTCGCGGCTACGAGGCTCAGCGACGCCAGCGCAAAGGCGGCGGGCCAGCCGAACCAAGCACGGGCTGTTTCACCGATGACCGGACTGACCAGTGCGCTGACGTTGGCGAGCAGATAAATCAGCGTCAAGCCTCGGTCGTGCAGCTGGGGCTGGGCAGCGAACAGACGGGTGGCGAGTGACTGCGGTGCCAGCTTCGCCGCGCCAGCTCCGAGAGCGATGAGCGTCAAACCGGCATACATGGTCGGGCGACTCTCGGCGACCAGGAGTGAATAGCCCGCCGCAGCGACTATGTACCCGAGAGCGGCGCCTCGGACGATGCCAAATCTACCGTCGGTGACAGCACTAGCGAGTAGCGGTGACACATAGGTGGCAGCGATGAAGCAGCCGAGGACATCCGTCGCCTGTGCGGTAGTAAACCCGAGCCGTTCACTGAGGTAAAGCAGCAGCAAGCTGGTGAGGAGAAAGAAACCAAACCGTTCGCAAGCGACCGAGGCTGACAGGGACAGGAAACCGGGTGGATAACGACGCATGGGCAACACTCCTTGAGTGCGCTGAGCGTCCATCGTTCAGTTTGGTAAATCAGCAAGTGGCGCGCTGGTAAAAGGACTGACACGGGGTGACACAACCGTTACCAGCGGTTGTCACTTCTCATCGCCGTCTGGCCTTGCTCGCTGGTACAGCAGCAGCAGTCGGGGATGGTATTCCTCGGCGTAACGCCAGTGGGCAACCGGGGTCCAACCTTCTTTGGCCATCTTTCCATCGAGCTGCGCTTGATCGTACCGCTTGGCGTAGAGCATGGAAAACTGCTTCGTCTCTCCGCTCACCATATGGACGGTGGCGCGAATGTCGGCGGCGTAGCTACCGGGGACTGGACATGCCTCAAAGTCGAGCGAGGCGGACAGCTCGACATTCTTGATGCTTGGTACATAGCGACGGAGCAAGTCAATGAAGTGGCGGTCGTATGCTGACTTCTCATAGGGACCCGTTCGACCAGCAAGACGACGGTCGTTGCGCAGGATTTCCTCGGGCTTGTCTACGGGCCCCATGGCCGCCGGGACATTGAGGAGCAGGAAGTCGCCCGGTGCAAAGCCGAGGAGGCTGTTGCGCACGAACATGATCTCGTTTTGCAAGTTGGCGAAGGTGTTGCCGAACATGCAGACCACACGGCGACGGTGAGCCCGCTCGGGCGTCGCGAGCAGCGGCGTGTATCGTTGCAGGTTATGGAACGTACCTTGGATCGCATACACAGACACCGAAGGTCGGTCCCCCAGCAGCTCGGCGGCGTGCCGGTAAGCCCCCGAGCAAAGCGGCTGACTGATGTCGAGTAGGTACAGTCGCAGATTGCGGTTGCGATGAACGTCGAGCAGTCGCTGCGTCAGTCGGACCTCGTCTTTGCCATCACCACAGCCGAGTCCAATCACGTCGAGCCCGACCGGACCCGCTAGCTCCGCAACCCGCTCCGCCACGCGCCCGAGTGGCATCAGGTTGCGGGCGGTCGTATAGATCTCGTGCTCGGCGATGGAGCACCAAGCGGCGGCGCTGCTGTGGTCAAGGTATAGATAAGTCTGCTCCAGATGTCCGCCGCGTCCGTTGAGCTGCATCGTCAGTTCGTTGTGTAGCTTCAGTGCGTCGTACTCGGGCGTTAGCCAGCAGTTCGGCGAGAAGTCCTGAACCCTCTGCGGACGACCCGCGATGTGCTCACCAATCGGGCTCGGATCGATGCGCAGCTCCGGCACCGACTGAAGGTGCATAACCGTTGTACGAGTTGGGGGTCTACGTCCCGTCTCGACGTTGCGCAGCGTGCTCTCGGAAATCCCCGCTCGGTCTGCCAATACTTTGCGAGTCAGACCCGCCGCCTTCCGTCTCTGTTCTAGGTCCGCACCCCAGGCTTTCAGCACCTGCGACTCTGTACTCTCGGGCTCGACGATGCCAGCAGCCAAGTGCAGCTCCGTCGCGATGGCGGCAGAGGAAAGGACTCGTTGCTCCTTCTCGGCTTGTGGCAGTGTTTCGTGAAGCGTCGCCATGGCCTGCCGCAATGACGCTCTCTGCTTCGGCGGGCATTTCTTCAGGAGACGATCCAGTACGTCAATCGTCTCCGTAAACAAGGTTCTGACTGGGATGCTCTCTGTCTGTTCCACGACATCCTCCACACGTTGCCGACTGCTAACACACATCGATGAAGTACCCAAGCACTTCTCGTCGGAGTTAGCGAGGTCAACAGTCCATCACAGAGTGGCTGGCCCGATTCACACCACATGCTCCGGCTTCTCCTGCGCGGGCTTCCGCTTCCCATAGCACTGGTCATAGCGACCCTCCAGCAGCTGCTGCACCTGCGCGGGCCACCAGTTCGCATTCCCTCGCGGCGTTAGGTATCCCGCCTCACTCAGCAGCTTCGCAAGCTGCGGATAACTCGGACGGGATCCGGTCCGCAGGATCAGAGACTCACAGTACTGTTTCGGAGTCAGGATTTTCGTCTCTTGGGTCGCTCCCATCAGCTTGCAGACACTGCTCTCCGTGAACTTCCGCCCTTTGT
>CAYTGC010000040.1:0-27901 GCA_964437195.1 uncultured Myxococcales bacterium | reverse complement strand
CCCCGTCGACCACTTGTTCACGCTCAGCGGGCGTGACCTCTGCCTGTGCAGCGCTCGCGTGTGTGTGAAGCGCGAAGACAAGGGGAATCATCGCCAGCAGCGCGGCACTGCCGAGCTTTGAACGGGGTGAACTCATCGTGACGCTCCTTTCGCAGGGACTCCGGCATGCAGGCCGGTGAGAAGCAAATCGATGACGCGGGTTGCGCGTGCCTCAATGAGCTTGCGCTCGCCCAGCTCTCGACGGCTCAGGCTGTAAGGAAGCAGGGCGTTGGTTGCGGTCACGAGCGCGTCTGCGGTGGCCTTGGCCCCCTTAAACGACAGCTCGCCGCGCCGCCGTCCCTCGACCAGCAGCTTTTCCAGCAAATGCGCCTCGCGGTGGAAATGGCCCTGGCGGCGCTGCAGCAGCTCTGGACGCAACACCGCCAGCAGCTCATCCAGACTCGGCGTGTGCGACTGCGCGCCATCAAATCGCGCCAGCACCCGCACGAGCAGGCAGCGGCGCAGACGCGTGATCGGTGATCCTGGTCCTTCGACGATGGCTTGTGACTCCGTGAGCAGCCGTTCGGCGATGCGATCGATCGCGGACAGCACCAGCTCCTCTTTGCTGGGGAAGAACAGGTACACCGTGCCTTTGCCAATGCCCGCCTCGCGTGCCACATCAGCAATCGACATCTTTCCGTAACCATAACGCCCAAGCAGCAGATCCACCGCATCAAGGATGTCATCTCGGGTCGAATCATCGAGTCGGGGGCGAGCCATACGAAACTCCGTGACCAATGACCAAAATCAACTTCTGGTCAAATACTACGAAGACTCCGCATTTTGGTCAAGTGCAGGTACACACTTCGAGTAACCATCACCCAATGCCCACATCCCGCCATGGGATCACAATGGGATCACCGCGTCCTCCGAAACGTGATATGTAGACGAGAAATGATGACCACCGGGTGTTTGTGCAGAACTATCGCTTCCACGAACCGGATGGGGCACCGACGCCTTATCGGGTTGAGCTTGAGGTAAATGGGAGGATCGAGCGGTTCGAGGGTGTGATCTCGGGCAAGGGAGAGACGGGGCCGCGCAGTGATGTCCAGATTGCGGAGTTTGTCTACGACCCCAGCCAGCGACCACAAGAAGATCCGCAGGCGACCAAAGAGAATCCACTCTACGCCAACTACCAGGATGACGTGATTATTAGGCAATGGTCAGGTGTAATATCTCCTGAACATGTCCTAAGAATCGAGGATCCCAAGTCGATCATCGACGTGATGCTTGGCGCGCTGGCGCTGGTGGGTGGCGGTCGCGAGCTGGACGGCTATCTGGAGGAGATGGCAGAGCGCGAGCAGCATGATCTCCGGCGCGATCAAGCGCTCGCAACCCTCGGTGGACTGGCCAGCTCGCTGAGCATGGCGCGGTCGCAAGTGTCAGGGACAATCCCTGGCATGCCTTCCGCTGGAAGCACTGGAGAAAGTCGTCGCTCGCGTCGTCTGTAAGTCGATCGGACCAGTCGTCTGGAAGTCCCCCAAACGCAGTCTGCTCCATCGCGTCTGCCCTGGCCGTGTGAATCCACCTGCAAGCTGGCTGCGCGGCTTCTCTGTGAAGCCAACGATTCTTTGCTGCATGGGAAGGCGTGGCTCTCGGCTCCGCTCGACAAAGTCCTTGACATGAATCGCTTGGCGAGCCACTGAGTGGGGTCGAAAAAATACCGCCTATTCTCGGGCGACCCACCTGACCTGAGCCTGTTTCGACGCAAGCCCCGATTCCCAATCAATCAATCAATCAAGAGGTAACGATGGACTCCCAGACGACTGGTGCACGTTGGCTGTCACTGCTATCGCTGACGACGGCTTTTTCCCTGCTGAGCTGTGGGGGAATTGATCCTTCCGAAGACATCGCTGCAGTCGCGCAGCCGCTGACCACCGAGATGACTGCAGCGTACGCTGGAAGTCCGATTGCGATTCCGGACAATGCTCCTGCCGGTATCCTTAGCACCCTGCGACTGGATACAACAGGAAAGACAAAAGGACTGACCGCAGAAGTACACATCACGCATACGTACGTGGGAGATCTTCGGATCAAGCTTACCTGTCCTGATGGCACAGTCTCTGTTCTTCAGGATCAGGTCGGAGGCTCGGGAAAAGCGATCGACAAGACGTACGCTGTGACTTCGTGCGATGGCCGAGCAGCTGGCGGAAACTACACGCTGGCGGTCGCGGATCTCGATGCGCGCGATGTGGGCTCGCTGACGTCATGGAAGATCACGGCGCAGGTGGAAGGGGGAAGCGGCGTCGCGATTTCGGGGGTCAACAACTGGTACATCATCGGCAACTCGCGGACCCTGGGCCAGAACACCATTCCGCTAAAGATCACGACTCCTTCGACGGTAACGACGGCATCGGTCAAGATAGATGCGCTGGCACCTTTTGCGCTTACGAAGGTTGCGGGCGGTTTTCAGGCCGATCTGGACATCTCGCGTCTGTCCGCTGCGCAGCACACGCTATCGATCTTCGTGAATGGCGGTACGGTGCCCGCTGCGCAAAAGGTGTTTCGTCGCAGCCACCCGGTCTATGTTTTTCTGACGACCGATTGGGATACGTCGGACAGTCCGGACAGCGCGCTCAACTTGCAGGACGCGCTGCACACGGCACATCCGGCGCTCAAGATCACGCACTTTGTCGGTCCATACACGTTCACGGACACCACGCTTTCCGCGACCCGCAAGCGGGCACTGGTGAACTGGTTAAACGGAGAACGGAGTCTCTACAGCGACGAAATCGGACTTCACATTCACCCCTATTGCAACTTTGTGAACACGCTGGGCGGCATCGCGTGCAGGACCACGCCTACGTACTCGACAACCGGTCCCGATACGACCGGATACACCGTGCCGCTGGCTGTGTACAGCGAAGCAGAGATCAGCGCGATGCTCAAGGCATCCGATAGTCTGTTTGTTGCCAACGGGCTTGGCAAACCCACGTCGTTTCGTGCCGGAGGATGGACGGCTGATATCGACGTGGCGCGGGCACTCTCTGCAAACGGATACAAGGCTGACAGCAGTGCGAACAACTGGGCGCGTCTTGAGGAATGGGACGGACTGGGAACCGGATATCTCTTCAACTGGAACAAGATGAACTGGAATCCGATCGGAGACCTAAGCCAGCCCTATCATCCTTCAGCGACAAGTACGACGACGCCTGCGGTTCCCGGTCTAGAGGTGCTCGAGGTTCCTGACAACGGAAGCCTGGTGGACTACGTGAGCGGTGAGGAGATGATCGCGATCTTCAACGCCAACTGGAATGGCGAGGCAGTGGCCGCTCCCAAGTCCTATGTGATTGGTCTGCACCCGGTAAACTACGATTCCTACTACCACGCGCGTATGCAGATGGTGCTCTCGCACGTCGATCGCTTTCTTGCGAGGAGCGACGCCGGGCCGGTTTTCTACGAGACGTTGACCGGCACGGCCCCCGTTTGGTAGTAAAGTTGCGTTCATGGCGCAACATGTCTTTTTACACGCGGCGGCGTCTTTGGCCTCACCAAGCCGGGAGCCAGAACCAAGCCAGCTCAAATGGTTCGTCGGCGCGAGTCTTTTGCTGCTGGGACTCGCGATCGGCGCGTGCAATGGGACGGGATCTGGACCTTCTGCGGGATCATCTGACATGGCTTCTGTGGACCTTTCGCGGGGTGCACCCGATCTGGCGATGTCCAGCAGCTCGGATGGTGGGGTGCAGAACCCGAACACCACTGCCGATGCGCTGACCGCGTTTGTCAAAGGCGGATCGTACAAGACCTGGAAAGCCGAGCCCGCGATTCATCCCTCGACAGGACCGCACGGTGGCAACGTCCGAACCTATGTGAATGATGTGCTGTATGCGTCGCTCAAGGCCGGAAACACAGGCCATCCCAAGGGCAGCATCGTCGTCAAAGAGCTATACGGAAGCGGCACGTCCAGCCTCACCGGCCACGCCATCGACGTAAAAGACGATCAGAGCGGCGAGTGGGTGTTCTACGAAGGCTTTGCCCCAGGGTATAGCTCACCGTACTACTATCGTGGGACTTCCAATTTTTGCGCCAACTGCCATGCCCCCGGACTCGATTACGTGCTGACCAAGGCGAGCGCCCTGCCGTAATCAATTTCGGTCAAGTTTGGTGCGCTTCTCGACCTGGAGTCCGCCCTTTCTGTCCGCAGCGGTATGCTGAAGCCAAGGAGCGAAACCATGTCCCGTACGACCACTGTGCTGCGCGTCTGTGCGTTGCTTTTTGGCGGACTGTTTGTGCACTGCGGCAGCGACTCCGGGGCTGATCCCCAGGCCGTTGCCGTTCCTGTCGATGAGGATGGAACGACCATCGTGGCCGACAAGGCCGGCCTGACCGCGTACCTTCAGTCTGGCAAGTATCTGAAGTGGGAGGGGGAATCGGCCATCCATGACTCGATCCGTTCCCATGGCGGCAGCGTGCGCACGTACTTTAACAGCAAGTATCTGCTGGCGCGCCGCACCGGAACCTATCCGATGACCGTCGGTTCGATGGCTGTCAAAGAGCTGTATAGTGGCGCCTCCCTCTATGGCTATGCCGTCGGAGTCAAGACGCGTACGGGCAGCGGTGCAGATACCTGGACCTGGTACGAAACCACCGGGCTTCCCGAGGTGAAGTACTTCGGAGTCGCAAACCCAACGTGCGAAGGATGCCATGTCTCCGATGGCGGTCGTGATCGCAGCATGACTCCCTCTGTTCCTGCGGCCCGGTAGACAAAAGCATGACAGACAACGTCGTGTATCCAGCAACGCTTGCGATGGAAGGAGCGCGCCTCCGTCCACTTCGGAAGGCCGATGCGCTCGCGCTCTATGCGTACCTGCGGAATCCGCTCGTCACCGAGCGCACCAGCTTTCCGATCATCTCGCTTTCCATGGTGGAAGCGATGATCGACCGAATTCAGAACCGCTGGGCATCCGGTGAGCTGTCGAAGTGGGGAATCGTCCTCGACCACGCCGATGAAGTCATTGGTACCTGCGGCTTCAACGACTGGTCAAAGCCGCATCGCTTTGCCGAGCTGGCGTACGATGTGGCGCATCCGCACTGGGGCAAAGGACTCGCGCAAAAGGCCGTGTCGGCCGTGCTCAGCTGGGCGTATAGCCACGACTTGATCGATCGCGTTCAAGCCTTCGTCCGTGTTGACAACGAGCGGTCCATTCGCTTGCTAGAGCGAATCGGATTCCTACGTGAAGGTTGTCTGCGCAGCTATCGGATCTGCCGCGGCCAGCGCCACGACTTCTACCTCTACGGACTGCTGCGATCGGATTGGACAACCCAGCACCCCGGAAGCTGACCGCGTTTGTGAATCGCAACCGGAGTCACGGGCCGCAAGCCCGCAGCGCGTGCATGGCGATACAGCGCGGTCTTTGTTCCGACTGCGGGCTCTATGTTCCTTTTTTTCGCCAGGCCGCTAGGTCGCGGATTCCCGTTCCTGTCCAACCTTCGATAAGGTCTTGCCAGGCACGGCGTGAGCGGACAGAGAGCGCAGACTCGTAGCGATCTCCGATCTCTCCAGCGCGATATGCATCGCCTTGCACCGCTTCAAACAGACCGACCACGACCAAGTTCTGCGCCGATGCATCACCGAAGGTCAGGACATGCTCCATGGCGTCGAAGACCCCTTGTACCCACGGCGCTCGGCAGCCGTTTGCAAAGGCGGCAAAGTGCCGATGACCTAGCTCCGCAATTCCAACATAGTCGAGCCATCGGTCTGCGGCGCGTTCCTGCCGCAGCTCTTTGCGAAACCGTGGCCAGCAAGCTGCAAAACACTCGAGCGCTTCGGCAGGTCCGACTGGCTGCGGAGGAACGGACGGAGTCTTGCGTCCCGAATGCGGATTCTCCACACACCAGGCCAGTTCAGAAGGCAGCAAGCTGGAATCGAGCGCCCCAACGCGAGTCGCCCAGCGCGCAATGCTCCAGCTTTTGCGGCGTGAGCGCCAGCCGCGATGCCGACGGAGTGAGGTGTGCAGAAGGACATCCTTTGCCAAGGCCGCCCGTGCCACTTGTGAAAGGCCAGGATGCACAAGCGCACACGCAAACGCATCGTGGCCGTCGTAGCGGCGGGTGTCGCGCGACACAATCGGCAGATCGCCCCCATACTGAGTCGACGCCACAGCGACCAGCTCAGCTGGGTCAAACTGTCCAACCGACGCCAGCAGCAGCCGCGCCAGCTTGACCCGCGGACGAGGAAACAGACCCGGCCACACCACCTGCCCTGGCTTGCCCTTGGCAGCAGCGAAAAGGGCTGGCAGGTCGGTGTCTGTCACCGTTGGCAGTGGCAAGAGCGGCGGAAACACCTCGCTCTGTAGGAATGTCTCAACCGACATTCGCTCTGGCGTCACGGCGTTCCGGCTTACAGCTTGCCCGCTTTTTCAAGCACCCACAGCGTCGCGGCGACGATGTCTGGACAGTCATAGGTCCGCTGCGCTTCGCTGACCGTGCTCCACGAGCTGCCCGACTTTTCGATCTTGCCGTTTTCGATCGTGGCCACCGTGCTGCCCGATACCTCGACGTAGTACTTGCTGCCGCGCTGAACCGCATGTCCGACGGTGCTGCCCGACTTTTCAATCGTGTAGTTCGATCCCGACGAGCGGACGGTGTACTTGGTGCTGCCGGACTTCTCGACGCGGTCGCCCGAGCAGCGGTACTCACTGGCCGAAGCCGACATCGTTACGCCCAGCGATAGTGCGAGTGCAGTGACCATCAGGTTTTTCTTCATCTGGAATCCTCCGTTAGGATGCACCCACTCTGCCAGCGTTTGCCCCCGCAGAGAAGCTTGTTGCCGCAACTTCTGGATGCCACGACGCAAAGGCACATTCCTTCTGCGGACCCCGGTTGCTGCACCGCCTCAACGCACCTCCGTGCCCACGAGTCGGTCCTCCGCGCTTTCAGTCGCCACCGCTCAGTTGAACATTGCGAATGTACTTTGCGATCGGACCGGGTCGGCTGAGCTGTAGGCCCAACTGATCGAGGGTTTCATCGGTATGTCCAAGAGGACCATAAAGGATTGCTTTGGCGATTTCTTTGTCAAGTTGATACGTGGACGAAAGACCCGCATACACGGCATCGGCGATCTTGTCCTTGTCCTGGGAAGCGTGCCCAAATACGCTTTTTAGCGTTTGGACGTTCTTGTGAATCCCTTTGAAATTTTGGCTCTTCTTGGCCTCAGAGTAGAAACCACTGGTCTTGGTTTCGTTGCCACTTAACCAATCTTCTGAATCGGCTGCATTGTCTACGCCAAATTGTACTTTCGAGTCAAGCTGATTAAACTCATTGCCGCTGAGACCAGAATTGACGGCGCTGCTTAGAATGACCTGGGCATTTCCTCCCCATGGATATTTTACAAGAAGCTGTAACGCTTCAAGCAGCTCTTCTGAAGCACTATCATCGAATAGTCGCTCTTCGTGTTCATCAAGATAAGCTTTGGCCTCTTTGTAGGCCTGTTTGGCGAGTGCTTGAAGCTGGGATGCTTCGATGGAC
Source organism: uncultured Myxococcales bacterium (assembly GCA_964437195.1). Taxonomy (GTDB): domain Bacteria; phylum Myxococcota_A; class Polyangia; order Palsa-1104; family JAEUJZ01; genus JAEUKA01. The sequence goes on along the minus strand of CAYTGC010000040.1, from coordinate 20,395 downwards.
TTGCCGCTGCTTTCAATCAATGCACCAAATCCCTTGCCAATGGTTAATATTCCCTTGGTGAATTGTTTTGCGATTGTCACTGGGGCGGCCAAGATCATGTCGATTCCTTGATTTCCCAGTTTCTTGCCTGAATTCTTGAGCCCAGATACATAATCGGCTTCGTTGCCTAGCAATGAGGACTTGATATTTTTCTGGTCAGATTTCTGTGATTTAGACGATTTGGAGCTGTTTCCGTTCACATCGAAGTCATCGTGATCATCAAAAGTTGTCCAGCCAAATTGGCTCTGCAGGTTCGCGGTTTGTTCCTCCTCGATATCGGATTGATTGTTGTTTAGATGATCGACATTGCTGTTAAATAGGAGATCTTCGAACTGTGGCTCTGCTTGCTTTGGTTTTGGTTTGGCATCATTCAATGTGGACATATCGAACATCTGACTGTTGGCGTCTTTGTCTTCTTCGATGTCTTGCTCGTCATCTGCAATTTCGTTTGAGTATTTGGTTCGCTGCTTTTGGTCGATTTTATCAGCAATCGGATCGACGATCCAGTCGTGCCCCAGCTGGACTAGTTTGTTGCTCACTGGTGCGAGATCGGCAACATCTTTGGTCTTGTTACCGAGATTCGCAACGCTGTGAGAGACTTTATGTGAATTATCTTTGTTCAGGTTCTTGATGATCCGACTACTGACCATTCCGCCTTTGTTGCTGAGTTTGGCGTTGTTTGAGCCATCGTTGTCCTGGGCGCTCTTGGCGTTGATGTCTGGATAAGGACCGATGTTATTTTTCTGGGCCGCCTTGTCCCAGGAGTAGCGATAATATTCATATACATTTTGCCCATTGTCTAGCACTGTGTACATCATAAACCACTGCCAGATTTCAAAAGCTGCAACTCGATTGTGAGTCCTAGATAGGCATTTGATGAGATATTCCTGCTTGTCTTTGGCTTTTTGAATCTTTTGTTGCGCATTGCTCTGCTTGATCCGCATGACAGGCAACTGATGCGAATGCGTCGTGGGCGAACCCAGCGGGGAAAGCGGAAGTGCTGTGAGGATTGGAAGCGCAGAACCACCCTGCGCGACGTGATTGGCAATGGAATCGGCTTGTTTTTCCATCGGGTGAGAGGAGTCGCTGAGCCCCGCTGGCAGGCCCGAGGACGCGTAGCGCTGCTGCACAACGTGGGCGGTTTCATGCGCCAAGTCCTGCAGACTCGGCTGGCCCGAAAGTGCAATGTGCTCCCCTCGGGTGAAGGCCTGCGCCGACAGCTTGTCGGTTGCGGTCTTCGCCTGATCGCCGCGGTGGACCCGAATGGACGACAGATCGATGCCACCGAAAGCCTGCTGGAGTGTGGGCAGCTGCGGCAAGGGCTCGCCGGAGCCCGACAGTCCATCCGTCGCGATCTGGCTGACCTGGCTGGGCGACACGGGCGACGCATCAGTGGTCAGGTTTGCAGCAATCTCTGACTTCAACTGCGGCGGTATCGCAGACGACTGTTCCGACGACGGCGGCAGCACCGAGATGTCCTTCAATCGGTAGCCATCCGTCGGCAGTGCGCCAGATGCGGACCGCCGATGTGCTTGCTGGGCCTTCTGTGACGAAGTCTCCTTCGGACTTGTCTCGACCTTGCCCGACGACGGAAATATCTGCTCCTTGCCCATACATGCCCCCGCGCTAGGCTGCGAACCCTGCGCTGCTGAACAATCGCTGTTGACTCGTCTCATGCTATGGGCTTGATGCGTCGCGACTAGGACGAAAATACAAACTCAGGCTTGGAAAAAACACACGCCAGCGCGGCGTCACGCCTGGCCGCACAGCATCATCGGAATTTCCGAGCCTGGACCTACGGTTGTATTGCGTACAGAGGGTCGGACCACTTCATCCGAACACAGACGCAGCTTGTGTGCTCTCAGGATGGTCGCAAGGACCAGCTTCATCTCATACACCGCAAAGGCTGCGCCCAGACAGCGTCGGGTACCACCACCGAAAGGGAGGAACTCGAACGGCGAATAGGAATGTGAAAGGAAGCGCTCGGGAATGAAGCGATCGGGCTGATGATAGATGTCTTTTCGACGGTGCGTGAGGATGCTTGCGATTCCCAAGTGGGTTCCGGCGGGCAGTTCATAATCGAGCAGCGTCATGGGTCTTGTCAGTACGCGCCCCGTCATGGGGGCCACCGGGCAGATTCGCAGCGTTTCATTACAGACAGCATCCAGATAGGGAAGCTTCATCACCGACTCTGGATCGAGCGTAGGACCCAGCGTAGCAAGCTCCTCCTCCAGTCTCGTCTTGATCTGGGAATCACGGTGCAGAAAATAGAATGCCCATGCGAGACTGCTGGCGGTTGTTTCATGTCCCGCGGCGACCAGGTTCATCATCTGCTCTAGGAGATCCTGATCCGTGAGCCGGGTTCCGTCTTCGTACTGCGCTGCGAGCAAGAGACTCAGAATGTCCTCTCCGCTGAGCTTGTTTTCTCGACGGCGAGCTAGCTCTGCGTCAAACAGATCTTTGACGAGTTGCTTGGTCTGTTGAAAACGATCCCAAGGCGACAGCCCCAACAGTGAGAAGCGCAGAAAGGGAACGAACAGAAACGACGGAGACAGCGCTGCGATCGTGGCAAGAACGGCGAGCTGAAAGTCCTGCCGAACCTTCGGTTCACTAAGCCCCAGGACCGCTTGCAAGATCACTTGCAGAGAGATCTCTTGCATGGCTGGGTGGATGCCAAACGGACGGTCCTTCGGCCAGCGGGAAGCAACAGCGAGCGCGGTGTCGGTGATGAGCTGTCCGTAGGCGCGCATCCTCGATCCATGAAACGGCGGTGTCTGGATCTTTCGCATCGCGCGATGCCGCTCGCCCGAAAGAATGATCAGGTTGCTTTCGCCCAGCACCGGACCCAGGAGCTCGGCGCCAATGGCGACAAATGCCTCTGGTTCTGCCGCGTAAATCGTCTTGATCCCCTGTGGATCGCCCGTGACGACCATGTTGCCCATGAAGCTCGGCCAGTAAAACGGATCGCCATAGCGAGCCGCTGTCTGTTGGACTGTGTCATATGGGGCGCGCAGATACCGGAAGCCGACTACGAGCGGGTGGCGTGGTCCTTTGGGCAGTCGATTCATGTGGGATGTGGTCTGCTCGCTTTGCACGGTTTGGTTTAGAACGCTATTCCTTGCGTGCGATGATCTGCACGACGGAGCTCTGGCCCGTGTGACCACGACCTTCCTGCACGTTGCGCAAGGTCTCCATTGCGTGTTCAAGCCGCAGACCGGCAAGCTCATCCTTGAGTGCAGACAGCGTCATTAGGAGCGCAACATCAGGAGGTCCGCCCGTCTTGTACTCAAGCTGTTTGGGTGTGTACGCTTCGAGAAGGAAGCAGCCTCCGGGGCGTAGTCCGATCGCCACACGGCGATGTACGTCCGCCCGCAAGGGCTGTGGCAGATGACACCAGATCGAGATGATCGCATCCCACTTCTGTGTGCCCATGTCGTAGTCTGCAAGATCCGCACAAACGGAATCGACAGATACTCCGCGCTCTGTGGCCAAGGCTGAGAGTTTGGCGAGTCCGACAGCAGAGCCATCGACGGCAGTGACGAGATAGCCGAGCCCGGCCAGATACACGGCGTTTCGGCCTTCTCCTTCCGCAATACAGAGCACTCGACCGCCTTTGGGAATCGAGTCAAGGTGCTCTTTTAGGAAGTCGTTCGGCTGCGATCCGTAGTAGTAGCCTTGGTTTCCGTAGCGATCATCCCACATCCCGAATTTGTCGGTCATTCTGTCATTCCTCAAGAGTCAATCGACAAGCTGACGCGCCAGCTCGGGCGGAGCGATCGCGAGCGGAGCCAGCGTCTTCGCAAGTCCTGTCATTCCGAGCCCAGTGCTTTCGACACTCCAGCTTCCCTTGAGCGCGGCTGACAGCGTCTGCTTGTCAGGCCGCGCGAGCTTCGGCCTCTTTACGGTATCCGCCCAGCAGTAGTGAGGCAGCTCGTAGCGGTAGTTGAAGGCTCCATGGCCTTGCGCAAAGGCCCACAAGAGTCGGGTTACGTCTCTCCGCATCAGACGGTGAGCAGCGACTGCATCGAGTTCCTTTTCGCCTTCCGCGTGTGAAAGGATGGCGATGTTTCCTACGTGACAAACGGTCACTCCGTTACCGTTTGCGCGATGGAGATCTTCTTCGAGACCTTTCCTTCTTGCTGACCAAAGTGATTCCCGCGACATAAGGTTCGGTAGCAAATCGGGCAGCTCTGCGAGCACGCGCTGATACGCTTCGCCTTCCTCTAGGCCCTCTGCCAAACTGGAGATGGCTGCGGCAAGCCAGATTCCCTGCTCGACGGTGGGCCATTCCTCGAAGTCACCGACCTCTGCTGCGGCGATCATGACGTCCCGATGCGCAAGAGCCACCGCAGGATGAAGAAGCGCAAAGACGGTCAGGACGCCATCGACATCGAAGTGATTGTTGACCACCAGGGCATCGGTCGCGATTCCTTCGCCCGCAAATCGCAGCGCACTTTCCGTCGAGGTATCTGCTTTGTATTTGGCCTGGGTGTGATTTCCTGGCCAGTGGGAAAGGTCTAACAGCGCCCCCTCCACAAGTCCATCGCAGCAGATCGAACCGGGAGGAGCTTGGGAACCAAACGGAACGAGCTGAAATGTCCTCATGTTCAAGCAACCGTCGCTAGTTTAGATATATCCGTCCACCTGCGGCACCGCCGGGGCGATGGCAGGAGGCGCAGTTTCCGGTCGTCACCGGCTGCGTCATTTCCCTGATCTTTCCGTCTTTGCTGACGCGAGCGATCATCGCTTGGTAGAGCAGCTTCTCGGCGGTAAAGAAGTTGCCCGCTCGATTGGTCGTCAGCGTGATGAGCACTTTCCTCGTCTCATCGGCCAGCTCGACCTTGACCCCATCGAGACCACCGGTGTTGCAATTGCTGGTGGCGCTTGCATAGACGGTACCTCCCGCTGTCCACGGCAGGTCGCCCGCTTGGGAGCCCACCTGATGACAAGCGAGGCAGTCGCGGCCCGGTAGCATCGGAGCTTGCGGAACCAAGTTGTCTTCACTCGGCACTTCGCAACCAGCAGCGGCTCCGGCCACGGCATTTACGTTCACGTCTTCCGCACAGCCGGAAAGCAGCGCAAGCAGTGGAAGGATCAGGGTTCCCAAGCCGCAGGCGCGCAGCAAAACTCGTGAGAGAGTCGGCGTCTGAGAGGATCGAGTAGGTGTCATGGGTGGCTCCTCTCCTAGAAGAAGTACGCGATCGTGCCCGTCGCCATAAACGCGAACGTGGCATAGCCTGTGACCAAGTGTCCGAGCGCGAGCCGCTGCTGATTAAGGTAGCCGACACGGAACGACGTAATCGGTCCCAAGATCATCTGCGTCACCATCCCCGCGGTTGCGAGAGCCATCGAGACGCGGTGCACCATGGCGGTATCAAGTCGGTATTTTTTCTCGTACGGATCCGGGGAAAACAGCGCCAGCGATCCGGTCGTTGCAAACAGCGCAGCGGTGCCGATTCCCAATCCCAAGTGGGGCCGCTCGAACCGCCCGCTAAACTGTCCGGTGACGTACTGGTCTTGGTAGTTTAGCTGCCCAATCACGATCGTTGCCGCCAGTGCCGCCAGCGTCGTAAAACCGAACGCTTGGTGCGTGGTCAGCATTCGCCTGCGAATCTTGGCTTTGCGCTCGGTGGCTTGCGCAGCTTCGGCTTTGGCCTTCGCTTGCTCGGGCGATTCCTTCGCACCCTCGTCGAAGAAATCGAACGACAGGTCGCCGCCACTGCCTGCTGCCGGGGCTGCTGATGTCGTCGCGGGGGGAGCCGCGGTAGGAACGTCCGCCCGTGCCGTCGAGAAGCTCGCCGTTAGGGCCAGGCATGTGACAAGGAAGAACAAGCGTAGGTTTGATCGGATCTGAACCATAAGAAACTCCGCAATCGAGCCTCTATCCTCGCAGGAGGAGTCGGCGCATGCCGCATTTTTTTTTGGTCCAACCGAAGTGGACCAAGTCGCTGTTTTTTTGTTTTTGAAGAGCCACTCGCTCGTCGAAAGACCACATAATGAAAAGGCTGACAACCACCCACTCATACCTACCCTAACGTCAACTTTATTTGGATCTTGAACATGACGCTTGTCGTGAAACATCGCTTCGGTCGGTCGCCGCGGCGAAACGCTGGCCTGCTGCTTGGTTGTGTACTCCTTCTTGCCGCTGGCTGTGAGAGCAGTGAGGCGACGTATCTGGACCCTCTCGATATGGCAGTACACCCACTTCCCGACGGGGGAAGAGGCAATCCGGGTCTTCCCTGCGATGTGAGCAAAGTGCTGACCGAAAACTGTCTGTCGTGCCATGCCACTGCGCAAGGCCCGTCGAAGCTCGCGCTCGCAACCTATGATGACTTGGTTGCACCTGCGCGAACCAACCCAGCCAAGAAAGTGATCGAAGAGTCCGTGCTGCGCATGCAAGATCCTGCGCGTCCGATGCCATCGAGCGGTCTGCTTCCTGCGGCGGATGTGAAGGTGCTGCAAGACTGGATAAGCGCCGGGCTGCCGAAAGGAAGCTGCGGGCCCGATCTGGTGGATGGTGGTGTCAGCGACGGTGCATCAGCTGTCATCTGCACCAGTGGACAGACGCGGACCGATGGCACAACCGGCAAGTCCAACATGTACCCCGGCAGGGCCTGCATTGCCTGCCATGCAACCAAGTCCGGCCCGCCCAAGTTCCAAATTGCCGGCACTGTGTATCCCACGCTCCATGAGCCCGACAACTGCCACGGGAGCAGCGGCGGAACGATGCCGATTGTCGTTGAGATCACTGGAGCGGACGGAACCGTTTTTCCGCTCACCACCAACAGCGTAGGGAACTTTACGTATCGATCTTCCTCGACGACAATCAAGCTGCCGTATACCGCGATTGTGAAGCAGGGAACCAAGACCCGCGCGATGAAGGGGTCGCAGATGAGCGGCGACTGCAACGGCTGCCACACCCAAGACGGAACGAACTACGCGCCCGGACGGATCATGGCGCCATAGGCCACTCCCTGGGGCGACTACAAGTGATACTCGATCGAGTTCGTTGGTCGTCCCAGCTGCGCACGCGGACACGTCTTTTCCAGCATGAGGAGATTTGGTGTCCCGCGTGCGTACGTTCCCCGGTCTGCGACAAGTTCGACGCGTCCACTGCCAGGCACCGCGATGCTTCCGCTGCTGCGGCTGGTCTTCACCGTGAGCTTGTCCGCGAAGACGAGTGACGGCGATCGATTCGCTGGCGTGACCGGCTTCCGCGGACGTTCCTTCGCAGCCATTTGGGGTGTCGCCATCCGCGGTACAGTGGCCACCACAGCAGCGCTGGCCCGATCGACACGCGGTTCCGCAGGCTCCGCAGTGCTGCACCGCGAAAGCTCCGCAAGTACAATCAGAAGATAGAAAACAAGAGAGTCTGCAATGAAGTTCTACGGCTACCAGAATGACAGTGAGGCTGAATCTCCTGACCTGCTAAAGGAAGTCACGATTGCCGCGAATCCCGAAACGCTTCGGCAGATTGCTGCATTCCTTTTGCATACCGCCGATCTCATGGACCGGCACGGCGACGAGTTTGGACACGAGCACTTTCCCTCGCAAGATCGCGATGCACCGCAGCTCGTCGTGTGCCTTGATGAAACAGAGCAGGATTGAAGTGAATGCAGGACGCCGTGCGTCATTCCGAGCGGGCTAGCGTAGACTCTCGATCAGCGCACGGAGTGCATCAAGTTGAGTCTGTCCCAGCCGTCGGGCGCGCTTGGGTGACCAGCCATCCCGGTGGGGACGATTTGCGGCGTCTTTGAACGGCTGCTCTAGTGTCATAGACAGACAGTCAAAACGCTCGCCAACCCAGTGGGCTCCCATGGACAGATTCGCGGTTCCGGGGGCATCCACAGGGTAGCCAAACTCTTTCTGAAAATCGGGAGTCAGCCGCAAAAGCTCGTCGATGTAGCGACTCTGTAGGATCGCCAGTCGGTCGCTCCAGCGCGGAATTCCGTTGGATCCGGCAATGAAGTTGTATGGCAGTCCTTCATCGCCATGAACATCCAGAAAGAAGTCCACCCCCGTGGACTCCATCTTCTGTCGTACCAGGAATACCTCTGGACTCCGCTCCATCGTTGGCTGCGCCCACGCCCGATTGAGGTTCATGCCTGCTGCATTGTTGCGCAGGTGTCCGCGAAATGATCCATCGGGATTCATGTTCGGAACCACGTAGAACACGGCTTTGTGCAAGAGCGAACCGGAAACCGGATCATCATCGTCGAGCAGGCGATGCAAAAGACCCTCAACGAGCCACTCTGCCATGGTTTCACCAGGATGCTGTCGCGCGATGATCCAGCAGATTTTCTTTCCAACATCTGGGCGCCCGATGCGGAGAAGATCCATATCGCGACCTTCCACACTGGCCCCAAGCCGTTCGTACTCGACGTGCGGTTGACTGGCGGTCCAGCCAACCAAGTCCGCATGTCGCTCGAGAGAATACGGCGCAAAATAGGAATAGTACACCGTATCGAGGCGCGGCGTATCGTAGATGGTCAGCACTTTGCCGTCGAACTGAGTGTCCGCCCGACCATAGTGAACTCGGTCGTACGTGACGGCGGCGCGGTAGTCGTGGAAGCCTTCGGGGTAGCTCGCTTCGCCAGCGTTTTCGATCCGCAGCGTCAAGCGGGTGCCGCGTGCTCCTGTGATGCGGAAGTGAAACCACTGGAAGTGATCCTGTCCGGCATCTCTGCGGATACGAAGACGCACGGCAGAGGGGTCGCGCTGATCGATGACTTCAATGTTTCCGGAATCGAAGTGGCTGCTGATGTACATGTCGCGGCACCATAGCACCTTGACACTTGGTGCGGATCACGAGCCTGCGGTCAAATTCCGCCACTCGCGCGTCCCGGCGTCGGTTTGCCCATGGGGGCGCCGACTCCACAGAGAGGATCGTCTTTGCAGTCTTCTGCCATTCGGGCCAGATCCGTCCGTGTTCCCGTCGATTGGACGGCTGCTTGGGTCCTTCGCGGGGGCGTGCGCACAGGGACAGGCTCTGCGGTTGGGCGCGCTTTCTGAAGTGCCAGCAGCTGTTGTTCCATCGCCATCACCCGCTTCTTCACCGCAGCATCGACCTGTTCTTTGAGCTTCTCTGCGGGCATTTCCACTTGCACCGGCGCTTGTACAATCACCGGTGGTGGAACACGACGCAGCTTTGGCCCCACCACAAGCACCGCCGCAAATCCAACCAGGAGGCAGCTCGACACCGCGGCCAGCAGTCGCCACCGCCAGCGCTGGTTCACCGTGGACGATCCTTCCTCAAGCGCCCCGATGTGCGCGGTCAGCAGGCCATGCTCGACACGGGTGACCCGCAGCTCGTGTGCAAGCTGTTCGGCTTTGAGGGATAGCTCCTCGGCCCGCATTCGCTCGACCACTCGCAGACGCGCCTCGGCTTCGGCCACTCGTCGTTGGTGCGCCTCTTCGGCCACCTTCCGCTGTTCGCTCTCAAGCCGCTCGGCCTCTTGTCTGCGCCGCTCTTCTTCTTCCTGCCGCCGCTGGGCTGCCCGCTGAGCCGCCTCTTCCGCCAGACGCTCTGCTTCGATGTTTCGCAGCTCGGAAAGCGCCATCATCATGCTGTTTTCGGTCTTGGCCATCATGTTCTGCATCCTCCTGCCAAGACGTCATTGCAGCCGCCGGGCCAACCTTCCGAATGCGGCGTAACAGCGCGAAATCACGACGCATTCGCACATCCGCACGGGAACCAGCGTGCGCGAAATTCTACAAATCGTAGATTCACAATCTACAAATCATAGATTCCGTGGCTAGTCACGATCGTCCTGGTTGGTGCTTCGGACCCGCAGTCCAAGCTGGTTGAAGCGCAGCCGAACGCGACGGGCATTGCTCGGCTCCTTTTTGTCGAGGAGCTGTGCGGCCAGTCGGTCAAAGTCGGGCGTCTCCGCATAGAGCTGCCGATACACCTGTCGTTCCAAGTCTTGCGAAAGAGCGTTTAGCGTTCGGCTGGGGTTTACCGAGACAACAATTCCCGTTCGGTCCGGTGCGTGGCCGGGCTGTGGCCAGCCATGTTGCAGAAGTCTTTTGACCAGCTGATTGGGAATCGGAACTGTGTGCGCTACCGTCGGCACGGCCCTCTCATGTTGGGCCGCATGGAGTGCATCGGCGAGCGAAAGGAGTGCTGCGCTGGCGATGAAGAGCTCCAGCTCGCGGATGTTGCCGGGAAACGGGTGACTGCGGATCGCTTCCATGGCGAGTGGCGACAGCAGGAAGCGAATTCCTTCGACGCGGGTTGGTGGCTTTCGGCCCCAAAATAGGTTCACTTGGGGGGCTGCCGAAAGTCCCGCGGACTCACAGTACTTTTGGAGCAGCTGACGATTCGGACCCGACGAAAACGCCTTGCGCAGAAGTCCTAGAAGCAGCGCATCGAGATCCTCCATTCGCTGTCGCAGCGGCGGCAAGACAAGCTGCGCTGCCGGATTCAGTCGTGCGTACAGGTCGGCGCGGAAGCGGCCTTTGGCGACCGCATCGGCAAGATCGACGTGGGTGGCAGCGATGACTTTGACCTGCACAGGCCGCGGCTGATTTTCCCCCAGTCGGGTCACTCTGCCTTCCTGCAATACCAACAGCAGCATGCGCTGGACATCAAGCGGCAGATTGCCGATCTCGTCGAGGAGAAGCGTTCCCTGGTGCGCGCGCTCAAAGCGACCTTCTCGATCGACGGCACCACTAAAAGCTCCTTTGGCAACCCCAAACAGCTCTGCCGCAATCAGCGTCTCTGGAAGGGCTGATAGATCGACAGAGACAAAAGGACCGCGGCGTTCGCTCGCAGGGTGAATGACTTGTTCGCACAGTGCGCTTTTTCCGGTTCCGGTCTCTCCCAGAATTAGCATCGGTAGCGACGTTCGTCCCAGCACTTGGGCCTCGCGGCGAAGTCGAGTCATCGCTTGGGAATCGCCAAACAGATAACCGCCAGAGGCCGGAGTCTGCCGTCGCAACACCAGCAGTCTTTCGATCAAAAGTCCAAGCGCCCGTGCATCGAACGCGTCGCTTCCGGCAAGAGTCACAAACTCATCACTGGCCAGGTTTTTCGGGAAACCACGCTGGCCCAGCTCTTCATGTGAGGTCATCAGGATGATCGGTAGATCACTTCGCTGCCGTCGCAAATGTTCCAGGATTGCGAGTCCCTGCCAGCGCTGCTGATGTGAAAACGCTGCACCGACGCTCTGTGTTGAGTTCTCCTTGGTGCGCTCCTTGTTTGATACGTCCACTGTGTTGGGAATGGGAAGAAGCTGCTGCGCCGGAAGCAGAAACTCCATGTCCAGAAGGACGACATCGACGTCAGGATGTTTGCTGAGCGTCGCAGTCGCTTCCTCTGCATCATGGGCGTGGGTGAACCTGCAGCCCTTTCGCAACGGACACTCCCAACAAGGACCGGGCTCATCGCAGCGGGTGGCATAGCGGTAGTCACGCAAAAAGTGGTGAAGCAGTTCGATGTGGCGCTCGTTGTCGTCGACAACCAGGAGCTTGGGTGCTGTATTCATGGCGAGGCCTACGCTTTTCGCGACTTCCGCACGGCAGGTGGATGTGACAAAACCTCGCGCAGCGCTGCTTCAACTTGCAAGGCTTTTGCGATCGCCCGGTACACAGCGGGGCCGTTCTGCTCTCGCACCGCCTCCTCATCGGCATCTAGTTCCTGTAGGAGGACGGAAATGGTGGCAAGCCTTGCATCAGCCTTCAAGGATGGCACCGAAGCCACCACTTCGGAGAAGTGTGCCGACGGTCGCTTGCCCTGCTTCCCTTCATACAGATCCGTCACCAGCATCTGCAAGAGTGCACCGGGCAAGGGCAACGCGGGGGTCTGACCCAGATTGCGTGCCGTCCGGACCAGGTACTTTCCGACATCATGGACCAGGGACAGAATCGCTTGCTTCTGCAGTTCGCGATCTTTCATCGCCTGTCGCCTTCCGAAAGACAGCGAAGGATTGCTTTGGCATCAAAGGATGGCACCGCGAACACCGCTCCATAGAGCTTGCGCAGGTTCTGGAGTCGTCGATCTGGAAAGTCGTGCACGAACACTGCGGGCTGCTCATGCCCCTTTTGCCTTGCGGCGGCAAGAATCAAGATGCCCTGCTGATCTTGGAGGTAACGGAGCGCTCGCTGGACATCGCCAGCATAGAGTCGCGCCGCCGTGTCTTTCACGTCACCCAGCAAATCAGCGTCGGAAACACGGTCGAATCGCAGATCGATAAGGAGACCGGAAAACACCTGACTGCCAAGCTGTGCAAGTGCTGCTGCGCCGCTGGCTGCGCGAGAGATCTGGAAGTGACCAGACAAAAATGCGCGTGCAAACTCGGTGTATTCGTGGCCATCTTCGATGACAAGGAGGTTCGGCATCACGACTCCTTTTGGGGCAGGGAAGGGAGTTTGGGGGCAGAGTAGGAAGGATGACTCGACGGAATGCCTTCATCATCGAGCACGCGGAAGAGCTGAGCGACAACACATTTTGCGTATCCTTCGAGCCCTGCCTCGCAAGCCAAGGTTCCGCCGTAGACCCGCAGCGTCATGCGAACCAGATCCAGACCGCGCTGCTTGCTGAGCGGCTTGTCACTACCCCGCAGCTTTTCTTCCGGAATCGGGGCTGGGCTGCTGTCGTGTACGCGCAGCTTTACCAATTCCTCGCCGGTATCCAGTAGATCGCACAGGACATCAACGGCAACCCGGCGCGGCGGCTCGACCTGGCCCACTGCGAGGATTGCGTTGCGGACAAGGTTCTTCAGAACCAGCAGGAGATCGGTTCGATACACCGCAACTTCGATCGATTCTGCGGGGGGAACAATCTGCAAGTCATCCAAAGGAATCGCCGCCACTCGGAACTCACTGCGAACCGAAAAGGCCGCTTCAGATAGCAAAGAGGAATCGACCACAGTGCGCTGCATCCGTCGGACGAGGTCGGCCATTTCGCGGTCAAAGCTGGCCAAGACAGACTCGGAAGAAGCAAGCTCTGTGAGCGCGGAGGATCTCCCGGCCAAAAAGGCAGGCTCGGCTCGAACCATGCGACGGATGGCACGGTCTGCACGCGCGAAGCCACGATCAAGAGAAGGCAGGCTCTTTTCGGTTCGTAGTACACGCTGAAAAGACAGGAGGTGTTCCTTCCAGACAGCCAGCAGTGGTGTTCCACCAAAGAGTCGCTGATGCAGAAACGCTCTCTGTTCCGGGCTGGGATTCCCGTGGCTGCCAGTCCGCGATAGTAGCTCCGTTGCGGCTCCGATTCGGTGTTTCAACAGCTCGTGCCGAAGCGTCCCGATCAGGTACGTGAGCGCTGGTTGCAGCTCTGGATTCTGTTCCGACCACTTTTCCAGCGAACGCTCACGGCGAAGTCGCAGAGACCAGAACAGGAGTCCAATCAGCAGACCGAACAGGGTGATTCCTAGGCCAAGCAAGCCGAGCAGCTCACGCGTCCACGGACTCCGGGTCGGAAGCTGTGCCCCATCATCCATTGCCAGCGCAAGCAGCTCGGTTTCTAGCAGAGAAAGCTCTTTCTGGGCACTCTCCGCGTCGGGATCGCGCGGCAGATGGCGAAGGAAGCTGCGATAAAACTGTGCCGCAAGGTAGTCATTTTCCTGGGCGTGAAGAGCGCGGGCAATCGGCAGGTTCAGACGCGGTGGCAGGGGCCCAATGGTTTTTCCGCGGAGCAGCGCTTCACGAGCTCCGGGCTGGCCAGTCTGTAGGAGCATAAGGGCTCGCCGGTAGTGCTGCTCTGCCTCAGCAATGCGCCGGTGCGCGAGTCGGCCTTGCGGGCTCTGTGGATCGACCTGTAGATATTCCTCGTACCCTGACGAGAGCTCCGGTTTCTGCGCTTCTCGCAGTGCAATGTCCCACGCACGCTCGGGCGAGATCTTGGCACTGGGGCCGCGACAACCGACGACCAGCGCCAGAAGCACCAGCAACACACCCATGCGCCTACCCGTCAACCAAGGAAGTGGTATCGGAATGCGACGCAGCATGCGAACGAGCACCACTGTCAGTCTATACGCGGCCAGGCTTTCGACAAAGGCTTGCGTCACCAAACAGAGAGAAACACTGGTGGCGCTCGAACTGGCGATCCCGTGCGTCCGAGTTCGGTGCTGGCAGGACTACGCAGTTTCCCGAAAGCGTACCTGGGCGCGCATTCCATCGCGAGGTCGGAGCGTGATCTGGGCGTCGAGTTCTACGTTTTCTGGGGCGAGTACGGTGATGTCCACCTGCTCGAGAATCATCGTCAAAATGAGCTGGAGTTCCATGATGGCAAAGCCCATTCCTATGCACTGACGTGGTCCGGCTGCGAAGGGAAAGTACGTACCGTGGGGTCGGTTGGCCGATTCCTTCGCAGAGAAGCGCTCTGGGCGAAATGCGAGCGGATCAGGAAAGAAGCGCGGATCGCGCTGGGTCAGGTAGGGGGAAACGATAACGTGGGTTCCCGGCTCGACGGCAAACGAGCCGATGCGATCGGCTGAAATTGCGCGACGACCAAATCCCCAAGCGGGTGGATACAGACGCAGCGACTCCTCGGCCACCTGCCGGATGAAAGAGAGCTTAGGAACATCTGCCGCAGAGGGAGGTCGGTCACCAATGTGTGCAGCAGTCTCGGCTCGAATGTGCGTGGCAACTTCAGGATGTTGCGAGAGCAGTAGGAATGTGAACGACAGCGCGTTGGCAGTGGTCTCGTGACCCGCGATGAGCAGGGTCATCACTTCATCACGTAGCTCCTGCAGAGAGAACGCCGCATCCGGGGAGTCTCCATCGCTACCATGATGCGCCGCGATCATCATTCCCAGCAGATCCGTCACTTCGCCAGGTTCTGCATCCAATCGACTCTGGATGATTCGGAGGACTGCGCGGTTTAGTACATCTAGCTCTTTGCGGAATCGTCGTGCGAACGGCGTAGGAAACCACAGCGGGAGCGGCAGCAGCTCGTTCATGTAGTCGTTGGTCATGTGCAGCACTTGACCCACCGACAGCCCTAGCTCTTCCGTTTCGCTGGCCAGATCGGTGGAAAACAGACACTCTCCCACGATCTCCAGCGTCAGTGCCATCATCTCGGCGTGTAGATCCAGTATCTGGGTCGTTCCGGCCTTGCGCCAGGTGTCGAGTCGCATCTGTGTCCGCTTGACCATCGTGTCACCAAACGATGCGATCCGCTGCTTGTGAAATCCGGGCTGCAGCAGACGACGATGTCGCTTCCAAAGCTCGCCGTTGGCATTGAGCAGGCCCTGGCCAACCAGAACGCTCAGACGCTGGTAATCCAGCCCCTTTTCGTAGTTGCGATGGTTTTCTTGCAGCACATGCCGCACCGCGTCTGGGTGTGCGAGCAGCATCACCTGGAGCCCAAGCGGCAGACGCACCACGTCGCCGTAGCGAGCGTGCATGTCGGAAAGGAAGGTCAGCGGATCATTTTGAAACGCAGACACGCAGTGCAGTGTCTCCCATACGGATGGACCAAGCGGTCGAGTCGGAGACATCTGAGCCATCGGATTCATCGGTTTGTCCTCTTGTCCTTTGCTGGACTTCTTACTAATAGAATGCGAGCAATTGCTCAGGTTGCGTACTCGCTACGACATCGCTTTTGGCTCGCATTTATGTCCGACGGAAAACAGAGATCATGCCACAGATTACTCGTATTTCTAGGTCCAGGCGCGTTCGCGCAAGTGTTCGCAAGGAACCCACCCAGCAGCGTGCCCGAACGCTGGTGAAGTCACTTCTGGATGCAACCTCATCCATCTTGACAAAGCACGGCTACGAAGGACTGACGACGAACCGCGTTGCCCAGGAAGCTGGGGTCAGCGTCGGCTCTCTGTATCAGTACTTTCCCAACAAGGAATCGCTTCTGGCGGCGCTCATTGACAGGTGGTCGACGGAGATCATGGAGACGCTGTCCGAGCGATTCCTCTGTGTGAAGGAAGGACCGATTGAAGACGCGGTGCGGACGCTTGTGCAGACGGCGATCGAGAACAGTCGCAGGAGCGCCAAGCTTCACCGGATTCTTCTTCAGCAGATTCCGTACGTGCAGGCCAGCCCCGCGTTGTTTGCGTTCAATCGCAGGATGAGTGAAATTGTGTCGAGCTGGCTTGAGCAGCATCGCGACAAGATCGAGGTGGACAACCTGCACCTTGCGGCAGAGCTTTTGGTGATCACGCTGGGCAGCCTGTCCGACTACGCGCTGCTGCAGCGTCCAGAGCTGCTCGATTCAGATGCATATTTGGAGCAGCTGTCACGTCTGGTGCTTGGGTATCTGGCGCCCTCGCGGATCGTGCCCCGGAGGCCGGAAGCGAATAAAATTCGGCGACAGAGACCGCGCATTGGAAGATCGAAACAAGACAGAGCTTGACTCTCTATGAGTCGAGAAAAGACGAACAGTGCAAGGAGACACAAAATGAAGAGCAGAAAGAACACCTGGCAGTGGACGGTTGGCCTTTGCTCGGCGCTCATTGCCGTTGCAGGCTGTGGAACCGTGAAGCAGTATCGCCTGCCGATGTCGGGCCTCGCGGCGCGCAGTACGTTTGCTCCGCTGGCGGCGTGTGCAACCCAACAACATCTGGAGTCTGTCGAACATCCAGACTCGTTCAATGTCCGCTTCGATCCGGACACATGGATTCAGTACATGATCCAGGGTGATCTCTACAACATGGTAATCATCGTCGGAAAAGGTGTTCCGGAAGAGCAGCGCGAAGGGCGTGCGATGACGGCCAAGCAAAAAGGAGATGAGCTATTTGGCTGTGCGACCATGCCGCCTCCGCAGCAGGTGGTGGTGATTTCCGGTGGCAATCCTTCTGACAACCTGGCCGGCGCAATGCAGAACATGGCCGCAGCAACGGTGAATATGGGCGCAGCCACCATGAACATGGGCGCCGCAGCGATGAACCAGGGGGCCGCGGCCATGAATCAGGGGGCTGCTGCCATGAATCAGGGATCACCGCAGCCCACGGACCCGTGTGCTCGGCTTGTGGCCTGTTACACCATCTTGGCGCGCGACTTCTGTCAGCCAGGCTCGCAGTGTCAGTTCAAGGCCGAAGTAAGAGGGAATGACCCACGGTCGTGTCAATCGGCACTTCAGCAGGTTCCAGCGACGGTGCAGATGATGTCGATGGTCCGGCCCGGCTACGTGCTTCCAGAGAGCTGTCGATAGACAAATCCGATTCCTTCGCACTGCATCGGAGCGCGCTGCGGCGTAGATCTTGCGGTGCGAAGGGAATCGATCGGCATGGTTCGACGTTGCGCAATGGTCTAGGGGGTGGTGTTGATAAGGACGCTGATCTTCTGATTGGATCCTTCACTCAGAACGAGATCTCGCTTCCCATCGCGATTGAGATCGACGGCGCGAACATTGAACGGATTGCCGCCTGATCCGTTGAAGGTCTGTTCAGGAAGGAATGTCCCGTTGCCCGCGCCGAGGAAGACTCGTGCCGGGGGGGAAAACGCAGAGATAGCAATCAGCTCTGGCCAGCCATCCTGGTTGAGATCCGCAAGATCCAGTCCTTGCCCGGAGCTGTCTTTGTAGGGGTATTTGGTCAGAGGCAGGAATCCCCCTTTGCCATCGCTCAGGTGTACAGCCACGGCTTTGTCGACGCCCTCTCCGTTTACCGCCAGATCCAGATTGCCATCCAGATTGAGATCGGCAAGTTCCACATCACAAGGACTCGCGATGGTTGGAAGTTGTTGCGCAGGCAAAAAGGTTCCGTCTCCGTTGCCAAAGAATAAACTAATGTTTGCCGTCGAGAGATTTGCGACTGCGGCATCGATGCGGCCATCTCGGTTCAGGTCTCCGGTGGCGATCCACAGTGGCGCACCTGCTTTGTCCGTGATGAGCCGCTGCGGAGTCCCAAAGGTCCCATCGCCATTCCCAACATACGCGTACAGCTCTGCTGCATTCTGATCCGCAGTGAGGAGATCGGGCTTTCCATCACCATTCAGATCCACACTCGCCACAGACTGCGGCGCTTTTCCGGCAGGAACAGCAAGTGGCGTCCGAAACGTTCCATCGCCATTTCCGAGCACGACATCAATCGATCCAGTGGTGGTATTTGTTAGGAGCAGATCCCCTTTTCCATCCCGATTCATGTCGGCGATCGCGACTTGCCAGTTGGCGTGTAGCGACAGCGGTTTGGGAACCAGCGTGCCGTCGCCCACAGACAGGTAGACGGTTGCGCCTGGTCGTCCGGAAACGAGCAGATCATCTTTGTCATCCAGATCGATCCGTCCCACCGCAATGTGGTACGCAAACTGTCCGGCTGGATAGGTCACTGGTGACGCAAAAGACAGCTCGGTGCGAGGCATCTTCCTGGCAAGATCGGGGGCCGTGGCCAAGTCCACATGCTGGGCCAGATCGGCTGAGCCTACGGAGGCGTCCATCACCAAAGAGGGATCGACATAGCCTCCGGAGCTACAGCTTGTGATGGCCAGTGAAGACACCAAGCAGAGCAGCTGGATGGAACGATTGTGCGACATGCGCCAAGCATACGCAAAACAGAGAGCGGCACCAGAAATCGACCGCATCGCCACGGCTGCGCGACGATGCGGCGGGTGATTGGGAGTCCCCCGTTTGCGGCTGGGTTGTGCCATCAGCGTTGACAGCTGTCAGTGTCGATGGCTAGCGTGCGGAGCATGAACCGCGTTGTGTTTACGGCCAATCTGCGTCGCCACTTACCAGTCCCAACAGTAGATGTCGAAGCCTCGACCGTGCGGGGCGCGCTGGAAGCTGTGTTTGCGCAGAGCCCAACACTTCGCAGCTACATCTTGGATGACCAAGGGGCCGTTCGGAAACACGTCGTGATCTTTGTGGCCGGACAGCAGATTCACGATCGTGAAGGCCAAAGTGATCCCCTCCCGAGCGGTGCAGAGCTCTACGTGATGCAAGCGCTATCGGGCGGCTGACCGTTCTGTTTGGGCGCGATCTTTCGACGCTGTTGACATAGGGAGCGAGCATGAACACTTCTGCACAGGTAGCTTGGGTTGCAACACGCAAAGGACTGTTTCGGGTCAAGCGACAGGACGAGACTCCCAGTGGATCTGGCGGTCCTGTCGCAGCGTGGGACATCGATCACGTGGCGTTTTTGGCGGAGAACGTGTCTGTGATTTTGGTCGAGACCAAGGCCCGCGGTGGCACGGTGTACGCCGCGCTGGATCACGGTCACTTCGGTCCCAAGCTCAAGCGCTCTCGCGACGGTGGACAGACGTGGGAAGACTGTGCCACTCCGGCGTTTCCGCCGCGTACCCCGGATCAAGAGGAAGAGCGCGATCCTGCGTTTGGTCGTCCGATTCCGTGGAGCGTGCAGCGGATCTGGGCCCTGGCGAGTGGCAGCCAGCCTGACGAACTCTGGTGTGGAACGATTCCTGGCGCGCTGTTTCACTCGACCGATGGCGGTCAGACTTGGCAGTTTGTCCGGTCCCTCTGGGATCATCCCGGACGGAAAGCCTGGATGGGAGGCGGTGCAGACTATCCCGGAATCCACTCGATCTGCGTCCATCCTGACGACGGTGCGCGCGTGCTTGTCGGCGTGTCCTGCGGCGGCGTCTGGGAAACACTCG
Organism: uncultured Myxococcales bacterium; assembly: GCA_964437195.1. Classification (GTDB taxonomy): domain Bacteria; phylum Myxococcota_A; class Polyangia; order Palsa-1104; family JAEUJZ01; genus JAEUKA01. The sequence goes on along the minus strand of CAYTGC010000040.1, from coordinate 847 downwards.
ATCGCGGAGTGACCTGGACCGTTCGTTCCCACGGAATGCGCGCCGAGTTTATGCCGCCCGAGCGGGTCTACGATCCCAACATTCAAGATCCGCACTGTGTAGTCCGTTGCGAAACGGCGCCGGATGTTCTGTGGGCGCAGCATCACAACGGAATTTTTCGCTCGGTCGATGGCTCTGCTTCGTGGCAGGAAATCACGGTATCGGAGGGTCTGCCGTCGCGCTTCGGGTTTGCGGTCGCAGTGCATCCAAAGGACGGCGACACCGCGTGGTTTGTGCCCGAACAGAAAGATGAGCACCGACTGCCGGTGGGCGGGCAGGTTGTGATGACTCGAACCCGCGATGGTGGACGTAGCTTTGAGACGCTCCGCAACGGACTGCCCCAGCGGCACGCGTACGACATCATTTATCGGCACGCGCTCGATGTGGATGCGACGGGAAATCGCCTCATCATGGGCAGCACGACCGGATCACTGTGGGTGAGCGAAGATCAAGGCGATCATTTTGCGACCGTCAGCACGCACCTACCGCCGGTTTACGCGGTGCGCTTTGCCTCGTAAGCGGTAGGACGGGGTAGGGCAGGGTAGGCGGGGGGCTTACTCGCGCGCGTACATCGTCATGACGCAGGCGCCGCCGAGGCCGAGGTTGTGCTGGAGCGCGACTTTGGCGCCTTCGACCTGGCGCTTGTCCGCTTGACCGCGAAGCTGCCAGGTCAGCTCGGCACACTGCGCAAGGCCGGTTGCGCCGAGCGGATGACCCTTCGACAGAAGTCCGCCCGACGGATTGGTGACATACTTGCCGCCGTAGGTGTTCTGGCCGTCCCAGATAAACTGCTCGGCGCCACCTTCTG
>CAYTGC010000039.1:0-28135 GCA_964437195.1 uncultured Myxococcales bacterium | reverse complement strand
ACATTTCTTCCAATAGATCTGGGGAAGTTTGCGATACAGTTCGGAGGTATCGCAAAGTGGTCTACTGCTCTGGTCTGCTTCGGTTCTCGGAGGTGTGTTTTGTCTAGCGGTGCTCGTATGCCCTCGAAGGCTCGCCCTGTCCATCCCTTCCGGCGGGTGCGAACCCTGACATTGTCGGTGCTGTCTTGCCTTTTGCTGGTCAGCGCAGCGGCGTCGTTTGATTCGGCCAGGGCCCAGTCGGCGCCGGTTCAGCCCGCAGCGGCACCGCCCGCAGCCAGTGCGCCGGTGGCCCCGGTTGCCCCATCCCCCGCAGGGGCCGCAGCACCGGCTGCCCCCAAAGCCAAGCCAGCGACGAAACCGGCAGCCAAAGCGCCCGCAACCCCGAAGGCGCCTCCCGGTCCCAAGCCGCTGGCAGCCCCACCGAAGAGCCCCGTACTCAGCAAGTCGGACATCTATCAGCGATCTGCACCGTCCGTGGTGTTTCTCATCGCCAAGGATGGCAACCGCTTTAACACCGCCCTCGGCGTCATCGTAAAGCCCAATGGTGTGGTGGTCAGCGATTCGCGGCTCGTCTCGGGTGTCGAAAAGGGCCAAGTCTACGCGTTCCTCTACGATGCTTCGTTTGCCGGTGATGAAGACCCGCTGATCTTCCTTCGTGCCAACCAAGCCAAGGCACTGCCGGTGCAGGTGGTTCGGATGGATGCGCCCAATCACCTCCTTCAGCTCCAGCTTCCCGAGCCGCCGCTGAAGCAGCCGTACAAGGCGCTGGATCTGTACGACGTGAAGGCTGCCACCACGGTCGGTGTGGACGTGATTGGACTGCGGACCCACGGACGGCAGACGCTGGCGATGATGAACGGATCGATCATGTCGGTGCGGCCAGGGGTCATCGAGACCGATCCGCCGCTGACGCTCGACCACACCGGCGGTCCGCTTTTGTCTGCGACGGGACGACTGCTCGGCATCGTCACATTTGCCGACAAGGCCGTCGATACACCCGGTGTCGCGCGTCCAGTCGAGCTTCTCCACAGCTTGCTTATCGGGAGCACTGGCGGCGCGGTCGCAGCACCAACGAACACCGCTGCCGAGCCTGCCGCTGAGTCCCGCAACAGCGTCGAAGCACTCCGAATCGCTCTCGGCAACGCGCTGGCGCAGAAGATGGACAAGCGTCCGGCGCTGCTCTTGCACAGTGAGTTCATCCACTCGATGGCGCTGCGCGGTCGCATCCCGCTGCGCGAGCTCGAGTCGATCGAGTTTATGAACTCGCTCATCTCGACGATTACCAAGGACAGTCCGGCCAAGCAGAAGGTTGTGGCAGAGCTTTTCCCTCAGCTTATCACCGACAAGAAGGGAAGAGCTTACCGTCGGGAGGGTGCCAAATACACCATGGTTCCCACCAGTGACCATGGCGTCGTCACCATCGACGATGCCACCGGGACGCTGTTTACCACCGACAACAAGCGGAGCCTGATCTACTACGATCTCGAGGGCAAGAGCTGGCGACCAACTCACATCTCGCCGGTCTCCCAGGTGGCCGCGAGTGCAGACACCGTCTACGCCGTGCTCGAGGACGGTCGGCTCATCAAGGCAACTTTTGACGGCAAAGACTCGATCCAGCTGTGGCCGAAGCTGCTCAAGGGCGCCAACGTCGCCGCCTCGCAAGGCGTGATGTATCTGTTCGACGCTGAAAAGATCTACCGCTACCGCAACGGCAACTGGGATAATAAGATGAAGCCAGTCGCCTTTTCGATGCAGCAGCTCGTCGTACGCGGCGACGCCTACTACGGTCTGGATCTCAACGGCCGGGTGTTTTCATCATCGGCCCAGCGGTACATCGATCGCGACGCCAACATCTTCAAGCTGTGGCCGATTGGCCGCGACTTGCTCGTCATCACCAAGGACAATCAGCGCTTCTTCTACTCGAACGAAGAGGATCAGTGGCGACCTTGGACCCAGTGGTAAGCAGTCAGGCACTGCCGCACGTCGTCATCATTGGGGGAGGCTTTGGCGGGCTAACTGCCGCCAAGGAACTCGACGGCACGCGGGTTCGGGTCACACTGGTCGACCGACTGAATCACCACCTGTTTCAGCCCCTGCTCTACCAAGTCGCGATGGCGGGTCTGTCGCCGGCCGACATCGCAGCCCCGATTCGCTCGGTGGTGCGCTTCCAGCCAAACGTCCGCGTCCTTCTGGCCGAAGTCCAAGACATCGACATCAAAGAGCGTCGGGTGGTGCTCGATCGGGGTGAGCTACGCTATGACTACCTGATCGTCGCCGCAGGAGCCCAGAATCACTACTTCGGTCACGATGAGTGGGCCAAGTATGCAGTCGGTCTCAAGGACATCGATGATGCTGTCGAAGTCCGTCGCCGCGTCCTTTTGGCCTTCGAGGCAGCCGAGCGAACCGTGGATCCGGCAGAGCGTGAGCGGCTGCTGACATTCGTGGTGGTCGGCGGTGGCCCCACCGGCGTCGAGCTGGCGGGTGCGCTCGGCGAGCTGTCGCGCTTTGTGCTCGCCCGCGACTTCCGAAACATCAATCCAGCCCACGCCAAGATCATTCTCATCGAGGGTGGCCAGCGGATCCTAAGCTCGTTTGCCGACTCGCTAGCGATGCGTGCGGTCATCGACCTTGGACAGCTTGGCGTCGAGGTAAGGGCCGGGCTGCGCGTCACCAAGATAGATGGTCGCGGCGTCGAAGCCGGTGGCAAGCTGATCCCGACGGCCACCGTGCTGTGGGCCGCCGGTGTCCGAGGATCTCCGCTTTCGGCCAAGCTGGGCGGGGAAATCGACCGGGCCGGACGCGTCGTCGTAAACCCCGACCTTTCGGTGGCCACACGCAAAGAGGTCTTCGCGGTCGGCGACATGGCGGCCTATCTGCACCAGGACGGAAAGCCCCTTCCCGGGGTAAGTCCGGTCGCCATTCAGCAGGCTCGTCACGTCGTCCGCAACCTGCAGGCCGACCTGGACAATCTGCCGCGAACCCCTTTTGTCTATGTCGACAAAGGCAGCATGGCGACGATCGGTCGTGCAGCCGCCATCGCCCAGATCGGCAAGCTGCGCATGGGCGGCTTTTTCGCGTGGATGTTGTGGCTCCTCGTCCACATCTTCTTCCTCATCACCTTCCGCAACCGACTCGCGGTGCTGTTCAACTGGGCGTACCAGTACTTCACCTATAAGCGCGGTGCTCGGCTCATCACCGGACACAGGCTCAAGGCCGGGGCCGAATCAGACGTGGCGATAAGCGCCCTGCCCAAAAGCGCCCTCAGCGCAGCGATAGTTTCTGCTGAAGCTCCGGCAAAGACAGCCGCAGCACCGTCGGAAACGGCTCCTCCCCCGGTCCCTCGCTAAGCCGTATTGCGAGCTGCTGTCCCGTGGTCCGGCCCAGCGGCCACAGCGGCACATGCTGCGCGCTGGCAAGGAGCCGAGCGTCTGCTTGCCGATCCGCAGGAATCGCGAGCAAGTGATGCTGGCCCGGTTCGCACAGAAGTCGCCGACCGGATCGATCCTCTCCGCACAGGGCTATCGGCAGCACGACAGTCGCACCAACGGGATGTTCGCCCAAGCAGCACGAAGCCAGCGCGCTGAGCAGATTGGCCTCGTGCAAGGGCACTTGGCTCACCAGAAGCTGTTCCGAAGCAAGCTGCAGAAGAAGCGGAGGCAGCTCCGGGTAGGACCGATCTGGCTCCCCGAGCAGCGCCAGAAACAAACCCGGACGCCCAAACGATGCCGCGCTTGGCGACGACAGATCGACCGACTTTACGCAGGACAGAAGCTCCACGACGGCCATCGTAGGCTCGCTTTTGCGCCCCGCCCAAGCCATAAATGGGACATTCTTCTTTGCGGAAACCACCATGGCGGCCCCGCTCCTGTCTGTAAAGAGTCTGCGCGTCGACTACGAAGACATCACCGCAGTGGACGATGTGTCGTTCGAGGTCGAGTCTGGAATGGTCTACGGCCTGATTGGTCCCAATGGCGCGGGCAAGACCTCCATCATTCGTGTAATCGCGACGCTGCTTCAGCCCACCTACGGACAGGTGAGGCTGTGTGACATTGACCTGCTCAGCGAGCCGCTGCGGGCCCTCAATCACCTGGGGTTTATGCCTGATATGCCACCGCTGTACGACGACCTCTTCGTCGAGGAGTTTTTGCAGCTCTTTGCCTCGGCGTACGGTCTGTCGGGGGCGGCCAGGCACAAGCGCATCGACGAGCTGCTCGACAAAGTCCAGCTCACCGAAAAGCGCAAGACCCCAGCGGGAGAGCTATCCCGCGGCATGAAGCAGCGGCTGTTTCTGGCCAAGACGCTGCTGCACGATCCGAAGGTGCTGCTGCTCGATGAGCCAGCATCTGGACTCGACCCGCGTGCGCGGCTGGACCTGCGCGATGTGATCGTCGAGCTAGGCCGCGCGGGCAAGGCCGTGGTCGTCAGCAGTCACATCCTGTCCGAGATGGCCGACTTCTGTAACAGCGTCGGCATCATGGAGCGCGGCAAGATGCTGCTGTCGGGTCGAATCGACGACATCCTCAAGCAGCTACGGCCCGGGCTCCTCTTGCGGGTGCGGCTGCTCGCTCCTGACGACAGGCTGGGACCGGTGCTCGCGGCCAATCCATCGGTCAGCGAGATCGAGACAGAGGGTGCGCAGTCGACGTTCAAGCTGGCAGGCGACAGTGAAGCCGCCGCCAAGCTGCTCCGTGAGCTGATTCAACAAGACTTCCGCGTCGCCGAATACCGCGAGATGACGTCGAACCTGCAAGACATCTTCTTGCAAGTATCGACTGGGAGGGTGTCATGAGCGAGCCAACGATCCGCCTTGTCGACAATCCGATCTTGATTGCACAAGCGCGACGACGGCTGCGACCGGCGCAGCTCGTATCTTCGACTCTCATCATCGGACTTCTTTGCGCCTGCGGCGTACTTTTGTCCATGGTCGCCAAGGACCGCAGCGACGGCTTTACCACGTTTCAGTACGTGCTTCTGTTCGGCATCGGGGCGACGCTGCTGCTGCGCGGCAGCAACCGGGTCGCCGAAGCGGTCCGTGAAGAACGCGAGAGCGGACTCCTCGACTTCCATCGCGCAACGCCGACGACACCATGGACCGATGGACTGGGCTACTTGCTCGGCTGCCCATCGCGTGAGTATCTCATCGCGGGCATCATGGCGGCGTGTGCTCTGGCCACTGCCCAGGCATCCCAGTTTGGCATCATGGCGGTGCTGGGCTCGGTGCTGGCCATCGCGATGTCGGGTGTGCTCTATCACTGCTTTGCGCTGTGGATTGGGCTGTCCGTTTCCCACAAGCGCGGCGCGTCGGGCATCGTCGTCGGCACACTGGTCTGTCTGCTGCTGGGTGGCTGGTCGGCCAAAGGCATCGGAGCCGTCAGCTACTTTACGCCGTACCCCGCGCTGTTTGCCCTGCTCAAGCCCGCCGATGCGCAGGCGACCCAAGTGGCCTTCTATGGATTCCCTGTCCATGCGCTGCTGCTGACGATGTTGGTTCAGTGCAGCCTCCTTTTGGTCCTGGGCAATGCGGTCGCGCGCAAGCTTCGCCAGGATGATGCGACGTCGTTCTCGCGCCTCGGGACGCTGTACTTCTTCGCGTGGATCGCATTTTTGTCGCTGGGGGCCGCCTGGCCATGGATCTCGCCGTCGTCTGCGGGCTCTTTCGCCGCCACTTCCAGCACCAATGAGGCCGTGATTGCCGGTTACCTGATCGTCAGCGCTGTCACCGCCGCCGCGCTTCTCATTGGCCAGGTGCCAACCTACCTGACGCTCTTGCGCGCACTGCGCCGCGCCCGACGCCTACAGATGGCCCACCTGAGCTGGCTGGATGAAGGCGGTCGCTGCGAGATGCTGACGGTGGGTTTGTGGGGGCTTATCGTGGCCGGACTGTTCATTGTGGCCCGGGCCATGGAGACGCGGATCAGTGGAACGCTTGTCGGTCAGCCGGTTGCACTGGCGATTGTCGGGGTACTGAGCTACCTGCTGTTTGTCCAAACTGCGACGGAGTTTGTCCGGATCCGACACCGCGGAGCCACTTCGGCGGTGGCAGTGTTCGTGCTGTTTGCGTCGCACGTTCTGCCCTTCCTGCTCAGCTATGTGTTTGGCGCCAGCAAGGCGACGCCCGGCATTCTGGTGATGGCGGCAAGCCCACTTTATGCCGTGACTGCCTCGGCGGCCCAGCTTGCGGGAACTTGGTTCCCGGCAAGCGCCGACCCCGTCCAGCCGCTCGGAATCTATGTCTCTATCGGCGTCTCGCTCGCAGTCTCGCTGTTCTTCTTCATCGAGAGCCATCGCAGCCAAGCCGCGTTGGAGCGCAAGATCGCCGACACCAAGACCGCCAGCTAAGCCCGGATGGACTCTCCGCACTCACCCGCTGTGCCCAGTCCCGGTGCCCGCAGGCTCGGCTTTGTCTTCGTCCTCGGCGCGGCGCTCAGCTGGAGCTTGGCTGGCATCGGCATCAAGTCGGTGCCGCTTTCCGGCCTCGCAATCGTCGGCCTGCGCAGCCTGCTCGCCTTGCCAGTGTTTGTGCTGGTGCTCTGGTTTCGCGCCGGACGGGCGCTGCCCGACGTGGTGCGGCTGGGACTCGGGCGCCCAGGGACGTGGCTCGCCGCCGCCTGCTACGCATGGACCATGCTGTCTTTTGTGCTGGCCGCAAAGCTCACGACGGCAGCCAACGCCATCCTGCTTCAGTACACCGCGCCGATCTACGTTGTGCTGCTGTCCTGGCCCCTCCTCGGAGAGCGCATTGGGCTCGCCGATGTGGTGGCGGTGCTCGGCTGCTTCCTCGGCATCGCATGGTTCTTTGTCGAGCAGCTCTCTACATCGGGGCTGTATGGCAACTTGCTGGCATTGTCCTCGGGGGCTGGGCTTGGGCTCCTGCCTCTTCTTTTGCGCCGCGCTGAGCGACCGACCCCCGACCTGGACGCGCGCGGTCGCGAGCTTCTGCCGTTTGTCCCCACGCTGGTCCTCTTGCTCGGCAACGTCTTGGCCGTCCTGGCCGGACTTGTCGCGGTGCGCAGTCAGGCAATCCCCAGCATCAACGCGTGGCTGTGGCTCACCGTCCTTGGGGTGGTGCAGATCGCGCTTGCCTATCTGCTCTATGCGGCGGCGGTGCGGAGGCTGCGCCCAGTCGAGTGTCTGATGGTCGCATCGCTGGAGCCGATCCTAAACCCGGTCTGGGTGGCGCTCGGAACCGGGGAACTACCGAGCCGCGCCGCGGTCCTTGGTGGCCTTCTGATCCTCGCGTCGGTGACCGGCCACGGGATCTACGCTGCGCTGCGCCCGCGACACTAGTTCCGCCCGAGGAGTAGTTCTGCCATACTCGCGCGCCATGTCGCTTCACGATGACGAGCCTGCACCGTCTCCCGAGGTTCTCGCCAAAATTCGGCCCATTCGACTTCTGTGCCTCGACGTAGATGGCGTACTCAGTGATGGTCATCTGTACTTTGCGGGTGGCGAAGGCGATGCGCGCTTCTGTCAGCGCTTCTCGGTCCGCGATGGCGTGGGCATAAGGCTTCTCATGCAGTCCGGTCGCCAGGTTGCGATCCTGTCCGAAGGCAACATCCTGTCGGGCCGGGTTCGGGCCGAGTCGCTGTCTCTTCGCCACGCCTATTTTGGCCTGCGTGACAAAGTCGCCAAGTTTTCCGAGCTGCTCGCAGAGCTGAGCTTGTCCGCCGAGCAGGCTGCGTTCATTGGCGATGAAGTGTCCGACCTGCCGCTGCTGCGTCAAGTGGGTTTCGCCGCAACGGTGCCTGATGCGGTGTCCGAAGTGCGGCGCGCCGTCCACTATGTCACGACCCGCCCAGGGGGCAGTGGCGCTGTACGCGAGGTCAGTGACCTGATTCGACGCTTTGGCGACACCTAATCAGCAGGGAGAACACCATGTCGAGCGCTGTTTTGCTCACCGGAGCCACCGGATTTCTCGGACGAGATCTTCTGCGCATCTTCATCAAAGAGCTGCCTCCTGAGCAGACGATCTACTGCCTGATTCGAGGCCACGCGCAAAAAGGGGACAAACAGTCCGGACTGTCGCCCCAGCAGCTCGCCGAGCAGCGCCTCGACACCCTGCTCGGTGAACTCGGCTTCCATGGCCGCACCGAGTCGCGACTGCTTCGCGTCCGGGCCATTGCGGGAGACATCAGCCAAGCGGGACTTGGGGCAACCCCCGAAGCGCTCACCGAGCTAGCGGACCACGTCGAGCACATCTACCACGGCGCGGCGACGGTTCGTTTTGATCAGCCGCTCCCCGAAGCCCGCCGCATCAACGTCGAAGGCACCCGCCACATTCTCGATCTCGCGCTGCGCATCCTCCGCCAGGGCCGTCCGATGAGGCTCAGCTACATTGGGACGTCGTTTGTCGCTGGTACGCGCCACGGCCGAGTCTTCGAAAACGAGCTGACGGTAGACCAGACCTTCCACAACACCTACGAGCAGACCAAGGCCGAAGCAGAGTCACTGGTCCGCAAGTACATGGTCGAGCACGGACTGCGCGCCACGCTGTTTCGTCCCTCCATCATCGTGGGTGACTCGCGCACGGGCGAAACCTCCAGCTTCAAGGTCATGTACTGGCCGCTGAAGATCTTTTCGCGAGGCCTTATCCCGATTGTGCCCGCTTCACGCGCTGGCGTCGTCGACATGGTCCCGGTCGATTACGTGATTGCCGCCATCTGGGAGCTGTCACGCCGCGACGACACGCTCGGCGGCTGTTATCACTTGGCTGCGGGGCCCGAAGGCTCAACGACCATTGGCGAGGCGCTCGACCAAGCCGTGGATTTCTTCAAGGTCCGAAGGCCTCTGTTTGTGCCCACCGAGACGTTCGAGCGCTATGTCCGCCCGCTGTTTCGCGTCTTCTTTCACGGCAAAAGGCGACAAGCTCTCGATGCAGGGCGAGTCTACGTACCCTATCTCAACTACCAAGCGTCGTTTGACACCACGAACACCCGTGCAGCACTAAAGGGCACCGGCATCGCTGCCCCCAGCGTTCACGACTACTTCGCTCGGCTGATGACTTTCTGCGTCGAAAGCGACTGGGGCAAGCGCACGGTCCACAGCTCAGCGCCGCGGCGGCCTGGTCAGTAGCTCGTAGACGGCGACGCAGACGGACTTCTGCCCGTGTCTTTCGCGGCTCTTCACATTGTGAACAGCGTGGAGAAGCTGCGTTGCGCGGTGCAGCAGCCGGGTCAGCGGCACAAAGTCGACCGCTTGGGCTGGGCGTCCGCCCGGTGGATCGGCGACGCACTGATCCGCGGTGTCAAGCGCATGCGCATTGCGGCAGCCGAGTGGCCTGACCGGGTAGATGCTGCAGCGGTTGTCACGCAGGAATGCACACGGGATGGCCCGGCGAAAGTGCTCCTCGTGGACCGCGTCGTAGTCCTTTTGCCGTCCACCCAAAAAAGCCGCCAGCGCGCGCTCTGGCGCGTCAGAAGAGCGCTGTTTCCAGGCTGGGTAGCTTGCCAAAAACGATGCCTTGGCTTCGGCCTGCTCCGGTTGGTTTAGAAACGCAGTGATCCGCAAGACCTCTGGCAGGTAGCTGACCACCAGCACACAGCAGCACGCCGTACAGCCTTCGTGGCAGTGAATGCGAAAGCCCTGTCGCTCCGCATGGGCGGCGCGTGTGGCTGCGCCTTCGTCAAACTCGTCCGCGAGTGCTTCGGCGATAGCAACAGCTTCGCCATCGCCAATGGCCAGAGCAAACCGCTTGCTGCCCGTGGCGTAGCGAGGATCACTTGCCAGCTCGGAACAGATTCGTGACAACCGCTCGGGGTCAGCCATCGACTACTTGGGCCTTTGTGCAGGTGCTGGTGCAGGCGCCGCCGGACTGGCCGGAGAGGCTGCGGACTGAAGCTCCTTGATGAGCGGACCCGCGTTGTAGACCCCACGCAGCACTTCGAACAGGCCAGCCGTGTGGACGGCGACGGCACGGTTCGCAGTGTCGTCGTAGTAAAAGGCGCCGCCGAGCGACGGGATGTTGCCGTCGAAGATGGTCCCAACCACCTGGGCGTCGCGATTGAGCACCGGGCTTCCCGAGTTTCCCCCGATGATGTCGAGCGTGCTCACGAAGTTCAGCGGCGTTGCGCCGTTGAGATGACTTTTCGAGGCGAGCCACGATGCCGGAAGCACGTACGGCTCGCGCCCGGTGTGGCGTTCAAATGCTCCGCCAATCAGCGTCATCGGCGACAGCTCCATGCTGCCCTCTTTGTAACCCCGTACTGTGCCGTACGTGACTCGCAGCGAGAAGGTCGCATCTGGATAAACGGACGTGCCCTGCACCGCAAACAGCGCTTGCGCCACCAGCTCCGAGTTCCGCTTCTCCACCGACTCGACCGAGTCCTGGTACTGACGACGGATCAGGCGAGACTGCGCATCGACGGCCTTCGCAAAACGGATCATCGGGTCGGTGGAAGCCGCAACGGCCTTCTGTCCCCCATCCCACAGCCCTCTGCGCACCGCCGGATCAGCCAAGCGTGACCCGTTTATCAGGTTGCGGGCAATCTCTTCGGGCGAATACGGACCGAACGTCTCTTTGACAAACGGGTGATTGGGCCCCAGCGCTTCCCGCAGTCGGCCCAGCGAATAGGTCAGCGTCAGGATCTCTAGCTGGGGGTACACCGCCGAGCGCGCGAGCAGCTCATGCGACAGCGACTGGAGCGCCGAGTCGCGATACTCGCTCAGCCGCTGGTCCGAGGGCTTAGGCCGCTCTTCCGCGCCCCGCACAAGCTGCCGCGCATAGTGAAACAGCGTCGAGTTGAAGGCCCGGCCTACCTCTAGCAGCGTGTGTTCTTTGTAGACCTTCCGCTGCTCGTCTTGGGCCCGCGCGAGCGCGTCCCATGCACCGCCGTAACGCCGCTGCCAGTCTGGGTTTTGCGCCACTTGGCTGCGCAGTGCTTCCTCTGATGAGCGCTTCGCAGAGAGAAAGCTGTGGCTGGTCAGTGTCTCTTGCTGACCCAAAAGCGACTTGAACCAGTTTTCGACGCCATAGAGCGGCTCGATGATGATCCGACGGTTTTCTGGCCCCAGCTTGGCAAACTCCAGCATGTGGCCGCGTAGCTGCGCCAAATACAGCAGAAGCTCGGGGTTTGCCACATCACGCAAAAACTCAAGCTGCGAGACGGTCATGAGTCGCTGAGTGGCCCCGGGGTTGCCCGTGGAAAACACCAGCTCGCCAGGCCTGACCCCAGCAGGATTTACCGGAAAAAAGTGACTCGTCTTGAGCGGCTGACCATTTTCGTACACGCGCACAAACGACACGTCGAGCGCGTAGCGCGGGTAGTTGAAGTTGTCGGGATCCCCACCAAACCGAGCCGTCCCAGTCTCCGGCAAGAACACCATCCGAATGTCTGAGAAGCGCCGGTACTTATACAGGTGGTACTTCCCACCGTGATACAGCGAGACCACGTCGCAGCGAAGCTTGGTAGCGCTGGCGCAGTCCTGCTCCAGACGGCTAATTTCGCGACGGAGAGCGACGCCAAACTCGGTATCAGAAAGTCCCCTCGTCACCGACTGGAGCCGATTGGTGACATCTTCGATGTCCATCAGCTGATTGAATTCGAGGGACGAGCACTTCAGCTCTGCGGCGTGGGTGGGCGCATAGTAGCCGTTGCGATTCAGATCCCGCTGCGCAGACGACTGCTCAACAAGGCACTCACTGACACAGTGATGATTGCTCATCACCAGGCCATCACCCGACACAAATGCCCCTGAGCAGCCGTTGGCCAGACGCAGCGATGCGAGCTGCACCTTCTTGAGCCACTCATCGGTGACCTGGAACCCATACTTCCGGCTGATCCGCTCACGCGGGAAGTCGGTCAGCGTCCACATGCCCTCATCGGCCCGGACGGAAGCGACCGAGCCCGCCAGCCAAAGCGCAGCGCCAAAGCACAGCGTCCGACGACGGTTCAATCGGGACGAGCCAGTGGGCGGCACTCGCACAGCAGGGGACATTCGGCCTCCTCAGGCAATTCAATCGCGAGAACAAGTTCTCGGGGCCGATGATTTTCCGTAGCAGTAGAGCCTGTCAAGTGCGGAGCGGGGGGCTTTGCCGAACCAGGGCCGATTGGGGTAGGTCTAGCTAAGGTGCTGTCACCGTCTCGAAGTCCGCTGCGCGAACCCAAGCGACCCGGTGATTGAAGTGGATCTGGTAGTACTCGGTGCCATCTTTGACGACGATTTGCTTGGTCGAGTCATAGGTCGACACGAACTCCTTCGACCAGTAGTAGTCACCGGTGGCCCGTGCCGCGAGTGCGTAGCGATGTCCCGATGGCACATCGTAGATCTTCTCCATCGTCGCGGGCTTGGTTGGTGGCATATAGGCTGCGTCTTGTGGATACGCCACGCCATACACCGGTGCCGAGACCAAGCCACTTTTCGGAGTAACCATGGTCGCACTGGCCTTGCGGGTCAGGTTTCGACCTGGATTTTGGAACCAGGCCTTCTGACCCGAAAAGTAAATCGCATCCCAGTCGCCCTTCTGCTCGGCTCGGATGTAGACGGGTCCAGTGGCAAGCTTGTCGCCCCAGTTGTTCATGCGGTCGCCCGGCACACCCTTGAGGTACGGATTCTCAATCATTGGGGCCATCGGGTCGGGCGCGGTCCGCAGATAAACAAAGTTGGCCGCCGCCTCGCTGACATCCTTGCAGTCCGAGGGCATCGAGCCGTAGCAATAGCTTCCCTTCTGCAGGTTGGTCGCATAGCCGGGCCGCAGCACAAGCGGCTCGCCATCTTTCCCCGGGTCTTTTTCACTCGGCAGTGGGGCTAGGAGTAGCTGCATGTATCTATCCCAGTCCCAGTACGGGCCTGGATCCCAGTGCATACCGCCCTGCCTGGCCGCCGTCACGCCTGGGATTTCGTCGTGCCCGATGATGTGCTCTCGGTCGATCGGCACGCCGTAGCTCTTGGCCAGATGCCTTACCAGCTTCGCAGAGGCCTCGTACATGGCATCGGTGAACCACTTCTTGCCCTCAATGGCGACCGCCTCGTGCTCGATGCCAATCGAGTGCATGTTGAAGTACCAGTTGCCCGCGTGCCATGCGACGTGAGCCGGAGCCACGAACTTGGCCACCCGTCCCGTTGCCGAGCCGACGAGGTAGTGAGCCGAGGCGCTGGCCGTGGGGTTCTGAAAGTGCGAGACGACGCCGGGCCACGAACCCTCGGTGGTGTGGATCACGATGTAGCGAATCGCCTGGCCATCCTTCGGACGGTTGGCAAGGTCGTAGTTCCCGTAGTCGCTTGGGGTCGCACTGCGCGCCTTGTACGCCGCAGGAATGTCCTCGCAGGTGAGATCCTTCGGACAATCCAGGTCCTCCTCGGGAGGAGGCGGCGGCGGTGGCGGCGGTGGAAGCGTCGGGTCTTCCATGGACGGCTGCTCACCTTGGCCACACCCCACAAGGGATATCGTCAGAAGCTGTCCACAGACGAGCGAGCACAGAACGAGCGAGGAGACTTTGGCGCGATGGGTCGTCACTTGGCACCTCTTGCTTGTGGTGAGGTGCCGATTTGTAACACGTCAGCGCACTCTGCCCAGATCCGGTGTCGCCACAAATGGATTCGGGGCCTGCTCTTCGCGCAGCGGATCGGCCTCAAGCGATTCCGGTGCGGCCACGACGTTCACGCGATTGGCGCGCCGTACCGAGGCGGCGGAGCGCTTGGCATCGACCCGCTCGGCAATCCGGGCTGTCGTGGATGGCGGAGCCGGACCCAGCGGCGGCGCTCCCTTTGGCGGTAGCACGGGTTCTTCGACCTTACGTTCAACGGTCACCGATGACTGGCGTGAGTTCGGCGCGATGAAAGCCCCAGGACGTTCCGTCCACCACCAGTGGGACCCGAACAAGCCGACCAAAAGCAGGCACAGCGCCCCGCCCAGCAGGGTTTTGCGCAGCGTACCGCTGAGTGTTCCGGGGTCTGAGACCTGGGCCACTTCGACCTTCTGTGGCATCGCCAGAAGAGGCAGGCCCTCGCGGAAACAGCGAAGATCAGACAAAAGCTCCGCCATCGTCGCATACCGCTCCTCGCGGTCGCGGGCCATTGCATGCATCACCACGGACTCAAGCCCGGTGGATATCTGACGATCTGGGCAGCGCTGCGAGGGGGGCTCGGCTGACTCAGTCAGAATCTTCGCCACGACTGCCAGGTAGCTCGCGGCGCAGTGTGGGACGCTGCCAGTCAGGCACTCGTAGAGCACCACCCCGAGCCCGTAGACATCGGCCCTTTGGTCTAGCATCTCGCCACGCACCTGCTCGGGACTCATGTAAAGCGGCGTGCCAAGGATCGCTCCGGTGCGAGTGAGCCGTGGCTCCTCAGTGATACGCACGGCCTTGGCGATGCCAAAGTCCAGCAGCTTCACAAAGTCTTGGCCGTCTCGGGCACACAGAAAGATGTTCTCGGGCTTGATGTCTCGGTGCAGCACGCCACTCTCGTGAGCCGCCGCCAGTGCAGTGGCAAGCTGTTCGCCGATGTGAATCGTGTCGGCTTCTGACAAGGCCGAGCAGCGAGCAAGCCGCTGGGCCAGGCTCTCCCCGACCAGCAGCTCCATTTCGACATAGGGCCGACCATCCAAGGTGACGCCGACATCAAACACCTCAACGATGTGGGGCGATGAGATCGACGAAGCCAGCCGTGCCTCACTGTGCAGACGCGACACGAGATCCGGGGTTGCCGCAAGCTGGGCATTGAGTACCTTCACCGCAACCTGCTTGTGCAGGAGCAGGTGTTCCGCCACGTAGACCGTCCCCATGCCACCCTGCCCAATGCGGCGCTGCACCGCCAGCTTGCCGCCAAGCACCTGGCCGACCAGCGCATCTGCATCGCCATTTTCGCTGGGACTGACCGTCGAGCGGCCAATTGGGATGGGTGCCGACAAGTGCGGCGTCACCCCTTGGCCATAATCACCGGCGGACGCGACCGCCTGAAGCGATCCGCCATCGAGAGGACAAGCTTGCGTGCCGTCCGCGTACCGGGTTAGGCACTCAGCACACTGCAACATAACGAGGGGAAGCTAGCTGGTCGCGAACAAATGTACCAGCAGACGGTACATCCCGAAGGACACCGCGCCCGAAATCGGGACGGTAAGCACCCAAGCGGTCACAATGTTGCCAGCCACACCCCAGCGAACTGCCGACAGGCGCTTGGCCGCGCCCACTCCCATGATCGAGGCCGAGATGCAGTGGGTGGTTGACACCGGGATGCCGAGCCAGCTCGCGAACAGAATCGTTAGACCGCCGGCGGTTTCAGCCACGCAGCCTTGGATGGGCGTGATGCGGATGATCTTGCTTCCCATCGTCTTGATGATCCGCTGACCACCTGCGGCAGTGCCAAGCGCAATGGCGCTGGCGCACGCAACCACGACCCACAGGGGAACGGCGGTTGCCGCAGACTTCGGCAGCATCCACGCGGGCAGATGATGGCCATCGCCACTGGCGACAAAGGCAAGGAGCGCCAGGGTGATAATGCCCATCGACTTCTGGGCGTCGTTCGAGCCGTGCGCAAACGCCATCAGGCTGGCAGATACAAGCTGCGCCCGACGTGAGAGCCGGTTCACCGTCGCAGCGCGCGACCGCCGGAGCAGCCACAACAGGGCGATCATCATGGTCAGCGCGAGAAAAAACCCAGCGGCAGGTGAGCTGACGAGAGGAATCAACACCTTGCGCTCAAGCGCCTTCCAGTTGAACGCCGAGAAACCGCCCTTGGCAACGACGGCCCCGGCCAGCGCGCCAATCAGTGCGTGCGACGAACTAGAGGGAATCCCGAACCACCAAGTGAACAAGTTCCAAAAACAGGCGCCTCCGAGTGCCGCAAGCACCACGATCTGGCTCACCAGCTTGGGGTCGGCAAAGCCAGAGGCAATGGTCTTGGCCACCGCCGTCCCCGTAAGTGCCCCTGCAAAGTTCAGCACGGCGGCGATGAGTACCGCCGTCCGCACCGGCAGAACGCCAGTCGAGACCACGGTGGCAATGGCGTTGGCCGCGTCATGAAAGCCATTGATGTAGTCGAAGATCAGAGCGAAGAGGATGACCAGGACAAGCAGGGTCAGCATGCCGTAACGCTCCTATGTTCATCTTCGCGGCGGGCTGCAAAGTCGTCGAGACGACCAGAACTAGGCATGCTTGATAGCCACGTTTTCGAGGACATCGACTGCGTCCTGGCAGCTGTTGAGTGCCGCTTCGAGCGCTTCGAGCACCGTTTGCTGGCGAAGCAGCTCTTTGGCATCGACTTGGGGGTTGCGGAACAGCGAAGCCATCTCGTTTTGATAGATGGCGTCACCCCGCTTCTCCATGGCCACCACCTGTACCCGCGCCGGTGCAACCTTTTCCAGCTTGTGGACGCGAATAAACGGCAGCGTGTCCTTGATGTGCATCGTCGATTCAGCCAGAAGCTGCACCATCTCGCGCATCGACTGGGTCAGCTCATGCATCTCGAACGCCACGAACGACTGCGCCGCCTTGTAGAGATAGTCGAGCACGTTGTCCAGGGCAGTGGCGAGTGAGTGCAGATCCTCGCGATCGATCGGTGTGACGAACGTCTCGTCGAGCGCCAGCATCACTGCGCGAACGATGTCGTCGCCTCGGTGCTCAAGCGCATGGATCTTGTCGAGAATTTCCTGTACCTGACGACTGTTGCCACTTGTGCTCGGCGTGGCTGGAAGCTCCAGCATCTGCTTGGCTGCTTCAGCCAAGACGCCAGCGTGTTCTTCAAGCAACGAAAAGAAGCGGTCGTCTTTCGGGAGTAGCCAGCGAATTACGGTCTGAAAAGGCATGAAAGAGTCCTTCGACTCGAAGCGCGGTGAGAAGCCTAGTTTCTCGAACCAAACAACCGACGACATCTTACCAGAAAGAAGGTTCGTTTGGGTAAGCCTTTTGGCAGTTTGGACAAGTGACTCGCGGTTCCGTGCGAAACATGCCACCGCCTGCCAGGATGAACTCATCCCCCTGGTGATTTGCCAGACCGCACATTTGCGACTAGCTTCCGGCCCGAGAAACTGTGCCAACCGACCCCATAGCGCGCATGAAGTGAGGTGCCCCAATGAAGAACGCTCTTACGATCTGTTTCCTCGCCCCGTTGATGCTCGTGGCTTGTAGGCCAGCGGACCCAAGCGGCAACTCCGACCTTGGCGACAGCCCCGATCTAACAGTGGCTGCGGTGGCCATGCCGACCACGATTCGCGACCTCAATGGTCCAAACAACACCGTCAAGGCCGGCACCAAGGTCAAGGTGTCCGGCGTCGTGACCAGCCCGACGCGCTGGGTCTCGTCCGACAGCTCTGCCGGATATTGCTACTATCGCGTCCACATCGTTCAGACGGAGCCCGCTCCTGCGACGCTCGCGGACGGAATGATCCTGACCCTTAGCCTGCGGACGACCATGTGGACGGACGGAGGTGCGCTCTCCGACTGCAAAGAGCGAGCGAAAAACGACACCGTGGCCATGGCGATGGATACCCTGGCCATGGGTCAAATGGTCGAAGTCGAGGGCAGCTTCGACACGCGGGCAAACTGCGGCGGCACCACCCGCCAGCTCAACATGTTCGGCGGCAAAATCGTAAGCCAAGGCATGGCGGCAACGATGCCCACGCCTGTCGATGTGGATGCTGCCCAGTATCCGGTGGCGACTGGGGCCAGCAAAGTCCTGGCCAAGACGTTTGTCGATGGACACGCCGCCCTGGTCCGGTTCACGAACGTCAAGAGCTACGGTCGCAACGCGACCTACCAAGACTTCAGTGTCAGCACGACCGGTGCTGCGCCAGGGGCACTGATCGCCAGCAACTACCTGCGGGCCCAAGGCATGTACACCTCGCTCGCTGATGGAACGACCTACAAGTCGATCACTGGCATCGCGCTTGGTGACTTCTGCGGCACCATCTGGCCGCGGAACACAGCAGATCTCGTTCCCTAGTCCCGCCCTGGCTTCAGCAGGCCGACCCGACTCGTTGGGGTCTTTTCCCCCACGTATCGACCCATCGACCGACTGGGCTGGGGTCCGCACCCCTGCCCATCGACTCATCGACCTGTTTCATTGGGGACTTTGCCCCGACTCATCGACTCGTCGACCGACTTGTCTGGGGTCCGCACCCCGGCTCATCAACTCATCGACCTGCTTCAATGGGGTGATTACCCCGCCTCATCGACTCATCGACCGACTGGGCTGGGGTCCATACCCCTAAGATGCAGAACCTGCTCGCAGTGCTTTGCCCGCGAAACCTCTGCGCCTATACTCGCATCTCATCATGCCGAACAAACCGAAGCGCTACCGCTGCATGGTCTGTGAGCACATCTACGATCCAGCCCTGGGCGATCCCGAGACTGGCATCAAGCCGGGAACCCCATTTGAGGCAATTCCGGACAACTGGTACTGCCCGGACTGCGGCGCTAGCAAAGGCGACTTCGAGCCCATCGAAGACTAGCCATGGACACCGAGAAGCCGGAGCACGCACCGCAAGCCGAAGAGGAAGCCAAGCCGTCTGCAGAGCACGCGAGCCACAACCACAAGGAACAAGCGCGCTCACTGCTAGGCAAAGGAGGTCTTCGGATCACGGCGCCACGGATTTCGGTCCTCACAGCACTGATCGACAACCATCGGCCCACCACAGCGCAGGAAGTCATCGACAAGCTGGCAGAAGAGGGAATCGACCACGTCACGGTTTATCGGACCCTGAACACGCTGGTCGATGCGGGCATTGCCGAGGCCGTGGGTACAACCGATCGGGGCCGCCGGTTTGAAGTCCACGTCTGCGAGGGCTGCCGTGTCGGACATCCCCACCTGGAATGCCGACGCTGCGGCGAGCTGGTCTGTCTGGAACACGGGCTGTTGCCCACGATGGTGGTTCCGACCGAGCTAGCCGGATTCCAAGTCGAAGAAGCACGCCTGTATCTCTACGGAACGTGCGGAAACTGTCAGGCCACAGCCAAACCTAAGTAGGGCGAATGCCGGAGCTTGCGCCGTATCATCGCCGTCTGTTTGTGTTTCTTTCCGTCGCCTCGTTCTTCGAAGGCTTCGACTACTACGCGCTGGCCCAGCTTCTCCCCGAACTTCGCACTGCATTTTCGCTGACCATCCCGGAGGGAACCAGCCTCGCCAGCTTCATCAACATCGGAATGGTCCTGTCGTACTTCTTGGTGCGGCAAGGCGACCGATTCGGACGCCACCGGCTTCTCACCTGGACCATCACCGGCTACATGGTGTTTACGGCGCTATCGGCTCTGTCGCAGAGCGTGGGCCAGTTTGCCCTGTGCCAGATGCTTGCAAGACTGTTTCAGTCGGCAGAAGTCGCAACCGTGATGGTGTTTGCAGCCGAAGAGTTTCCCGCGAACCGACGCGGATACGTGCTTGGGATCATTCAAGGCACCAGCTCGCTGGGCGCCATCGTCTGTGCGGGAATTACACCACTGCTGACATCGACCGCGCTCGGCTGGCGGATGGTCTATCTGGTCGGGGGGCTTCCCCTGCTCTTGGTCGCGTACTTGCGACGAAACCTAAAAGACACGGCGCGCTTTGCGGCCACCCAGTCAAAGCCATCGCTGCCGCTGCTGCGGGTTTTCAAAAGCCAATACCTGCGCCGCCTGCTGCTGCTATCGATGATCTGGGCGCTGGTCATGTTCTGCACGCAGAGCGCCCTTTTGTTCTGGAAAGACTTCGCCGTGACGGTTCGAAACCTCACTGCCGGACAGGTCGCCCAGTGCATGACGATTGCGGCCATCGGCTCGCTGCCCCTGGTCTTTTCGGTTGGCAAGCTGCTCGACGTCATCGGCAGACGCGCATCCACGGTGGTGGTCTTTGGACTGACCATCTGTGGCGTCCTTTTGAGCTACACAAGCGCCTCGCAGACCGTGCTCACGCTTGGGGTGCTGCTCGGAATCGCAGGGACGACCAGCATGCTGTCGGTGGTTCAGACGCTCACAACCGAGCTGTTTCCAACTGAGATCCGCGCTGAGAGCTTTGGCGTTGCCAACAACCTCATCGGTCGCACCGCAGGGGTCCTTTCGCCGCTCCTGATCGGTTTTTTGACGACCCGCGTCGGCTACGGACCCGCTGTCCAGGCCACCGCGATTGGACCACTGCTTGCGATGATCCTGATCCTTGTGTCCATCGAGGAAACCCGCGGCAAAGAGCTGGAAGAGACCGCAGCCCTGCCCGACTAGCGGGGAAGTCGCCCCTTCTCAGCCTCCGACAATCCCACTACCCTGCAAGGCCATGGATCGACCGCAAGGGAGTCTGCTGCTTACGCTCAAGACGTTCTACCACACGATCCGTATTTCGATACCGACGGTATTCGACGGCATGGTGGGGACGCTTTCTCTGGAGCGCTGCGATGAACGGCTGCTCGACTGGGCGTCTTCCCTGGTCCGCGTCACCCGCACCAAGCTGTCGGTTTCGGGTCAGCAGCACATCCCGGTCGAGCCCTGCATCGTGATGTCCAACCACCAGAGCCTCAGCGACATCCCGATCATCTTTGCCGCCCTGCCCGCTCGGGTCAGGCTGCGAATGATCGCCAAGGCCGAGCTGTTCAAGGTGCCGATATGGGGACGTGCGATGCGGCTCGCCGGGTTTATCCCGATTGTCCGCACCGATCGGGCCCAGGCAGTCTCGAGCCTTGACGAAGCGGGCCGCGACATTCGAGCCGGAACCTTCGTGTGGCTCGCCCCCGAAGGCACACGCAGCAAGACGGGCGAGCTAGGGCCGCTGAAAAAAGGTGGCTTTGTCTTGGCCCAGCAGACGGGTCTGCCGATCCTGCCGGTGGTTCTGCGCGGAACACGAAACGTCATGCCACCGACCGGCGTTCGGACCTACTACGATCAGGATGCGTCGGTCGAGTTTCGGCCCCTGGTGGAGACGGCGTCTCGCCCACTTGAGGACGTGATGGCCGACATCCGGCAGGCGATTGATCCGGCGGGACAGACCGGCGGTTGATTTCATGCAGGCCCGGGCTCACCATGGGCGTATGCGCGTTGCGCTCTTTGGGGGCAGCTTTGACCCTCCACATGTTGGTCATCAGCTGGCTGCCTTGTATGTGCTCGAGACGTTTCCCGTCGATGAACTGTGGCTTGTACCGGTGTTTCGCCACGTTTTCGACAAGCGGCTGACGCCCTATCGGCACCGGCTCGCGATGTGTCAGCTTGTCGGTGAGTCGCTCGGCCCTCGCGTCCACGTCTCGACCATCGAAGAAGAGCTGGGCGGTCCAAGCTACACCCTTCACATGGTTCGTCGCCTGCAGCAGAAGTACCCTGAAGTGGACTTCTCGCTGGTGATTGGGTCGGACCTCCTGAAAGAGCGCGAGCGCTGGTACGGCTGGACGGAGCTCTCCACTGCACTGCCCTTCCTTGTGCTGAGTCGAGGCGGCATCGAGCCGACGTGCGAACAGCGCAGGCGCAGCGGCGACATCAGCCATCAGGAGCAGCTCTGCCTGCCAGAAGTCAGCTCGACGAGCGTGCGCGCCGCGCTGGCCCGAGGTGGCAAGCCGACTGGCTGGGTAAGCCGCCGTGTTCTCGACTACATCACCGAACACTCGCTGTACCAAGCGAGCGAGGAGGAACGAGCTTGACCCAATCCCTGTTCAGCGATGAACCCCCGGTCGCACCGGAGCGCCAGACGCGCATCCTCATTGTCGGAGCGGGACCAGTGGGCCAGACGTTGGAACGAACGCTGGGACATGTCGGCTACAAGGTCCGGTCGTGGTCCCGCTCGCACGGAGCAATCTTCGCGGAGGGGACGGAACCTAGCGCGGCGGAGATCGTAATCCTGGCGGTGCGGGATGACGCGATAAGCCAGGCCGCTGAGTACATCGTGAGCCACGGTGCAGCAGATGAAAACTCGGTGATTTTGCACTGCGCCGGAAGTCGCCCACCGTCTCAAGTACTGAATGCTGTCGTCGGCAAGGTGCGCGGCATTGGGCTTCTGCACCCGCTGCGGTCCTTTGTTCATCGCGGCGCGGCAGATGAAAGCGACGGCTCGGGTCCCCGCAGCGAGCACGAGCTTCGCGGCACGGTCATGGCGATTGTCGGAGATCGAGCTGGAGTTGCTGCCGGCGAAGAGATCTGCGCAGCACTGCAGGGAGTGCCCCTTTTGCTGACGGAAGATCGCCTGCCAATCTACCACGCTGCAGCAGTTCTGGCCGCGGGTCACGTGGCGACGCTCCTGGACGTGGCAGCTCAGCTTCTGGCGCGGGTTGGCCTGCCGAGGCAAGCTGGGCTTCGTGCGCTGACTGATCTGACCGACTCGGTGCTACGCAACGTGAGCGAGGTGGGTCTGCCCCAGGCGCTCACTGGACCGGTGGCCCGAGGAGACGCAATGACGGTCGCGGCCCACCTGGACGCGCTCACCCGAGTCAGCTGCCAAGTCGCCGACATCTATCGAATCGTGGCGGAGTCATCGCTGGATGTCGCCTATCGCAAGGGTGCGGCTGCCGATAGCACACTAGCGGCTGTCGGTGATGTGCTGCAATCTCGCCGGGTTTGACGCCCAGAGACTCACTCTGCTAGGGTCGCGCCGTGCCTGTATCCCCGCGTCGCGTCGTCATTGCTGATGATGAACCCAGTCTGCGAAAGGTCATATCGTCGCTGCTTCGCCGCGAAGGCTATGAGGTACAGGAGGCGCGCGATGGCGAAGAAGCGCTCGCGCTGCTGAGCGGCGAAGTCGCGGTCCTGATTACGGACCTTCGGATGCCGCGACTCGACGGTATGCAGCTCTTCCGGCGTGCAATCAGCGAATATCCTGACCTCAAAATCATCATCTTCACCGCCTACGGTCGAATCACCGAGTCGGTGGAAGCAGTGAAGCTGGGCGCGTTCGATTTTGTCGAGAAGGGCAGCGACAACGAGCACCTTCTCCAAGTGGTCCGCAAGGCGATGGCCAGCTATGAGCTGGATCTGCGGTCCCCGCGACGGCCTCCGGGCAACATTCCACCGCAGCTTGGGCGGTACGGGCTGGTCGGAACGGCACCAGCGCTGCAAAAGGTCTTCTCGCTCATCGACAAGGTCGCTGATACGCCGTCGACGGTACTCATCATTGGGGAAAGCGGGACCGGCAAGGAACTGGTGGCGAGGGCACTGCATGAGCACTCGGGCCGCAAAAATGAGTCGTTTATCCGCATCAACTGCGCCGCGATTCCCAAGACGCTGATGGAATCGGAGCTGTTCGGCTACGAGAAAGGCGCGTTTACCGGAGCGGTTCACTCGAAGCCGGGACGGTTTGAGCTGGCGGATCGCGGCACGCTGTTCCTCGATGAGATTGGCGAGCTGGCCGTCGAGATGCAGGTCAAGCTGCTGCGCGTCCTGCAAGAGTCCGAGTTCGAGCGCGTCGGTGGCATAAAGACGCTGCGCGTCGACGTACGAGTCATCGCCGCGACCAACCGGGACCTCATCAAAGAAGCAGCGCAGGGCAACTTCCGGGAGGAGCTGTACTACCGACTGAACGTCGTGCCGATACAGCTTCCACCGCTGCGAGAGCGAGTGCAGGACATCCCGCTTCTGGTGTCGCACTTTGTGTCGCGGTTTAACGAGCGGCTGCGCAAGTCGGTACAGGGACTGGACGACGAAGCGATGGCGGCCCTGCTGCGCTATCCGTTTCCTGGAAACATTCGCGAGCTGGAGAATGTCATCGAACGGACGGTGCTGCTTGCAGAAGGACCGGTCATCGAGCTGCGAGACCTGCCCCCCAATGTGTCGCATGTGCCGGTCGGGCCGAGCGCTTCGCTGCCCCGCGTGGCCCAGCCGCAGACGCCCAGCAGCCGACCGCCCGCGACGTCGCTCAAAGAGCTGGTCCGGCAAGAGACCGAGCGCGTCGAGCGCGAGATGATTCAGCGCGCGCTCAGCGAGACGCAAGGCAACGTCACCCAGGCGGCAAAGCAGCTTGGAATCAGCCGCAAGAGCCTGCAAATCAAGATGAAGGAGCTCAAGCTCCGCGACGAGTAGCTAGCCCTCGGGGGCAAACGCGCGCAGCGGCACCTGAACGGGGGATGGCAGGCTGGTGCGCGGCATCGGAAGCGGGCTGCCATCTTCTTGCAGTTCCAAAAGCTGCGGTACTCGACGTGGCTTCTGCTGCATCCGGTCGCGGAGCTTCTGGTACGGCTGGTCGGTCGTTGCGCGGAACGCCTTGAGGTCGGGATGGACCTGTCCGTGGAATGAGGCCAACGCCTCGCGCAGCTTCTGAAGCTCTGCCGGATCGGCGCTGCGGTTTGTCAGCACCAAGGTCGGTCGAGGCAATAGATCACTGCGATAAAGCGTCCGCAGGTTGGCGGCGCGCACGGTCGCGACGTGGTCTTCGTACAGCAAGACGGCCTGCGCTTTTTGCACGGACAGCAGGCTCAGTGCAGAAGCGACGTCACGCGCCGGGGTCAGTGTCTCGCGTCCGATGGATAGCTCCCCTTCGAACACAAAGTTCTCAAGGAACGACTGGGCGTTTTCGAGCGAGGACGCGAACACCAGGCCTCCCCGTTTGAGATCGGGCAGGCTCCGAATGGTCGGCGTGGCCAAGATGGTCATTCGGGTGTCGGAACCGCTGGCCGCTGCCGCCACAGCCACCGGTAGCAGCCGGTTCAAGTTGGCAGCGACATAGGGCGACTCCGTGAGCACCATGGCAATTCGGGCCGCATCGGCATCCATCGCTTCTGCCGAGACATAGACCCGAGCGCTCAGGTGGTACTTGTCGCCCAGCCGCTTGAGCAGATGCGCCGCCAGCTCGCTGCCGAGATCCAGCTTGCGCTCA
Organism: uncultured Myxococcales bacterium; assembly: GCA_964437195.1. GTDB lineage: Bacteria > Myxococcota_A > Polyangia > Palsa-1104 > JAEUJZ01 > JAEUKA01. Next base: position 3,454 of record CAYTGC010000039.1, on the reverse strand, counting down.
AGCTGCGCGAAGTAGACGCCGGGCAGGTAGATGGCGAGCACGCGCTCCGTGGGCGCCGCCGCTGCTGCAAAAAGCGCTTGGAGGAAGACCGCTGCTGCCAGCAAAACACCGAGGTACCGCTTCATGGCTGCCTCCGAGCCGGTGGAGGCGGTGTTTTCTTGGGGGACTTGGAGGCGCCATCCCCCGCAGAGTCAGCCCCTGGAGCCGCACCTTCATAGAAACGAGACATGGCATCTACCCAGTCTCGCACCATCGACAGCTGCTCGCCGGGCGGATTGGCTGCTCCCCCCGCGAGCTGATAGCGCCTGTACAGTTCCAACGCGCCACGCGGATCGCCTTGGGCTTCCAGAAGCGCTCCTTGGGCCACCAGCGCCTCAGGCAGCTGCACTGGGTCAACCTTGGTCAGCACGCCTCGCGCTTCATCGTGACGCCCGCGCACAAGCAGGGTGACCGCATGGTTGTAGAGCACGCGCAGAAGCGGTGTCCCGCCGCCGACCTGCGCATGCTGGATGGCCGCCCGGAGCAGACCATGCGCGCGCTCGAGATCACCCCGACCCACCAAATCGACGGCCTTGTTGTTGAAGGCGATGGCAATGCTCGCCTGGAGCGCCTTGACCTGATCTGGCGTCAGCGAAGGCATGGCTTGCTGGGCGAGCTGCGCCCCCCCGTAATAGTCGCCAAGCCGCAAGGCGAGCCGAGCCTGGAGATGAGGCAGTCCCCCGCGCCCCATCACCTGCTCGACCGATGGAACGTCGAATAGCTGCGCCACTTCAGCCAAGAGCTTCACCGCGACATCAATCTGACCGTTGCCGGCGAGAGCCAAGACCTGCCACAGCTTGGCTTCAGCCCGCTGCACCGGGAGGACGCTCGGACCGCCACGGAGCACCGCCTGGGTCACGAACATCACGGATGGGAAGCTCGGCTGGGAGCCTGGCGTTGCCGACGTGAAGAGAATCCGCGCTGACACCAAGTTGGACTGGGCCCGGATCTGCTGCGTCAGATCGTCGTTGGCTTCGAGCAGTCGCTGGGCCAGTCGGGGCTGCTGAAGCTGGAGATAGCACTGCGCGATCTCCTGCCTGAGCGCCAACTTGAGCGCCTGGTTGGCGGGTGCATTCGAGGTCAGTCCTTCGGCTTTTTGCAGGACCAGCAGCGCGTCTTGGGGCTGACCCGCATCACGAAGCGCTCGCCCGTAGGCCCCCAGGAACCGCGGCTCGCTCGACCCTTCCTTCAGGTAGTTCTGGAGCGTCTGGAGCGCATCTTGCGGCTGCCCCGCCCCGATCTGTCCCAGCGCCAGGGCGTGCGCCGTCGCAACGCTCGGTGCCAGCTTGTGTGCTTCTTGAAGGTCAGAAAGTCCGGCTGTCGACGGCTGCACGCCGACAGGCAGCTTGGAAAGACCTCTTCGCAAAAGCGCCGAGGCCAGCTTGCCTTGAAGGGAAGACAGACCCGGATAGCGAGCCTGAACGCCCCGCCATGTCTGCATCGCAGGCTCAAATTTGTTGTTCTTGAGCTGCAAGTCGAGCCGCAGGAGCACAGCTTTTTGGGCGCTCCCATCCACCGGCCCCAGTCCCCCATCGGCACCAAGCAGGGGCTCGGTACAGCGCTCGATGTCGCTGAGCGCTTGCGCGCCCTGCCCGGCCTGATCACGCAGCTCTGCCAGGTCCACACACACTTTCAAGTTGGTTGGCTGAAGCGTCAGCGCCTTGGACAGCGCTGCCAGCGCCGCGGGCGTGTCGGGCGGCACCTTGCGCAGATAGAGCTGGCCAAGCTGCGAGAGGGCTTCGGGAACTTCCCCCGCATGCTCGAGTTCCTCAATTCCGGCCAGCAGCTGACCGGAATCGGCCAGCGCCTGTCCGAGCGCTGCCCTCGCCCGCCCATCGCGGGGAAACTGCCCCAAGTAGCGACGAAGTGTTGCGACGGCTTCGCTGTGTTTGCCGCTGGCAACCAGGCCTTGCCCGAGCAGAAGCTGAGCCTCGGCATCGTTTGGACGGGCTTTCAGCAGCTCTGTCAGGCTTCCGACGGCTTCCGCACCACGACCCTTGGCAATCAGCAGTCGGGCATGCAGCCGTCGCATCGCCACACCATCGAGCCCAGGGTGGCGTCCCTCAAGCGACAGCTTGGGCAACACCAACTGAAGCAGCATAAGTGCCTGGTCGCTTTGACCGTCTTCGGCGAGTAGCTCCGCATGCAGCGCCGCAATATCGGGATCCTTGGGCAGCTCGCGGCGCAGCTCTTCAACCTGGGTCAGCGCTTTGCTGCGCCGATTCATCGCCCGCAGGGCACGCGCCACCTGGATGCGAACCCCAAGGTCTTGAACGCCGCCGCGAAGCTGCTGGGTGAGCAGTGCATAGGCCACCGCCGGATGTCCGCGGCGAATGTGAATGTCAGCCAGCGGCGCGTAGAGGTCGGTGCGCATCGGGTTCATCCGCATCACCTGCTGGAAACCCGCAGTGGCCGCATCCCAGTCACGGCTGGCGCCGTCCTTGTCACCGCGCTCTGCCGCGACGTTGCCGCGCTGATACGCAGCTTGGGCGTCGGTCAGGTATCGCCATTCTTGTTCGAGCGAGCCGGACTGGGCATGGAGAGGCGACGGCAACACGGTCGCCCCAGCACAAAACAGCACAAATCCAAGCCGAAAGAGCGTCGCGCGCATCCGCCTAACCAACCGTAGCCAGTGTCACCAAAGATGCCGCCAGTCGGACAGCCTGCGTCGCGAGCAAGATCACCGCCGAGACCTGCTGCAAGTCGCGCAAGGCATCGCGCAGCTCTTGATTGGCGCGGTTTAGGTCGTCATAGACCGCTCGAACCACCGAGTTGTCATCACACAGCTTCGTCGCCACGCCACGCCAATACGCATCACGCGCTGCCGCGTGGAGGCTCCGCAGCTGCGATTTTTCTTCATGACTGTGGCACGCGGCGTACAGATCGTCGAAGTTCAGGTCGAGAGTCTGGTACGCGCTCTCGATCGCCGCCAGGAACGTCTGATGGACATCGGGCTGAGGCATGGCGTTTCTCTTTGCGAAGGCCGCTTGGTTGGCGGAGAGCCCTAGTACGTACCGAGCGACCCGGGACCACCGCTCCGGTTGCCACCGGCGAGATCAGACTGGGCATCAGCAAGCACATTCTGTGGCTTGCCAATCCCGCTGGCGATCCGAGAGAGAGTTTGGAGAAAATCCGCTGCGGTCTTCACCGTGATGCGGAAGTAGGTCTGGATCTCTTCAGGCAGCAGGCCGCCGCGTGGCTGAAGCGGCAAGGTCGTGCGGAAACCAACCCGACGACTCTCATAGGCAATCTCGAAACCAGCCACAACCAAAGCGGGATTCAGACGGCAGAGAGCAGCCTCCATGGCCGGAATGCGCTCTACGGGCACCTCAAACGTCAGCGGCTGGATCATTTGCACGACCGCCGCATCGGCTTGCCAGCGGATCAGCAGCACCGAGTCCAGCGCGCCACGCTG
>CAYTGC010000038.1:0-28151 GCA_964437195.1 uncultured Myxococcales bacterium | reverse complement strand
CACTTTGGCCAAGGCGGACGCTGCGACAAAACCGACGGCTCGTTCCGATACTTCAGCAGCTTCCTGATTGCCGATCGACGGCGGGCATTCGTCCTAGAGACGGCTGGACCGCACCATGCCATCGAGGAAGTCCGCGGCGCACGCAGCATTTCCAATGGACTTACGATTCCTGGCTTTGCGGAGGCGCACAGCGATCGACTAAAGACCTGGGCCTCGCGCTGTCGCATTCGGCGTCCACGAACCGAACGCCACGCGCAAAACGCGGACGACCTGGCCGATCTGGCGACGGCGCTTCGCGATCACGGAAGCTGGGCAGAGCAGCGTGGCGGCATTGACTATCATCCCTTGCTCGGTGGAATGAGTGGACCGTGTATGCACTCGGGCGGTTTCGCGGTGGACTCGCAGACGACGGCTTCATGGATTTCTTTGCTGACGCAGGCCGGTGACACACACTTTGTGACAGCGACCGCCGCACCGTGTACGGCGCTGTTTAAGCCGGTATCGGTTCACGCGCCCCTGCCCGCACCGGAGCTTGGCTTTCCCCGACACGGCGAGGCTGATTCCGCGTCGCTGTTCTGGCAGCATGAGCGCCTGCACCGCATGGTGATGCAGCATCCCGATCGCCTGCTATCGCTGTATCAGCACGAGCGCGACCAGCTTGAGCAGCGCTGGTTTGAGACCCCGCCGTCCTCAGAACGAGCCTTTTCGCAGTCCCGTGCCCTGCTTCACAAATGGACCCAAGCGGTGGCGGATTCCCTGCGCTCGGATCCCCTTACGGAGCCAAAGCGGCCACGCTGGGTGCATCACTTCTGGCGACGACAAGATCGAAAAGTCGGGCTGTCTGGGTAGGCGCAGAATCGCTGGAACCAGTCGCCGTCAGCAGGATTTTGTCTACGGACGCTCGGGCTTGCCGATCGGTTGGGACGCGCGCCCAGACCGACGAACCTGGACCAGCTGCTGAGGTCGCAGCGGCCCCACTTCTTCGGTGGACAAGGGCTCGACGACCAAATCGAACAGTGCGTGATCAAACGGACGACCCGGGGCCGACTCTGCCAGGACCAACCGCTCGCGCAAGCCCTGCTTGGCAAACGTCTGCGCGCGATAGTGACAGTAGGGATTGTTCCCCGGCCTGCCAAACAGCGCATGCGCGGTGAAACTACAGCCGCCCATACAGACCTCTGCAAAATCACAGTCGCGACAGAAACCCCACAGGTCGTCCACGGTCCGCCGCCGCGTAAAGCCAAGCTGCGGCGAAGCGTCCCAGATGTCCCGGAGCGTACTGTCTTTGACCGAGCCGCCAACGTAGGAATCTGTCTGGAGCGACGGACAGCCCTTCACCGCGCCATCGGACTCGATTCCCATCACAAACCGTCCGGCCAGACAGCCCTGGAAGTGATCGCGACCGTCAGGTGTAGGCGACCGCAGCAGCGCTTCCTCTTTGCCAAAGTAGCCGAGGTTATTGCCCGGCATAAGGAGAATCCCGTCAGAAAAAGCCCGCATTTTGAGCGCCGCCAGCCGAGGCATGACCTCCAGCAAGTCATACGGCTGAAGGACAAGGTCTGGACGATCCGCCGCTCGGCCAAGGGGTGTCGTGATCTGCACTTGCCAGGCCGCAATTCCCAGGTCGCGCAGCACAAGGTACAGCCCCTCCAGATCGCCACGGTTTAGCCGGTTCACATTGGTATTGGCGGTGATCGTGATGCCTGCTCGCGACAGCGTCCGCAGCGCTTCCGTCGCTGAATCAAAGCTCCCACGCACTGCACGCATGAGGTCGTGCGTCTTTTCCAGTCCATCCACGCTGACCGATACACTGGCAATTCCGGCCTGCGCCATCTGCGTAGCAAGCGCAGCTGTGATGCCACGGCCCCCCGTCGTCATCGTCGGACGAATCTTGGCCGCCCGCAGCGCGGAAATGATCGAGAGGAAGCCAGGGTGAAGATACGCTTCCCCACCGATCAGGACGACCTCATCGGTTCCCATCGCGGCAAGCTGCTGCACAACGGCCAGCGCCTCCTCAGTATCCAGCTCTCCCTGCCGCGCCGAGCCAGCGCGAGAACCGCAGTGCGTACACGGCTGATCACAGCGCAGCGTTAGTTCCCACACGACGTACGCGGGCCTAGCCGCTTGCACCAGATTGAGTCGTCGAGTGGACATGTGAAGGTGCCGAGAACCTAGCGCATGTCAGGAATGGACAGCGCGAAAAAAGATGCCTACGCTTGGCTCCTTTTTGAAGGAGGAAACGCTCCCATGGCTCAGCTCTCGACGTGTGGTAGGTGTAGCGGTTTCGTTTCAGGAAAGTCCGCCAAGTGTCCGCACTGCGATGCCCCGAGGGCGTCGAGTCTGCCGCTTGGTCTGCGCGCGCTGGGAATTCTCGGTGCGATCGGGGGCGGTGCTTTCGCAGTCACTCTGATGGCCTGTTACGGCTGCCCGGACCCCTACTGTGGCAGTCCCCCAACCGATGATCTTGGCTGCAAGAGTGATGGCGGTGCCGACGGTGGCACCGCAGATGGCGGCTGTCGTTAGGAATTACTTGCAGGTGTGCGTCGCCATGTCACAAGTCTTCGGACTTGTGCAGTCGCCATCGGCCAGACACTCTACGCAGGCGGTATTGGCCGGGGTGGCGGCATCGACATAGCATTTGTTGTTCTTTCCCGAACAATCCGCGTTCGCCGTGCACGGCACACAGAGGTTCTTGACCGGCATTCCGGTCACTTTCTGGCAGAAGGGCTTGCCCCCCGAACAGTCTGCATCTGCAAGACACTGCGTGCAGACGTTGAGGTGCTTGTCCATCGCATCGACATAGCACTTGGACGCAGCGGCAACCTTGCAGTCCATGTTCGCCAAACAGACCGTGCAGGCATTCTTCTTCGGGTCCGCATCCGTGTAACAGATCGACGTGGGCGCCTTGCAGTTGGCATTGCTCTGACACTCGACACAGTAGTTCTTGCTGTCATCCATGCCGGGGTCTTTGAAGCAGGATGGCTTGGCAGTCGGACAGTTGGTGTCGGCAAGACATACCAGACACATGTTCTTGCTCGGGTCGGCGGCGTTCGTCTTGCAAGTCGGCGTGGCCATCGGGCAGTCCGATCCAATCACGCACGGCACGCACATGTTCTTGGTCGAGTCCATCGTGTTGATGTAACAGGCCGGATTGTTCGCCACCATCGAACAATCCATGTTCCCCTTGCAGGCCACGCACTGGTGATTCATAAGGTCGCAGATTGGCTTTCCTACGACCCCTGAGCAGTCCATGTTGCCAAGACACGGCACGCAGAGGTTCTTCGAGTTGTCGCCGGTCAGATCCTTCAGACACTTCGACGCAGTCATCGGACAGTCGGTATCTGCCAGACACGGAACACACTTGTTCTTCGCCGTGTCGCAGATCGGCTTCGTCGTTAGGTTCTTGCACTCGTTGTTGGTCAGACACTCCACACACTGATTCAGCGTCGAGTCCGCATTCGTCTTGCAGGTAGAAGGAACTGCCTTGCAGTCCGCCGCGACAAGGCACGGGACGCACTTGTTGATTCCCATGTCGCAAATCGGCTTGCTCGGATCGCCGCAGTGCGTGTTCTGGGTGCACTCCACACAGCTGTTCTTGCTGCTGTCGAGCATGTCGACTTTGCAGCCCGGCGTCGCCCCCTTGCAGTCATTGTTTGTCAGACAGACTGCGCACTTGCCGAGGGCGGTGTCGCACGCTTGCTTGCCAGGAAAGAGCGCCGCGGTGCAGAACGAGTTGTCCGTACACTCGACACAGCGATTCTGCGTCGGCATGCAGGCCTTCGTCAGCGATCCTGGACCGAGGATGCGGGTGCAGTCCGAAGCCGTAAGACACTGCACGCAGCCCGTGGCCGCTTTGCAAAGAGACTTGGTCTGGCTGAGCGGATCGCAAGCGACTTCGTTATTGCACATGCACTGACCACCGCCGCAGCGATCGGCGGTCGTGCTGCTACAAGCGCCGGTGCAGCCGCCGCAGTGCTGGAAGTCTGTCTGCGGATCGATGCACATCTTGAGCAGCGGGCAGCACGTTCCTTTTCCGGCATCTGTTCCGGTTCCGCACTGCTCGAAGCCATCGTTGGCCGGCGTCATGCTGACATTGCCGCTTGCGCACTTGTTGTCCAGTCCATCACAAAGCTCGGGAGCACCATCGCGCGCTTGCATACTGGGGGGAGGAATCGCCGGCCAGACGTTGCGGTCTTGGTCAGCGCAGTCGTTGCAGTACAGCATGCTGGAATTGAACAGCGCTGGGTTGTCCGTGTTCTGGCAGCCCAGACATGACATGTACTTGTCGCCGTCGAGATCCTGCTCGTTGGTCGGAAGATCTCCGCTGCAGTCATCATCAAACCCGTTGCACTGCTCTGCAACCGGATCGGTCTGGCTTGTGCAGACCAGATACTTGTCCTTCTCCTGGAAACCCGGAACCCGCAGCGCCCAGAACGGATTCTCTTTGCTGCGGACGCAGCCGACGACGGTTCCGGCCTTGCAGCGCGTTCCGGTCACTGTCAAGCCACAGGTCTTCCCTTTGTCCGCCAGGAACGTCCCGGTTGCGTCGTCGAGACTCCCGTTGCAGTCATCGTCCACAGGATTCAGCGCATCACACGACTGCGCCTTCGGCTGGTTGGCACCGAAACACCGCGCTGTAAACGCGGCGCTGTTGTCCTGTGCCGGACAGAGAGAGACGTTTTTCGGATCAACCGTCGATGAAGGAAGCGTAGACGTACAGACGCAGCGTCCGCTGAAGAATCCACCGCCATCTTTGGCTCCGCATAGACCGACAGTCGAATCTGCACACGACGTAGTCCGTTTTGATCCATCGGTTCCGGTCTGAATCAGCCGTGTTCCGGTTGCATCAGGATTCAGCTCGTCCACCAGACCGTCGCAGTCGTCATCGCGACCGTTGCACATCTCTGCGGCGAACGGATGCACATCAAAGTTGGCATCATCGCAGTCTGTCGCGGCATCCCAGCCGTCTTTGTCACGATCAAAACTGCAGACATCTAGCGCCATATCGCAGTTGTGATCCTTGCCATCGCACGCAAGTGGAGCACCTGGGAAGATGGTCGGATCGGCATCATTGCAGTCCACCGGTTGACCCACCAACATGCAGCCGGCCGTCGACTTGGGAAAGCCGTCACCGTCTGCATCACACGCCGCAGTGGGACACCCAAGCCGCGCGTTCGTCACCCCATCACAGCCGGTGTTTTGGGGCATTCCGGTTGGATCGTTGTTGCGACACTGACCACGCATGGCCGAAAGGACATTGAAGCCACGCGAGCTTGCATCGAGTGCCCCATACTTCATCGCAGAACCCTGGAAGGTCAGCGATCCTGGGAATACGCCACGGTCGTTGTCATCACAGTCCAGCGGACGCCCCGAGTTCTTGTAGTTAATCGTCGGGCAAGTCTGTCCGGCCAAGACTTCCGATCTTTGGTAGCCATCACCGTCAAGATCGCAGGGTACACAGCCCGCGCTTGGACGGCCATCACACGCCCAGTCTTTGATCACACCATCGGGCGGATCGCAGATCTTCTGTGCATTGGGATGGACGCGGGAATCGGTATCATCGCAGTCGCGCAGCTTCACATCTGGATTGTTGGGAGAGTAGCCATCGCAGTCCTCATCCGTGAAGCAGTCGACCGAAAGACCGGTGCAGTCAAAGTCAAACGTGGTGTCACAGCGCTTGGGTTGGCACAGCGTCAGATCTGCGCGCTTGTTGTGGTTCGTCGCGCAGCTCACAACGTCTGTACACTGGCAGCAGTTGCGAGGACGCGGATTGCCATGGAAGCGATTCTTGTCATTGTCATCGCAGTCGCTTCCTTCGGGATCACCGTCGGCGTCTTTGTCTTCACACGCGCGCGGCTCGCCTGAGCAGGTTGCATCAAACAGCTGCAAATCTGGCAAAGGGACTGCATTCGGAGCGTGCGCCGGGCGAAGTTTTACGTTGCACGAGCGAGCCGCCAAGGGATGTATGTCAAAGCTGCGCAGTCGCACCGGATCCAAATCACCAGGCGGAGGATCATCATCGATGCAGTCGAGTACCTGTGGCTGATCGGCATAGAGCGCAGCCGCATCGGGATTCTGCGCTGGCCAGCGAACCGAATCAGGAAAGTGATCCCCATCGACATCGAACTCTGGAGGAACCGGAAGCAGCCGCGCATCCAGTTCCTGATAGGCGCCGACATCCACGATTCGCGCAAAGAAGTACTGCGGTTCTGAGCTCCCCTTTTGCGGCAGCGATTCCACATTCTGAACATTTGCTGCGAGCACCTGGATCAGGAACTTGCCGTGCTGCGAAAACGGAAGCGCGACTTTCAGCGGCTCACTTGCCAGCATCCGCTTGTCGCTGATGGTCTGGATACCGGACAAAAAGACAACCTTGCGACTTGTGCGATCCTGAATCTTGATGACGTAGCTCTGCAGACGCACTCCGTCGGGAGCCCGCAGCGTAACCATCAGTCCATCGGGCACGCTGCACGAAAAGGAAAGCAAAGCCAGCAGCGCCAGAAGATGACCAGCAAAGCGCTTCAGTCTGTCGATGCCGCTCATTTTTCCCCTCCTACATAAGCCAGATGTTTAGTCGCAATCTCGCAGTTCCTAAGAGCACACAAAACAAACTATCGGGAAGGCGTCCGTCTGGTTATCTTCCCGACGGACATAAGTGGATCCACATTTCGCTCGTTCTGATTTAGTCCAACAGAACGCAGCCGCCGTAGCTCGGTCAAGAGGATCTGCTGTTCCACCTGGGCAAGGCTGCTATCCCGGCCTCGCTGGGAGCGCAGCTCCACAAGTTCCGCCAAAATCGGAGCCAGCGCTGCAGACAGATTTTTTTCCAATACTTCGACGCTGACCGCTTTCTCGCTCGCTCGCCCTGGAAGCACCAAAGAGGACACGCCGCGTGACAGCGGACCAAGTGTGGACTCGACCCTGGAAAGCAGCGTCTCGGTCTGGGACAGGCGTGCTGAAAGACCCTCAACGTGCTTCATCAAGCGATCCACATCGTGCGAAAGCCCTGACAGATTCCGAACCATCTGGGTCTGCATCTTGCCAAGCTCTGCAAGACTCCGTTCCTGTCCCTCACCCAGTCTCACGTGCAGCTCTGCAAGGCGTACGCCCAACAAGTCATTTGCCGTCGCAGAAACAACACCATGCGGCGTATTTTCCACAGCAAAAGGCAAGGCAGCGTCCGCGATCTTCGGCGAGCTTTCCAACGCCGAAGACGGAACAACCGGAACAGCGAGAGCGGCGTCTTTCGGTGTTGGACTTACTTCAGCAGAAGCAGCGGTGTCTGTTCCGACCAAAGGCGCGGCGGAATCACTGGCGTTCGGGACTGTTTCTGCCGGAACATCGGGCGTAGGTGCAACCAAGTCCGGTCCCACCAGGATCCGCTGACTGCGCGATGAGCTGGCCGCCCGGCGAGTGGCAACCGTCCGACTTTGGGTCGCACGACGGCGAGTGGTCGCCGCAGGCTCTGCGGTCGGCTCTGTTGGCTTTTGGGGTTCCGGCTTGCGAACTCTGGTGGCCATCCCACGCTCCTATGGAGTCATCACGGTAGGAATGCCGGGCGGCAGGATCTCGATCACACCCGCCCACATGCACATCAGCTTCGCGCTGTTATTCAAGATCGGCATGTTGCCCAAGAGCACAGTAGGAGCGCCGACAACCCATGGCGCTGGCGTATTGGGAATGCATGGCATCGGAGTCAGGACCCCCAAAGCCGCTGCCGTTGCTGCAGCGACCATCGGATTGGCCAAAGACTGACACATTCCGAACGGCAAAATGTTCACCATCGGCTTGCTATCCATGATGTTGGCAACCGGCTGCGGTCCCATCACCAAGTTTGTCGGCAGCACCACCAGCGAGCTTGGCGCGACTCCGAAAGAACACTTCAGCATGGCTCCCATACAGACTGCGTTCGGCATCATTTTCCTCGCGGTAAGGTGGTTTTCTCAGCAGGCAAAGTGCCGATGTTTGGGGGTTCCAAAATGAGTCCCTTGCGGGGAGGAGGCGGCGGCGGTATGACCTTCTTGGCTGACTTGGCCGCTGGTGCTTCGACTGGCGCCACTGGGGCTTTCGGCTTGGCAAGCGCCGCGACCTCAGGGGCTTTCGGAATCTCCGGCGCCTTCGGAACCTCGGGGGCCTGCGGAACCTCGGGGGCCTGCGGAACCTCGGGGACCTGTGGCAGCTCGGGAGCAGAGGGAAGCTCGGGGACCTGCGGAATCTCTGGCCCCTTGATCGCGGTGATGACGACTGGCGTTGCCGCTTCGACCGCCCGCTTGCGCGCAACATCCATCAGGCCACGGAGCGCTGACTGCTTGGCCGCGTCCGCCGCTTTCGCTTCAATCGATGGACTGTCCGGTGCTGGAGTTGTCTGCAGCGGACGCCCCTTCTCATCGAATAGCTCAGGATTCCCGACCAGCGCTCCGTGTTCATAGCGGGCCCGCTTCTGAATCTTGCCGCTCGGATGGTAGACAAGCTGCTGGCCGTGTGGCTTGCCCGCTTCATACTGACACGTCTCTCGCAGCCGACCATCAGGAAGGAACTCCTGCACAAGGCCCTGAATCTGTCCTTCGTGATATGGCTCGCGGCGGATCACAACTCCGTGCGCACCAAAGTAGACGGCTTCACCATGTCGTTTGTCATTTTGATAGTGCGCTGACAGCGTCGGCGTTGCATCGATTCCGTAGATGATTCCGATGCCGTGCTTCTTCCCTTTTACATAGTGCTGCTGGCTCACCATCTGTCCGTTTTCGTAGGTCAGAAGATCACCGTGCAGTTCTCCTGCTTGGTAGGCAGCAACCAGCTCTGGACGACCCTGCTCATCGAATCGGCGCAGCAGCCCATGCATCTTGGCCGCGACAAAATGCGCCCGCTGAACCACCTTCCCAGATGGGTAATAGTCGGTCACTTCCCCGTCGAGCTGATCGCCCTTGAAGTTCGCCTTCTGGGTTAGCTTGCCACCCGTGAAGAAGGAAAATTCACCGTGCTTCTTCCCATTCTGCAGCGGCCCCTGCATGGTGACATGGCCTTCCTCATCGTGCTCGATCATCTCGGTCGGCGCGGGGGGCGGCTCTTCGGTGTGATTCGCTTCCTCACTCATCTTGTTTCGTTTTGCGCTCAGCTTCGTATCCTTGTCCCGTTCATCGCGTTAGTTGAGCTTCAGGAGCGCTCCCTTTACCGCCGCCATCGCGCCACCTTCAAGCTTGGCCATCGCCGAGGCTTTCACATCGACATTCACGCCTTCGATCTTCATGCCAACGCCCGCCTTCACGTCCATGTTCACTGCGGCTTCCTGCTTCATGTTGGCGCCCGCTTTGAGCTTCATGTCTGCACCCGACTTGAAGTCCATCGCGGCTGTGGCTTCGGCCTTGATGCCCTTTTTGGACACAATCTTGATGTCACCATCGACGGTAATCGTCAGATTCCCTTTGACGTTGAGGATGTAGTCCTTGGTGACATCGTGCTGGAACTTGGCCTTGCTCTCGTGGGTCTCGTCCTTGTGAACAGTGACCGTCCGCTTGCCTTTGACGGTGTGTTTCTCGTCGCCTTTGTCCACCGTGACCGTCCGGTTTCCCTTCTTCACGGTGAGGCTCTCATCACCCTCGCTGACCTCGACCTCACGGTTCTTTTTCACCTGCAGCTTGTCGTTGTTGTCGACTTTGACGCTGCGGTCATTTTTGATCTCAGTCTTGCAGTCGTTCTCTATCTTGGCAGTGCGGTCGTGCTTGACCTCTATGTTCATGTCCTTCTGGGCGTGAACATAGATCTCCTCGGAGTCCTTCTTGTCTTCGAAGCGGATCTCATTGAAGCCGCCGCCACCTTTGCTGGTCCGCGTCTTGGTCGTGCTCTTGGTCTGGTTGTCAGGAAGGGCGTACGGAACTGTCTGTTCCGCGTTATACACCGCACCTGTGATGAGGGGCCGATCGGGATTCCCATCAATGAACGTGACGACCACTTCCTGTCCAATGCGAGGAAGGAAGAACATCCCGTAGCCCTTCCCTGCCCAGTGCTGTGTCACCCGCACCCAGCACGAGCTGTTCTCATCTTTTTTCCCTTTGCGATCCCAGGGGAAGTGCACCTTGACGCGCCCGTACTTGTCGGTCCAAATCTCTTCGCCAGACTTACCTACCACCGTCGCTGTCTGACTGCCAATCGCCAGCTGCCGACGCGTCCGCCGCGGTGGCCGAAACACCACCGAAGCCGGTAGCGCCTCGATGCTATTTCCATAGTATGCGCGCTCGGCTTTGTGCGAGATGTTGCGAATCACATACTCTTGATTCAAGTCCGCACGGTCGTGTTCCTTCAGCTTGAACTTTCCACCCGCAGTAAAGCCGCGGCAGTTCCCAGTGGCGCGCAGCACCTTCTGACCATTTTCGACCGACTCGATCCGCAGCTTGGCCAGCTTCTCGCCATCGTTCTTTTTGGCGTAGTTTCCGGGGTGATCGTAGACGAGGAGCGCTGGACTCCCACCGCCGGTCTTCACGAACAGATCGGTAGACGGAATCTCGAAGTTGTAATCGGTCAGGGCGTATCCGGTGGTGACCAGCGACTCTTCAAACGTACAGTCGCGCAGCCGATTGGGCGTGTCATCAAGTCCCATCTTCACTTCATCAGAGCCGGTGCACTTTCCGTAGCCATCGCTGTCGTCCGCGAGCACCATTGTGTGTTTTCCGTCGGTGTGCTCGAAGAAGTAGAAGATTCCCTCATCTTCCATCAGCCGACTTACGAAGTCGAAGCTCGACTCCTGATACTGCACGCAGTACTCGCGCTTGGCGTAGGTACCTTTCAGGCTCTTCTTAAAGTCCTTAAACCCCAGATCAGAGAACACTTCTTCGATGATCTCGGGAACACTCTTGTTTTGAAAAATCCGGTTGTCAGCATGCAGCGTCAGCAGCCACAGCCACGGACGCAGCTCGGCGATGTAGATGGTGTGCCTGGGATCGTATCCAGACTCCACAAACCGCGTCACCAGACCCGAGATGTATCGCTTCGACTTGTCCGGCAGGACGATCGTAATCGTCACCGCCTTGCCCATCATTTTCTTGAAGTCGAGCGTGCGTTCTTTTGACAGAAAGTGGAGTGTGTACTGAAACGGAAACGAGATCTCTTCCTGTCCTTGGAAGGACTCCAGCACCAATGCGTCCGCAGCGGGCGTCGCTGCACTGAGAAAGTCGTGCTCACTCACGGTGCGGCCCTCAAGGGTTCATCGCTGTACCTTTGCACCGCACCAAGCGCGACCTTGCCAACACTGTGAAGCTTGGTGCTATGCGTCAAAAACGAAGTGAGTCCCAAGACCGGATGGGTACTCGCAGTCTGGCTTTGCGGAGAGCCCAGCGCGGGCTTGCTGACCGGAGGCAGCGACTTCGCCGCCGCGGCCACGGGAGACGGCGATGCGCTTGCCGATTCCTCTTTCCCTTGGAAAGCCAGGCGTGACCGCGGAATGTCGTCTGCCTTCAGAACCAGTGAGACAAAGAGATCAAACTCTGGACCGACATAGTATCGCGCCATCGCAACCAGCGAAGTCAGTCCGGACTTGCCCGGCAGAAAGTCTAGGTAGCGCTCCCACGGCAGGGGTCCGATCTCTAGCTCGATTCCCGCTTGCTGATCCCAGATGCTCGTGCCGAGCAGCGCTTGTCCACCGAGCATCTGGTTTTGACCCGACAGGCCAATCCTGGTCCACTGCTCTTCCTCAATCGGTCGCATCGCCCCGCGCAGCTGATGACAGACTACCTTGACCTGGAAATGATCGGAGAGGAGTCGCTCCAGACCGGCAGCATCGCGCGGCTGCTTGCTCAGCAGTCCAGTGTAGCGAAGCAGAGCGCGGTCGGGAACCTTCAGACGATCCTGTAGACCGTCGGTGAGCATCCCCATAAGTCCATACAGAAAGCGCGTAAAGTAGTGCTCGTCAGGCGAGGTCCACTCCGTTCCCAAGCGGCAGCTCTTGCGCACCCGATACAGCAGGGAGACAAGCCGATGATCGAAAATATCGAGAAAGTCGCGCAGCGCAAAGTCACGCGCGGCGTTTCGTTCCAGTACCCACTCGGTCATCGGGTGCGGCAGCGGACCATGCGCGCCGCCAAGACCCAACATACTGACCGTCACCGTCGGAATTTTGGCTTCCCCAGCGGCTCGCTTTACAAGCTGTTCAAACTGATCGGTGGGCTCTGTGCTGGGCACATTCTCGATCGACACCACATCGCTGGGTGGAAACGCCAGCGAGAAGGAAGATCGAAAGCGCACGGGCTCTGCGCTCGGATCTCCACCTTCCGCAACGGAAACGGAGTCTGGCTCCAGCATCTCTAGCAGCCGCACCAGCTGATAGAAGTTGAAGCGCTGTGGCTCCGCAAGGAGCTCTTCGATTACAGAAGGTTGCGAGCGCCCGATAGCGGTGGCCATTTTTTCCACGCCTCCTGCCGCTGCCGACTGCGTACAGCCAGCATCGTGAACGAGTTAACCGCAGTGTAGAGTCCGAAAAATCGACTGAGCACCGCGGACATCATCAAGGCGCTGTGGCCAACATACATTCCTTCATCGAAGGTAATCTGGACCTCCTGACCGTGAACAAATCCCCGCCAGGCATCGCGACCGGCTTGCAGCGTCTTTGGCCGACACACAAGCTCGGTGATTCCTAAGATCTGATTCTCCGTTGCTGTCGTTGGACTCATGCGGTAAAGCCGCAGAATCTCGCGCAGCGAGTCCCGACTCTCTCGGCCACCAATCAAAGAGAGATGATTGAGAGACAGATGCGAGACGAGCTGCCACAGCGCCGCGCCGCCGAGCGGTGGCGTGATTGGCTCGGTTGGCTTGGACAGACAGGTCACAGCTTTGACCGGAGCGGCATCTTCCATCTGAAGACGCGCCCGCGAAGGCATCTGGGCCGCCAGATCCCGGTTGGTACAGAGCGTGTGAGCGAACACTGTCTGCGTCGCTGGCTGCGAAGGCTTAAAGCGCATGTCCACAAAGGACAGATAGGTGTCGCAGCCGGTCATATCGGATCTACCGGTCGGCCTCCGCTGCGCGTAGTAGAAGGCCGTGTGCTGATCGCCGCTCGCCGGGTGATTGAACGAAAAAAACGGAGCAATCACTTGGCTGGACGAAGGATCTGCGCTCATCGAGATCTTGTCGATGGAATGAATCTCGCAGGTCTTTTCTTCGCGCTTGTCGGCGACAAGCTGGTATTCCGGTAGCCGGTGGGTCAGTCGAATCGGCTCTGCGGTCTTCGAAAATAGGTTTATGACCGGGGCACAGCCGAGCATAAACGTACTCTTGTTGACGGCCACCGATCGCGGCGGAGCTTCTGACAGCAGAATCAGAATGTCAGCAGACTTTTTGGCCAGCTGAATCTTTGGCAGATCGATATCGAAGAACAGAAACTTCTGCGGAAAGACAAAGTACTCCTGCAGCAGCCGATAGGCTGGGTGCGCATACTCGGGGGACGGAAGGAGTGCATCCTCCTGATCAAGCCCGACCGGACGAAGCGCGTTTGGGCCAAGGAACTGGACTTCACTGCGACCATCAGGAAGCAGCGCCACACCGACGGTAGAGGCGACCAGCAGATCGTAGATGACCGATGCAACCTCAGCAGAGGAGTTTACAAACACCCGAATGCTACGCAGATCCAACTCGGAAAAGCTCTGGGCTCCACACTCGATCTTGAGCCGGACCATCGCAATCCCTTTGGGATAGGCATCCAAATAGGGATAGCGATCCGTCGACTCGATCTGCGCAGAGACTATCGAGATGGGCCACAGCGTCACATCTGCGCCGGTCCGGAAGCGACAGAGCGCGCCGGTATCCGTCTGCGCAAACAGCTTGGCCCCTTTGGCAATCTGGAAGCCGCCCAGTGGCAGACCCTGCTCGGTATCGACATCGAAGTGGGCGATCGACATCGAAGGAACGGTCTGAAGCAGGTGCGGATACAGACACTCCAGAATCGACGTTGTGACCAGCGGAAAGTCCGAGTCCAAACGGGACTGGAGTCGTGCGGTTAGAAACGCAAAGCTTTCGATGAGCCGCTCGACATGTGGATCGGCGCAGCTCTCTGCAGACAGATCGAGCCGGGCTGCAATCTTGGGATACTTGCGCGCAAACTCGGCGCCCATACCCCGCAGATAGGCAAGCTCGCGCTGATACGCGCGCAAAAGCTCGTCTTTGGCTTCACTGCTCATCGCGTCTGTGCTCCAAAAGACGAGGGCTCGCAGTCACCCGGAAGGAAACAGGCTCGCGCAGATGTTCGGTGACCAGGCTTCCGCTGATCTGCAGGATGAGGCGAGACTCGGTCTGGATAAACTGCACGATGTGAATGCGCGGATGAGCGAGACGGGGCTCGAACTTCTCGACTGTCTGCTCAAGCAGACGCGTCAGGTGTCGCATTGACTCTGGATCAAACGGATTGACCCACAGAAGATCGGTGGCCCCAAAATCGAGGACAGAGCGCTCCCGCTCGAGCAGCTCATGAGATGAAAACCCAGTGCGTGTGTTGAGCAGTCGTGAGACTTCTCCACGCACCGAAGCAATCAACTCCGGCGAAGAGAGCGTGCGCAGCGGTACCGGTTCTCGTGGCTGTTCTGGATTTCGATCAGAGAGCCTCTCGAACAGCGGCACTGCTGCGACGTGTTGTTTCGATGGAAGCGGCATCGTTCAGTCGTTTCCTATCCAGCGAGAGACAGAGCAATATCCAGACTCTGTCTCCTGCGGAGTGCGAGGGTTTAGGAGCCCTTGTTCT
Source organism: uncultured Myxococcales bacterium (assembly GCA_964437195.1). Classification (GTDB taxonomy): domain Bacteria; phylum Myxococcota_A; class Polyangia; order Palsa-1104; family JAEUJZ01; genus JAEUKA01. Next base: position 13,432 of record CAYTGC010000038.1, on the reverse strand, counting down.
CCGCGAGCGACCAGTTGGCCGAGCTCTTGCCCTTCTTTCCACCCGGCTGCGACTGAAGCTGCTGCGCGTAGTCCCAGGTGATCTTCTTGTAGCTGAAGGTCAGCGTCTCGATCGGCTGATCACCACCACCGCCCACCGACACGCTGGTGAGAATGCAGCTGTCGAACGTATAGGTGATGTACTCGATCGGAGTGCCAGCCGCGTCGGCCTTCCAGATGTGGACCTTCATCGACTTGATGTCTTCGCCACCGCAGCACTTCAGGTTCAGCGTCGGCGAGGCCAGGTCCACGTGCTTGGTCACGGTGAAGTCCTGGTGAACAGCGCGGCCCGAGGCACGGCTGGTGTTGGATGGACCCGACGTGAGCGGCATCGACACACCGTGGTTAAAGGACAGAAGCTCGATCATGTCCTTGCCTTGGGCCGAGGTCGACTCACCCTTGATTCCTTCAATTTCCCAGAAAATGTTCTGCATTTCTACGTCCCCTTAAGCCTCTGTCCCACCGGACAGAGGCGCTTCATAGCATTCCTGTTACTAACCAGCGGCAGGCGGAGGAAGCTCTGCCACCAAGCGAATCGATGCAGTCAGCTCGTTGAGCTGGAAGTGCGGCTTTAGGAAAGCCACCGCGCGGTATACGCCCGGCTTGCCCGGCACATCGAACACGTCGACGCGGGCCTCGCGCAGCGGATACTTCGCCTTGGTCTCCTGGCCAGCATCGTCACGAAGCAGGATGTAGCTGGACATCCAGTTGTTCAGGTAGTTCTGAACGTTCTCCCGCGTCAGGAAGCTACCGACCTTGTCGCGCATGATCGCCTTGAGATAGTGCGCAAAGCGACTCGATGCGAGGATGTACGGAAGCTGCGACGACAGCGACGAGTTGGCATTCGCCTGCGGAGTGTTGTAGACCTTGGGCTTGTTGGTCGTCTGTCCACCGAAGAACGCTGCGTAGTCGGTGTCCTTGCAGTGACACAGCGTGATAAAGCCCAGATCCGACAGCTCCTTTTCCCGGCGATCGGTGATGGCGATTTCCGTCGGGCACTTGAGCGCAATGTCACCTTCATCGGTCTTGAAGGTATGCGCCGGAAGTCCCTGAACAATTCCGCCACCTTCGACACCGCGAATCGCAGCCGTCCACTTGTGCAGCGCGAACGCATTGGTGATGCGCTGACCCATCACATAGGCCGCGTTGCTCCACAGATACTTGCTGTGGTCCTTCCCATCGGTGTCTTCCTCGAACTGGAACTCTTCGACCGGAACAGTCTTGTTTCCGTAGGGAAGACGACCCAGCACGCGGGGCAGCGTCAGCGCAACATAGCGCGAGTCTTCCGACTCACGGAAAGAACGCCAGGTAATAAGCTCCGAGCTCTCAAACAGCTTCGCCAAATCACGCGGATTGCCAAGCTCAGTGAAGCTCTCCATATCGAACAGACGCGGACTGGCTGCACTGATGAACGGGGCGTGCGCTGCAGCGGCAACATTCGAGATCTTGCCAAGCAGCGAGATGTCCTGCGGATGGCGACCAAACTCATAGTCGCCGATCAAGCAGCCGTACGGCGCGCCACCGAAGGTTCCAAACTCTTCCTCATACACCTTCTTGAACAGATTGCTCTGATCAAACTCCGACGCCTTTTCAAGATCGTTCAGAAGTTCCTTCTTGGTCGCGTGCATCACCCGCAGCTTGAGCGAGGTCGACGTCTCGGTGTTCATCACCAGATAGTTCAGACCGCGCCACGAGCCTTCCAATTTCTGGAATCGCTCGTCGTGCATGATCGCGTTAACCTGTGCGGTCAGTGCCTTATCGATCTGCGCGATCTTGTCCTGAATCACTTTCGCGAGATCAACGGACGGAGAGACCACCGCCGGGTCCACCTGATTGACGAACTCACCGATCAGTGTCCGCGAGTGCGCAAGCTGGTTCTCATCACGAGCCATCTTGCCGTTACGGATCAGATCATCGAGGACGTTCGCTGTCGTCTTGGTAGTCGTTTCATTCTCGGCCACGGCAACCCTCCTTAGCTCGACACCGCGCTCTTGGCGGCCAGCGCCTTGATCGCACCAAACTTGTCCTTGTCCGCGAGCAGCCCCTGGAGCTGGGTCTGCAGATCGTCATTGCCATCGAGCTTGGTCAGCAAGTCGACCAAGCGCTGGCGCATCTGCAAAAGCTCGCGAAGCTGCGGAACATTCTTCACGATCGAGGTCGGATGGAAATCGTCAAGATGACGGAAGGTCAGGTCGACACCTACCGGCTTGCCATCCTGCTGGATGTGATTGGGAACGCTGTACTTCAGCTTTGGTGCCACATTCGCGAGCACCTGGTTGAAGTTGTCGCGATCGATCTGCGTGAACTTGCGCTCCTTGAGCTTTGGCATGGCTTCTTGCTGACCCGCGAGGTCGGCCAGAACACCAACGACGAAGGGAAGCTCCTTCATCTGGATGGCATCGCCAATCTCCACATCGTAGGTGATCTGGACCCTTGGCGGCCTAACACGGTCAAGTTTGTGCTGGGTACTCTCAGACATCTTTCCCTCACGTCGACCAATTGGGGGGATTCCCCGGTTTCATCCACAGACGCCAGGGCCTATCCTTGGCATCTTCCGAAAGCTCATTCCTTTTACGTACTAGTGCGGCGTCTTGACCCCCAGCAGCGCATAGATCACATGCCTATCCGCATCCCCGGAAACAAGCTCTCCCAGGAGTTGGATCAGGTCCATGTTACCCCATGCGACCGCTCGTTTCACAAGGTATGGCACCGGGCTATGTGGCTCGGTCCGCTGAAGGTAGTCCGCCGCTTCTACAAGTCGCTGATATGCTTGGGCTCGGCTCCGAATCGGGCCCGAAACCGTCTCCTCTTTGACGTCGCCATCGCGTTGCAAGTGGGCCTCCAAACTGCGTGCCCCGCGTTCGCCATCGTGTTGATGCAAAGTACCGTCTTGTGACGAACCAACCTCGCCACTGTCCGTCTCTGCTGACTCACTGGGCGATGCGGGTGCGTACTGACCGATCAGGGCCCGCATGTCGCCCACAAGGTTGCGCAAACCCAAAAGGCTCGCGGGATAGTCCGGCGCGTGCTCAAGGACTACGACTTCGAGACGCTTTGCGCTCTCCTCCAGACTCCCAAGCTCAGAGAAACGCTCGGCAAAGAATGTGCTCGGTGTTGCCGAAGCCGCCGCCAGAAACTGAGCAGGCAGGATTTCTTCTGATCCCGCCCCCGCTTTCTCGTTGCGCAGAGCGCGCTCCCAGTCATTCCAGGTGAGGGCTGGACGATCACTCACACTGGCAGTCAGTGTGAGTTCCTTGAGCCGAAGCGCTACCTTCTGCGACAGAAACTCGAGGGGAGCCAAGCGATAGGAAGGATCGCCGTCTTCGATCAGCGGGTAGAGCGTCGGCCAGAACCGTCCAAGCAGCTCGCGGCACAGATCGATTCCCAGACAGAGCCCCGGTATCCCGTACAGCTTCACCCATGCCTCGCAGAGCCAGACTCCGATCTGCAGGTCTTTGCTCCGCCTCTGAAGCGCATTCTGTCCAAGCTGCGACACCTTTGCAAAGTCAGCGCGCTTGAGCTTGGTCTGCCAAATTCCCTGCGGCAGCGTTTCGTCATCTTCCCGGCGCGCTTCATTGATCGCGTCGTACGTTCCCTCATAGCGCAGCCACTCGCCCGCCGGTTCACGCTCCGAGATCGGAGCGAGCAGTGACTCTATGTCGATCGAAGGCTTCTCAGACATACTGATCCTTACTGCCCATTCCTTGAGCGTGTCAGCGGTGCCAGCGTCGGCCAATCGACCGGAATGACCAGCAGTTCCTTGCTCTCTGCGGGATTGAGAATCACCCGCACAAACACCACAGCTTTGTTGTAAAGGAAGGACATCTTGGCCGCTCCGCTCGGTGTACTTCCCTTGTTTGTGTAGTAACTGTCGGCGAGCAGCCGGACGCGTCCTGTCCGCTTGCGCTCTGCAATGTCCACCATGAACTTGAGCACGTGCGGCTGCCTATCAAGCGATTTTCGGAGATCTGTCTGCGAGGCTCGGAACATCCGGATAATTCGCACCAGACTCCAGATTCCTGCGAAGTCAAACGAGATCGCATCATTGGAATCCACGCTCGCACCACGCGGTTGCCCCGTCGGAGCTGGAACATAAGGACCATCTTTGGCCCAGCGCATCGTCAGCTTTACGCGATCACCGATTTGCCAAAATCCTTGGCCGTCATCGATCTTCTGATCACCGGTTGCAAAACCCCACTCCGCAATCTGCTGACCATTTATCTCGTTGCTCTTGTTGATCCGGTATTCAACGGAGAGCTGGTAACGCGCTTGCTCACCACGATCACCGAGGAGGGGAGCAAAGAACGGACGAACCTCACGCAGCGCCTGTAGGAAGGAATTGACTTCGCGCCCGACCTCCGATGAACCACCCAGTGTCTCGCGCCGACCCGCATACGCGTCATATTGGCGGATGAACTCATCGTACTCCTGGAAGAAGCCCCGAACGTCCCTGGGAAGTGCATCGGGATCTTCAAGCGACTGTGGATTGCGAGTAAATGGGAACTTGCCCGCAAGGTCTTGGTTGAAGCGACGCGCAAGATGCTCGTACAGCTCCAGAATTTTTTCCGCAGCAAACACCAGACAGCGCTTGCGAACGGACTCGTGAACTCTTGCCTTGGACTGCAGGAAGAAGTCTGTATTGTCCCCACTCTGTCGCGGCAGCTTATCGAGACAGTTTTCCGGTGTGACCGTCAGCAGTGTGGTGTCATAGAATGACTCCATTTCTTTGACCGAGTTGCCCGGCGTCATCCGCTCGAAGTACTCGAGCTGATTGACAATGTTCCGCCACTTGGCGACCAGCGGATCGTCACTGCGTGCTGTGGTAAGTCCGTCGAGGAGTGACACCGGAACTTTGGCGTAGTCACGCCCCCAACCCTTGATTCGGTTGCGCTGGGTCTTGATGTACTGGGACAGTGCATCTGCGTCTTCCACGTCAAATGCGGCGAGCACCGGGGGCTTTTCGCCACGCCACGATGCGAGCTTGCTGGATACGCGATACATCTCCTCCCGCTCAGGCAGTAGATCGATGCGGCGAAGAATTTCGCGCGAGTCTTCCTGTAGCTGCTGATAAAGCTCGCTGTGGGGGGTCTTCAGCGACAAGCGATCGTACGTCTCCAGAATCTGTCGCAGCACGGAGGAGACACGTTTCAGATCACCTACCTCGTTGCTCAGCTCATCTTGCAGTGCGTTGACATCACCGGCAAAGCGCAGCACCCGCTCTTCTCTTCGCGCCTGCGCAACCAGGGCCGGCATGTTCTGTCCCAAACGTTCAAGCGCGGTGCTCTTGACCACTTCCCGGATGTGACGATAGACCTGCCCCAAGCGATCGCGAACATAGGTGTCGTAGGCCTCTGCAAAGGCCGTCGCTTGACGGAGTAGATCATCATTCCAGACCACGCGATAGGAACCTTCCGAGTTCTGCGCATGTGGTTTTTCAAGATTCTGCTGCACGAACGCAAGCGCAAGGAACGTCTCCAGGTTGGCCTTGAGATCAATCACACCCTGGGTCATCACCAGGCGATGCTTTTCGTTGTCGCGCTGAATCACCAGACCAAGCTGCGGAAGTTGTACGTCGAGCAATCTCCGCCGAAGCTGCTGATGTGATGCCTGCCACTGCTGCCGCAGCTCATCACTCATCCGGCCATCGGGAGAAAAGTGCCGAAGTGCAGCCAGGATCTCACTCATCGGCTCGCCAAGATCGAGGTTCTCCTTTGACATCCACTGAAGCTCTGGACGCGAAAGATCACGATCAAGCCGCACCAAAACATCGCGAAGCTCTGTGAGCACAGGTAGGTCCGCTCCGCCGCCCTCACTCTCGGCTTTGAGCCGACTGACGTGAGCCAGAACCTCATCCATCTCGATAGCCACCGCATTGTCGATGAAGAGCCGTCGGTACAGCGCACGGCAGATCGTCCGCGCCCGCGCCTGAACCTTTGGATTCACAAGGCCCATATCAAACGAGCGGCTGGTCGCGTTGGCCAGCGCCTCCTGATACAGCTCTGCATTGCGAAGGAATACTGGCTGCAGTTCCACACCGAACACGTACTTCACCAGCGGAACCACGGTGTCGAAGCGCTTGTGGTGCTCACTCCCAAGTCTGTTGTACGTGTCCACGTTCTGAACAAATTCCAGATACGCTCGTGATAGATCGCGCAGTTCCTGATATTCCGGCATGCTCTGGAGCGGCAGGACCTGCACCGTTCGGGACGTCAGTCGCTCGCTTGATCCCGACCGCGACCGTCCACTTCCTGGCTCCCCCGCAGGTGGAGGTTCGTCGCTGGGCGTTGGAGCCGACAAGTCGCCATCCAGTCCCAAGACCTGCTTGGCTTTGAGTGCCAAGCCTTCATGTAGACCACCCAACACGACACGCTCGAACGATTTACGCATCGCTTCCTGAACTTCGTCATCGAGCGAGCTAAGCCATGAGGATGGAAGTCGAACACTCAGCAGGCGACTCGTTGCCACACTCCCAATCGCGGCCAGAAGTTCCTGGGTCTGCTGGGCAAATCGATCCTTGTCTTGCGCAACGGACAGCGTTGTTTCAACCGGGACTTTGTCCAGAAAGCCCATCACCGCACGCACATCTTTGGTCAGATTTGCGTACGCACTCCAGAGCAGGAGGATGCTCACCACAATCGATGCAGCCAGACCCGCTTTCGCGAGCCGGAGCGCTCGACTCTGGTCCAAAAGTCCGCGCTTTAGGGGTCTGGCTAGACCGCTCTCAGGAAAGAGCTTTTTGCCGAACAGATCGTGTATGAAGACCGGCTTCTTCTGCCCTTCATCCTCGGGATTCTGTCGAACCATGGCACTGGCAATGGTCGCGTCCCCACACAGATATAGTCCACGAAGGAGATTCGATTCACTGTAGACGTTGACGCGAAAGAGCTGATCCAAAATGATCTTGGTGGGCTCGCGCAGGGCTTGGGTGTTGCGTGGCAGAAGGAACGCCGCGTCCTGCTCTTTGTCCGAAAGCTTTGCACTTGCCAGCAGATCGATCTGCAGACCACACTGGGTTCGGTAAAGCTCGGCAAACGCTTGATCCACCCACGCAGGATCGTACGGCACATTGAGCGGATAGGGGGACGACCAACCAGCGAGCTGCTCGCGCTGTGTTGCGGTCAAACCACCGCAGAAGGCGGTAAATCCGGGGATTGTGTCGCCCTTGCTGATGATGACGTACGCAGGCAGCCGCAGTGTGACGATCTGCTGAAGCTTTTGCAGTCGCTGATAAAGGTCTTCACTCGCAGCCTTGTGCTGCTCTTCCGTTCGCTTCCCATCGCCGACCAGAGATGCGGCAGGGAGGACGAGCAGCACGGCATCCAGGGGTCGCTTTGGCCTCGCGGTTTTCAGAAGTCCACAGAAGTGAACAAACAGCTCCTCTTCCTTCCAAATCTCCGCTCCAAGATCTATCGCGACACCTTTGTCGTAAAACCAAAATCGACAGTTGGCCGCTTCGGCCATCGCATCACTGGCCCCACGGAAAGGAATGTGAAGACCGGTATTCTGCAAGATCGTGCTCTGGCCCGATCCTTTGTCCCCAAGCACCAGACACCACGGCATTGCGTAGCGACCTTGTGCCCCCCCTACGTTTTGATCGAGCTGGCGCAGCTCTTCGGCAAACAGCGCACTCAAGCTCGCCTTGAGCTGTGCGACTCGCTTGGTGCGCTCTGGATCTTTCGGCGGCGGCGGTGGTGCCGCAGCGGAGTCCTGTTGTTTCTGGCGCCGATAGCGCAAAAACAGAAACACTCCGGCTGCGATCACCGCCAGGATGAGTACTGCTATGAGGATGCGGATCAGCACGAAGTGTTTCCCTTCGGCAAGGCACTACATCGCAGGGGTGTTCACATACACACCATTGCCAATGTCAATCTTCCACCGTTCGAGCAAAACGGGGTCACGACCACCGTCAGTAGCAAAACGAATTGCACCTGTGACACCAAGCAGCGTGAAGGAATCATTGGGCTGCTGCGCCAGCTTCTGAACCGTTTCATTGAACAAGCGCGGTGTTAGCGATACAGAGTTCGCAGTTCCGTTCAGACGACGCAGAACAGATAGAATCTGATCGGGACGACTGGCTCCCTTAAACGACGCCGAGGCTGCACCAAGAACAAACAGCGCATCGTACGTGTAGCCCACCATCAGGTCTTGCTCCAGAGGAAGACCGGGATTGGTGGCCACAAAGCTGCTCTTAAAGTCCGCGCCTTCCTGGCTATCGATGAAGCTAAGCGGCGCAACGCCGGTGATCCTCGAAAGATGATTCCGCATCTTGTCGTCCCCGTTGCGCGAAAGGGCAATCAGCTCGCCAGTACGTCCACTTGACGACAGAAGAACCTGTGTGGTGCTCTCAAAGGAGCTGGGATTTTTGGGATCAAACGGGAGGTCTGCAAATCCCGAGATCACCTGCTGGCTCGACGAACCCGGAATAAGGACCACGAAGCTGGGCTTCGCATCAAGGAGCGTCTTGGTCGTGACCGCAAGCAGGTTGGCATCTGTTTCCTTGTACGAGAAGAACCGATCAGTCTTGTTGTTCACCGGATCTTTTCGCTGCCACTCCGTCGTGAACTTGCGACGGATGTTTTCACCATAGGAATCTGAAACAGACAATAGTCCAAGCTGCGAAGTGCTCTTGCCACCAGACAAGGTGGTAAGCTCACGGACCAGTTGCAGTCCTTGTTCCCGTTCGACGGGGGTGAGCCGATAGAAGAGACCCTGGCTGGCAGCATCGGCGATTCCACTGTCCATGATCGAAGGAGAGATCGTTGGAACACCTGCAGCCTTGATGCGACCGATCATGTTGGTTGCGGCTGCAGCGCTGTTGGGTCCGATGATCGCGACGACGTTGCGCTGCTCAATCAGAATTCGCGTGGCGTTGTCCGCATCGACCGGCGAGACGCCCACGTTACAGACATCCAGCGCAATCGGTCGCGAGCCGTCTAGCTGGACCAGCTCGTTGATCTGTTTTACGCCAAGCTTGAGCGCGATGTACCGATGCGCTTCCGTGAGACGACCATTGTTGTCACGCAGATCGAGCAGCGCACCAATGTGAACGGCACTTGGAGAAGGAACCTCGGGAATGGTACTGGTGCAGAGCCGCTCGAGAGGTGTGTTGGGAAGGCAGAGCTGATCTGACGAACAGAAGCCCTGGCTCCCGTCCGCGTTTTTGCATTCCGCGTCTTCAACACATTGGTTGTACTTCATGGTGAGAGTACAACCGGATGAAAGACCAACCAGCGTCAGCAGCAGTGCAGAAAGCGTAGACTTAATCATTAAAAGTTACCTCCGAAAGACAATCCGATTCCGCCGGGAAGCGGTGCGAGCGAGCCGGTCAGCGTGCTGCTCTTCCTTGAATCTTTGGACTCGTTCCGCTTCTCTTCACTGCTCTGCCGGACTCCCTTTTTGAGCGCTACGATCGCAAACACCCCAGCGCCCGCCAGCAGTGCTCCACCGGCAGCGTAGGCCGCTGTGGAACCGATGGCGAGCCCGGTTCCTTTGTCACGCAGTGCTCTCTTTTTCTGTTCGTCCGACTCATTTTGAAACTGCTGAAAGTTGCTATCCGATTGGACGTAAAGACCAACCCCGGTCAGCACACCCGCCAGACCAGGAATCGCCAGCGCGAGGCTAGGCCACAGATACTTCTGACCAGGAGGAGCTGGAGTTAGGACTGCAATTCGCTCAAAGGACCGGCGACGTAGGCGTGGATCCGCGGTCTCAATGGCCACAAACCGTCGATAGTAGTCGAGCGCGTCGCGACGCCTGCGAACCTGGTCGTAGCCGTTTGCGATGTGATACATGAGGATCGGATCACGCCGGAGCGCCAGCACCTGCTTCAGCTGATCCATGATCTCGTTGGCGACAGCTTGATTGCCTGCGCGGTAGTCTCGAACGTACTGCGCGATCAGCTCTTCGGCATCTGCTATCTCTTCCGCAGCAAGGAGAGGAGCTGGCTCTGGCGGTTCCGCTGCGCTCCGCGGACGGCCACCCGCTTTTTCCTGCGACGCATAGTACTGATCAATGTACTGCGTCAGATCTGCATAGATGGTCGGATCGATCTTCTGCTCATCGTGAAGATAGCGTTGGTAGTACTCGGTCGCTTCGGCAGCGAGACCAAGCTTGCGATACGACTGACCGATGTTAAACAGGTACTGGGGTTTCGGGTCGAGCCGATACGCCTGAGTGAACTGCTTGATTGCACCTTCGTAGCTCTTGCTTAGGAACAGACGAGCCCCTTCCTCCTCATATACGGAGGCGCTCTCTTCCTCACAAAATGCCGGTTGTGCATTTAGCAGCAGCACCGATACAAGGAGTATCAGCCAGCAGCGTACACGTATTGCCACGATTCCCCCACCAAATCCCTGTTCTCCCGGGAACAGGTGTCAACCAGTCGTGATCGTATCTCGTCGGATTCCAAGCCTACAGTGTGCTCTCAGATAGGGCTCAAGGAGCCTCTCTGCCTTCTGCGTTCCCCTCCCCTGCTTGCATAACTTTGGCCGTTTTCACAGAGCCTGCCACAGGTCCGTGGTTGTCTGTTTTCACATCGATCGGAAGCGCAGATCGCGTCTCTGCTTTTCTGCTCGAATTTGGCGAGCTGCTGTCGTCTTTGCGCTGAAGAATCTCTTCCAGTCGATTCCCAACTGCCGTCGAGCGACGATCCCAAATGACGTGCGCGATCAGCAGATACATCACAGCGACCCCGATAAGCGATAGGAGCCACGGTCGAAGCTGCGGCAGCCAGCTCGGCGGCTGTCCATCGAGCGTGTGCGCGTATGCTTGCGGAAACAGCGGTGTGCTCTCAGGCAGAGCCGGACTGCGCTGAAACAGCGTCACATAGGCCTGGTTCCGATAGTGCGCGATCTGGGCCGCTGAATCGACGGTTCGATGCTTGCCGCGAAAACCCAGCGACACCGCCAACAGGTAGACAGCCAGTACGTCCGCGCGGGTCGCATCACGGTTCTGAAGCAGCGTATCGAGGTTGTCGAAGAAACGCGTTCCCGCGTCGTGTGTATTGAAGTAGCGCTCTTCAAGAAGATGCGTGCTCCAGTACTCTTTCCCAATCCAGTCGATGCTTAGGAAGACTTCATCGGCCATCGCGGTCATGACGTAGCGGATCTCGTGAAAGCGTTTTTGCTCTCTTGGATCCCCTCGCCGCTGGACGGCTTGTAGCTGCGCGTCCAGTAGCTCCACAAGCTGAACCTGTACAAGATCTGGCGCGATCTGGGATGGCTCTTCCCCGGGAACTCGCTCCTCATTCAGAATGTCGGCTTCGCGAATCTGGATGCTGTCCTCTTCCGCAACAGGGGCCAAGGACTGCTCAATATGCAGGCGATGCTGAAGTACCGCGGCGTAGAACTCGCGAAAATACTCGACGAGGAAGAGCTGTTCCGAGGACTCAGTAGCCATGGCTTACTTTCGTACCTCGGTGGAAATTTCCACTCGGCTTGGAAATCGAAGGCTACTCTTTGTTCGCGACATAGAGATACGCCTCCGCCGGTCGCATTCCCGGTGGTTTTTCAACGGAATTCCCAATCACAAGCGGTTCATTGGGAACGATAAACTCAGGACTCTGTTGCAGCTGAAACAGCAGCATGCCGCGCGTTGCGACAAGACCCTCCATCCGATCAATTGCGCTTCGTCCTGCACCAAGAAGTCGCCGCTCTCTCAGCACCTTGAAGCGGCTCGCCGTTCCAATCAGGCTGCTCGCCACCCATTCGTTGATCTGTTGATCGGTGGCGCCGGGGGCCCCCTTGAAACCAATGACCACCGATCGCCGCGTCCATTCCCGTTCAAACTGAAGCGTGAACAGACCGTTCTCGTTTCGGAATGGGAGCGCAGTGAAGGCTTCCGAAATCCCGTCGCTGAGAGACTGATTCACAAACTGAACCACCTCTCCAAACGATCGACGCAGGTTGAGGTGATCGTACGCGGGAAAGAGCGGAGGCATAAGCTGGTTCCCAACCCCGGCAACACTCCCAGCCACTCCGGTAAGTGCAACATAGAGTGCATAGGGGTGACTTGTTCCCGTGGCCAGGAGCGCCTCAAACGGCGGCAGATTCATGAGGAGCTGCGAAAGGAGTCGCCGGTTTTCTTCGATCGCAGCGGGCTTGGTCGTAATTGCTGGCGATCGAATCACTTCGAGCAGATACGTTGCCTTGGCCCGGATCAGACTGCTGACCTGCGCGCACATTTCCCCAAGTGATGAGTCCACTTCGACGCGCGATAGCGGCGGAATGTAGTCGGATGGGACAAAGGCACCATTTTTGAAAACCACCGCAAGCAAAGGGAGCGCAACAAACCGAGGTGGTGGGGCCTCTGGTCCTGCCATGAGCCTAAGCCGGGGCTTCAGCCGAGGAATCCGCAGTGGACGTCCGCCGCTCACTTCATCATCGACTTCCTCACCCGGAGTCGACAGATACCTTCCGAGATCCGCATCCCCTTTTCCACCACCGCTGCGCTCAATCGGGACAACCAAGTACACAGGAATCGGAGTGTGTTTGGCGGCTTCGGTGTGGGCTTTTAGATCGACCTGCAGATCCGCAGCCGGACCCGTTTTGAAGGACACGACCAATCCGTCGGGAAGAACGGCTTCCAGCTCGGTTACTCGCAGTGTTCCAGTAAATAGCTGTGTCGATTCGTAGCGAAGCCGAATGACTCCGAACTGGTACGGGAGTCCAAGGCTCAGGTGATACGTGAGGAGCTTTTCCGTGCGCTGCACAAGCTGCTGGAAATGCTGCGGAGCGAGGAGCATTCCCTCGTGCCACTGAATCGTTGGTGGAAGATCATGCGCGCTTGGCATTCCGGTTCCCACTCCCCATCACTGCGTCAGGTTCACGCTCTGTTGCGAAAACCCAATCTTGAGAGGCTGATTCGTATCGAATGTGTAGCGATGCGATCCAGGCGTCTGGTAGTTCACAAACAGAATCCCTTGCGACACGTTGCTAGGAACTTTGCGAGTCAGTTCCGGCACCTGCTGACCAGGGATGAACTCGTAGTATGTTTCGTCCAGTTCTCGTCGGTAATCTCGAAGTAGCTGCTCTCTTTGGGAAAACCACTGCTTCGCACTCAGGTCGATCAGCTTTTTGAACAGCGTCGGATTTTTGGGAAAGATGACCGAGATCAAGACCGGCGAGTTGTTGTTTGCGTCGGTGGCGATGGTTAGCTGGACCTTGATCGGATGGCCACCGCAGGCAAGCAGCGAGAGACACCCAAGCAGCAGAATCTGCCGCCTTGTCGTCACGCTTGTGCCCAATACCCGGAGCCCCGGACGACTCAAATGAATTCGCCCCCCCTGATTCATTATAGCGGCGCTCACGCGGCGGAAGGAAGCGCTAACTTCGTGCATGGGGGCAAGACCATTCATGGTTCTAGGTCCGCAAACCAGATGTGTGTCCGGCTATGTT
>CAYTGC010000037.1:0-28343 GCA_964437195.1 uncultured Myxococcales bacterium | reverse complement strand
GGAAGACCATTCGATGGGAACCCCTCTGCCGAGGACCAAATGAGCCCGCGCAAATTGACGGTGAGAACCAATCAACTCTTCACTGCACTGCCGGTCAACGCCAGTGAACTACCCGACAGATTCAGCGCCATCAACTCGACTGCGAGGTGGCAGAAGGTACGGAAGTCGTTGGGATCGAAAACTGGTGTTGGGGAAGGAAGATCGGAGCGGCTGCACCTCACGCTCAGGGTTGGAGTTCACTGACTACTATTGACGATAGTAGACGCTTGGCGTAAGACCTTCGCCTTGTCGAATCATCCGCAAAAGACTTCCTATCTGGGCACGCTTGAGCAGCAGGTGATGGACGTCTTGTGGGACGAGAGCCCGCTGACCGTTCGAGGTGTCATACCGAAGCTGCGGTGCTCTCCTTCGCTGGCATATACGACGGTGATGACCACGCTGGATCGTCTGCACAGAAAAGGGCTTCTGGTCCGTAGCAAAGAGGGACTTGCGTTCGAGTATCGACCCAGACTGTCCCGCGAGGACTTCCAACGTGGACTCATCGAGAAGACTGTCGTTGGACTACTAGGTCAATCGGCGTCTCCTGTTCTCGCGGCATTCGTCGATGCTGCGGTGAAAGTGGATGCTGGCCATCTGGATGAACTGGAGCGACTGATTGCGGCGCATCGGAGTTCCAAGCGATGACCGGCTTTGGGAGTCTGCTTGGATTTGTACTGGTTTTCTTCCTTCTGACGTGGGGCGCGTCGGGATTGGCTTTGCTGGCGTTGCACGCTGGGCGAAAGTGGGCGAGGCAGCAGGGCTGTCAGGTCGAGCGCGCACTTTGCGGAATCGGCCTTGTGGGACCACCTCTCTTCGGTCTGACCGTGACGCTGACTCTGCTTGGGCACTCGTTGCAGACGCGATGGCACCCTCAAGACGATCACTGTCTACAGCACTTGCATCACGCACATCTTTGTCTGTGGCATGGCGAGGTCTGGACGCAAAAAACCTGGGCGATGGCGTGGGTCACAAGCATGGCGGTGCTGTGGTTTGTCAAAGGACTCTTGAGCGCTGTGTCGATCACTCGATCCCTGAAAAAACTGAACATGCTTGCCTCTCTTCCGACGAGCCCTGGTGATACGGGACTGCCCTTGGTTCGCGTCTCATCACGGATTCCTTTTTGTATGGTCGCAGGTTTTCGTCGTCCACAGATCTTCCTGTCCACACAGGCCGAAGCGCTGCTGGGTCCATGCGAGCGAGCTGCTGTCCTGTCCCATGAGTCAGCTCATATCCAGCAGGGAGACATTTGGAAGCGTCTCCTGCTCCGCATCTGCGCACAATGCGGAGTGCCAGGAGTGTCCCATCGAATCCTCGCGCAGTGGGACAGTGCAACAGAGCGCCTCTGCGATCAGCGGGCAGCCTTGGCGATTGGTGATGCGGCTGTGGTTGCCAGCGCGCTTGTGAAGCTTGTCCGTGCGGGGAATCTCGCTGTGGCTGGCGCAGCAGCCTTTGGCTCGGCTGCGCGGGTAGAGGAGCGAGTGCATGCACTGCTCGATGGCCAGTGCATTGGTGTGTCTGAGACACAGCGACTGTTCCATAGCACTTGGTGCTTGGGGGCTGTGGGAATGTGCTTGCTCCTGGTCTGTTCCGATTCCGTCCATCACCTCCTCGAAACCTTGCTCGGCATGGTGTAACGATGCGTGACTCGCTTCCCTCGTTCTCTGCGCGGTCTTATCTACTACCAGCGGTAGTAGCAGCAGTGCTGCTGAGCCCACTTGGCGCTGGCTGTCGTAGAGCTGCGGAGTCAGCGGCTCCAACGGACGACCCACGACCGGCGTTGTCGGTCACGCGCTGGACAGAAAAGCTCGAGCTGTTTTTAGAGCACCGTGCGCTCGTGGTGGGTCAGCAGACCAGCTTTGCTGCGCACCTTACGGCGCATGGCTCATGGAAGCCCGTGACAAGCGGCGTTGTGACCTTGGTGCTGCGCTACACGGACGGCACCGAGCTAACGAGTCGCGTGGACGGCCCGCTCAGCCCTGGCATTTTCCGTCCGCTCCTTTCGCCAAAGCGCGCGGGGTCTTGCCAGCTCCTGCTAACGGTCGCCTCATCGCAAGTTTCCGAACAGATCGCGGTCGGTCCGTGCGTGGTTCACGCAGACTTGCAGTCCGCATCTACCGTCGAAGAGGAAAAGTCAGAGGGAGGTCGGGTTCCCTTTCTCAAGGAGCAGCAGTGGATCACCGACTTTGCGACGGCTGCGGTGCAAGAACAAACACTTCAGCCTACGGTCGCAGCCTATGGTGAGCTAAAGCCCGCTGCCGGCAAGCTACACCGTGTCGTCACTCCCATCAGCGGGTGGCTGGCCCCGATGGAGTCTCCTCCTGTTCCGGCTGCTGCGGTGGGCTCTGGACAGATCCTCGCGGTGATTGTTCCACGTCTTGCCGCAGATGGTGATCGCGCCGGACTGTCAACCGCAGTGGATGCAGCCCGCGTCGAACTAGCGGCTGCCGAAGCGAGACTGAAGCGAGGAGAAGATCTGGTTGCGCATGGCATCGGTTCCCAGCAAGAGCTAGAGGAGGACCGCGCCGCAGCCAGTCGGGCCAAAGCGAAGATGGAGTCGGCGATGGCTCGGTTTCGACAGTTCCAGAACGGTACGCTGCTCAGTGGCAACCCGAGCGGATTTGTTCTGCGCACGCCAATCGCTGGAACGCTGATCGCTGTGAACGCGCATCCCGGTGAGTTTGTCGAACAAGGCCAGCACATCTTCTCTGTCCTCAATCAAGACCGATTGTGGCTGGAAGCGCGTGTCTTTGCGGCGGATGCCCAGCGTGTACAGAAGGCCACCGATGCGTGGTTCACGGTGGAAGGAAGTGAGCGTCCCATCTCTGTTTCAGAACGACAGGGAAGGCTACTCACTGTGAGCCGGGCGATCGACTCCCAAACTAGAACGCTGACGGTACTCTTTGAAATTGGCAATGCGGACGGAGCGCTCCGCAGCGGTCAGCTAGCGCGGGTTCATCTTCATGTCGGCCCCAGCATTGCCGTACTGGCCGTGCCTGAGTCGGCGCTCATCGAAGAAAACGGTCGCTACATCGCGTATGTTCAAGCGGAAGGGGAAGCGTTTGAGCGGCGCGTGCTGACAGTCGGTCTTCGTGACCGAGGCCAAGTCGAGGTGCGTTCCGGCCTGCATGCTGGCGAGCGGCTTGTCACAAAAGGCGCATACGAGATCAAGCTGTCATCCGCATCTGGAAGCGTCCCAGCGCATGGTCACGCGCACTAAGAGGTCACCATGTCGCTGTTAGATTCCCTGATTCGTGGGTCGCTGCGGAATCGACTCTTGGTGGTCATCTTTGCGCTGGCCCTGAGCATCTACGGGGCAGCAATTGCGCCCCAGGTTCCGGTGGATGTTCTTCCTGATCTTACCGCTCCGACCGTGACAGTGGTTTGTGAAGCGCACAGCCTGGCTCCGCAAGAAGTCGAAGCACTGGTTACTTTTCCCATCGAAACGGCGGTGAACGGTGCCACTCGCGTTCGTCGTGTCCGTTCTGCCTCTGCGGTCGGCATCTCGCTGGTCTGGGTCGAGTTCGAGTGGGGCACCGACCTCTATGTCGCGCGGCAGATCGTGAGTGAAAAGCTTCAACTGGTTGCGGCACAGCTTCCTCCTGATATCGGTCCCCCTACGCTGGCCCCGATCTCGTCTGTGATGGGAGAGATCCTGTTCCTGGGTCTACAGAGTGATCGTCACTCTCCGGTCGAAGTCCGCGATGCAGCAGAGTGGCTGATCCGCAAGCGCATGTTGGCGCTCTCTGGTGTCGCGCAGGTCATTCCCATTGGTGGCAGTCTCAAGCAGTTCCAAGTGCTTGCAGATCCGCACAAGCTGCTCGGGTTTCATCTCTCGCTGGATGATGTCGCAGCCGCGCTAAAGACCAGCAACCAGAACACGAGCGGAGGATTCCTGGTCCGTGGTCCGCACGAGCAAGTGATCCGGGGTCTGGGTCGCCTGGCGTCTGCGCAAGACATTGAGCAGACCGTGATAGCCGTCAGAAACGGTGTCCCGATTGCCATCCGCGAAGTTGCCACAGTCGAAGTGGGTCCGGCCTTTAAGCGAGGCGAAGGGTCAGCAGACGCTGAGCCTGCCGTGATCTTGGGCGTACTCAAGCAGCCCGGTACAAACACCCTGGAATTAACCGGTCGCATCGAGCAAGCACTGGATGGCATCCAGCGAACGCTCCCAGAAGGGATGCGAATCCAGCGGAATCTGTTTCGGCAAGCAGACTTTATCTCTGTGGCCATTCGCAATGTGACGCATGCGCTGCGGGATGGGGCCGTTCTCGTCGCCGTGATCCTGTTTCTGTTTCTGTTTTCGGCCCGGACGACCATCATCTCGCTTGCCGCGCTCCCGGTTTCCCTTCTGGTCGCGATCCTTGCCATCCGTGCAACCGGAATGACCCTGAACACGATGTCGCTTGGGGGCCTGACGATTGCCATTGGTGAGCTGGTGGACGACGCCATCATCGACGTAGAAAATGTATTCCGGCGACTTCGCGAAAACGCGGATCGGGAAGAGTCGGAGCGCCTCTCCGCAGTGGACGTGATCTTCTCTGCATCGCATGAAATCCGAGGCTCCATCGTCTTTGCTACGCTGATCGTGATGCTTGCGTTTCTGCCGCTGTTCTTTCTGTCTGGAGTGGAAGGACGGCTGCTGGCTCCGCTCGGCTTTTCGTATCTGGTTGCGATTGGTGCGTCGCTCGTGGTGGCGCTGACGCTGACTCCGGCGCTGTGCGCGTACTTGCTGCCAAAGGTCGCACTCTCTTCGCATGAGGATGGCTGGCTCGTTCGGCATCTCAAGCGTGGATACAAGCCGCTGCTGGATGCCGCTCTCCGTCATCCGCGCGGTGTGGTGGGAGCGTCTGTGGTGCTCCTCGTGGCCGCGCTCGCTGTCGTGCCGACGTTGGGTCGTTCCTTTTTGCCCGACTTCAATGAAGGTTCTTTGACCATCAGTGCCGTGACGCTGCCTGGGACCTCTCTGGCCGAATCGGACCGCCTGGGTCGTCGGATTGAAAAGCTGCTGCATGAGTTTCCCGAAGTGGTGTCCACCGCTCGTCGCACAGGCCGAGCCGAGCTTGATGAGCATGCGCAGGAAGTGAGCGCGTCCGAGATCGATGTTCGCCTCGATCTCCAAAAAGGCCGGAGTAAGTCGGTTCTTCTGGCGGAGCTGCGGCTGCGGCTGTCGATTCTGCCCGGAGTCAATATCACCATTGGACAGCCCATCTCTCATCGCATCGATCACTTGCTGTCTGGCACGCGGGCGAACGTCGCGGTGAAGATCTTTGGGGATGATCTTGCGCAGCTTCGCAGCACAGCGCAAGCCATGCAAGCCGTGATGCAGGAAATCCCTGGTCTCGTGGACATTGCCATCGAGCAGCAGGTCGATCTCCCACAGCTTCATATCGCGTTCGATCGTGAAAAACTGGCGATGTACGGAGTCCGCAGCGGAGAACTGGCAGAACATATCGAGACCGCACTGGCCGGTCGAAAGGTCACCCAACTTCTCGACGGTCAGCGGACATATGACGTACTACTTCGCTATCCAGATACAGAGCGTGCGAGCCAAGCTGCGATTGCTGACACGCTGATCGATACACCGCAGGGAATCAAGGTTCCGCTTAAGACACTCGCGACGCTGCGCAGCGATATTGGTCCCAATCTCATCGCACGGGAGAGTGTTCAGCGCCGGATTGTGATCACCGCCAATGTGGCCGAACGCGACTTGCGCAGTGTCATCACAGACCTGAAGAAGCGCGTCGAACAGAGTGTTCGATTACCCGCAGGTTACTATGTTTCCTACGGTGGTCAGTTCGAGAGTGAACAGGCCGCTACCCGCACCTTGCTACTCCTCGGCGGAGGAGTTGTGGTCGGGATCTTCCTGCTCCTCTATCTGGCATTCCACTCGACCCGGAGGGCGCTGCTGGTAATGGTGAACTTGCCCTTTGCGCTGATCGGTGGGGTCATCGCTGTGTGGCTCTCTGGCGGAGTCCTCAACGTGGCATCGCTGGTCGGATTCATCACGCTGTTTGGTATCGCAACCCGCAACGGAATCATGATGGTGTCGCATTATGTGCATCTGCTGACCGTTGAAAAGCTATCTCCCTTCGATGCGGTCTCTCGGGGCTCACAAGAGAGACTGAGCCCGGTGCTGATGACCGCCCTGTGTGCCGGACTGGCGCTTGTCCCGCTGGTTCTGGCGGGTGCCAGCCCAGGCAACGAGCTGCAAGCCCCGATGGGAGTCGTCATCCTCGGTGGACTCCTCAGCTCGACCGCACTCAACATGCTGGTCGTTCCCTCGCTCTTTCTGCGGTATGGCGGCATCGTTTCATCGCACACCATCTCGAAGGAGTAGACATCCTCTCCCCAAGGACTTAGTGCTTGTGTCGATGGTGGAGATCGGAGACGTGGGGATGCTCGTGATCGATCTCTGAATGCGCGTGAGGATGCGTATGAGGTTCGCCGACTGGTTCGTCTCTGTCGTGCATGTGCTGATGATGTGCATCGTGAACGTGCGCGTGTTCGTGGGATAGCGCTTCATGGTGATGCAAGTGACCGTGCTTGGCACGCAGCGCTGCGACGACGCCAGCCAGCATGAGACCACCACCGACGGCATGCCAGCCTGTGACTTGCTCACGCAGGACCCCAATCGCGGTGACTGCGCCGAGAAACGGTGCCGTTGAGAACAGCGCGGCCTCGCGTGCCGCGCCGAGAAGTCGCAGGGCATAGTTATCGAGGACCAGACTCAACCCATAGCTGAGCGCACCGATGCCAAAAACAAAGACAGCCAGACTCGGACGAGGCATCTCTCCACCAAGAAGCAAACCCAGAAGGAGGCTCGCAGAGCCCGCGCCAAGGGTCTTCCAGCGAGCCAAGCGGACCGGGTCTCGCACAGAAAGTCGCTGCGTAAGGTTGTTGTCGAGCGCCCAGCATAGACATGCACAAATGATGCACAGCACGCCCAGCCCATCCGCTCGACCCATGCCCGGCTCCAGCCGCAGGACGGCAGCACCACCGATGATGAGCGCAGCCGCTGCCCACTCCCACCGTGACAGATGTTCGCGAAAGACCATCACCGCGAGTGCCATCGTCAGCGGTGCTTCCAGGTTCAGCAGCAAGGAGCCGACCAGTCCTGACAGACGCGAAAGTCCGAGCAGCATCAGCAGCGGTCCTGCGAATCCACCGAGCAGCGTGATGCCAGCCAGAAGAGGCGCATCGGCCCACCGCAGCGCGGCCTCGCGAACCTCCACGCCGAGAAGACGCCGACCTGCCAGAAACAGACTCAGCGCCAGTCCGCCCGCCACGTACAGACAGCCCGACAGGATCAGGGGGGATGCTTCACCGAGCAGACGCTTGCAAAGCGGTGGACTGACTCCAAAAAGCGCTGCCGCCAACAGACCGCATAGGTAGCCGCGCCTGCGTGTGCTCGATTCTGCGATGCCCTGCGTCATCTGTCCTTTTTTGCAAAATACTCGTACAGTGCGTCGAGGAGTGCGCTGCCTTGGGCGATGCGGGCTTCGTCTTCTCGATGCAGCTGAGCGATGCCAATGATGAGGCTTGCGATTCCCCCTGTCTCTGCACGTCCGTACTTGCCGTCCTTTAGGTCGATGTCATGGATGACTTCAGACATCGCGCAGAGCGCGGGATCGCTGATGTGAAGCCGCTTTAGGAAGACCTCGAAGCTGCACAGATCTCCCTCGTGAGTAAACTCCGCATCGAACATGTCGAAGCGGACTTCCTCTGACGCTGGCCGGTAGTCCTTTCCGGGGACGAACTTGAAGCGGGGACTCTCATCAATGAAGCGGCGGATGAGCCAGGCGCAGGCAATGCGATCGACGTGGACTCCTTTGCGTGTCACCCAAACCCGGCCTTGATAGGAAGAGCGAAGAGAAGAAACGTCTTCTTGTTTCGACTCGGTCTTCTGTGGATGCAGCCGCGTTTGCAGGGTTCTGAGCAGGCCATCTACCGCGACACGTCCAGACGCCTCAAAAAAGTCGATCGCAAGGATCTCTGACAACCGACGTTCGACGCGAACAAGCTCACTGAGCAGTACGGCCTGCGATGCCTCTGCATTGCACGGTTCACCAAGCAAACGTCGCAGCTCTTCCGCAAGCTGGGCATAGTCTGCATCGCGTGCCGTCTGGAACAGCAACTCGATCTGTTCATCCGTAATGCCATCGACCATGCGTGCTTCACAGAGCGTCGCATCTGCGCCGCCTTCTTTGATTTCACGCAGCACCCACGCCAGATCTTCTTGTGCGGTGTCACTGCGCGGCAGGATGTACACAGAGTTCTTCAGCGCAACGGCTCCGATTCGCTGAAGACGACGCCAAATCTTGACGCGGAAGTAGTTCGGCTTGGGCGGAATCTGGTGGATAAGAAGCAGCCAGCGTGGCGCATCGCTCATCGGTACACTTTACTTTCGACGGCGTCGGCGTGTCAGCACAAGTCCTGCACAACCGAGCAACACAGGAAAGAACCCGTAGGAAAGAAACAAGATCACAGCGCGCGCGGTTCCTTCCACGACAAACGGATAGCCGCGATAGCTCGTCGAAAGCCACTGTGGCATGCGCTGTCCTGCGATTTCAAACAGCAGGGTGACGAGCTCCCTTCGCTGCGTGGAATAGGAGTCCTTGCACTGCGAGTCGATGCAGAGCGTGACTTGTCCATACGTTTCGTTGTGCGTAGATCCGACTCTGTCGCTTCCGTCATCCAGCGGATACTTCACCCGCAGATCGGGCCGGGCCAAACGCAGTGGGCTTATGACATCGGAATCAATCAGGCGTCGCCGCGCATCTTCTCTATCCAGAGACACCGCGAGCGACAGCGTTCCGCCCATCTGCTGAAGCGCGTGCTCCGTGTCTTTTGGCAGAGAGTTCCGTCGTTCCTCTGTGCAGTCGTACGCAGCGGAGAGCTTGGTTGTTCCGCGCAGAAGGAGTGCTGTGACAATCACAATCAGAAGCGTGCTCAGCACTCTCTTTCCGGTGCGGACATCGAAGCGCAGGCCGGTCAGCGCTAGTGCAAGCGCGCCGAGTGTCAAAGACAGAAACCACGCTGCATCACGCAGCGAAAAGATTCCCCGTTCAAACGGCTGAAGGTGTGGTGTCAGCGAAAAATCGGCAGCGGCAGAGAGCCAGGACAGCGCAGAAAATCCCTCGGCTGCATCAATTCCCCAAGACCCAAGGACGGCCAAGAGCGTCAGCGCGGTAGCCTGTGCCACAGAGCTTGTCCACGTCGCAGCCGCGCAGCCCACCGCCGTAAGCAGCAGCAGATACAGCACATGTCCAAGCAGCGCCACCGCTGTCTCCAGCGTGAAGAGATGTCCGCCACTTACGCGCCACATTCCGAGGCACAGAAGCACGGGCAGTAGCAGCAGCGACACACCCGCACAGGCTGCAAGGTACTTCGCAACAAGGAGCCGCACGGGCATCGCAGTTTGCAACAAGAGGACGCGCAGGCTGCGTCGTTCCTGTTCCACGGCAATCGAGCGCGCAGCCACAAGGGGCGCAAGCAGCGACAGCGAAAGATACAGACCGCCGAGCGTGGGTCTGGCGATTCCCAGCAGCGGATCAAACTCACGCGACATCAGTCCCCCAGACTGCACCGACCGCGAACCGGCAGCGAACAGATCGATTGCAAGCACAAAGGAATGACCGATAAGGAGCGCCGCCAGCGCAGCAATCAGCCAGGTTCCTCTCGCACAAAGGACAATCGCCAGCTCACGGCGCAGCATGTCGGCATCCATCGTTTTCGCTGAGCAGCGCGAGAAATACTTCTTCCAGAGAAGCCCCCGGACACCCAGCCTGCTGACGCAGCGCATCGAAGGTACCGCAAGCCAGTGCTCGGCCTTCACTCAGCAGCAAGATGCGATCCGCGAGCTTTTCTGCATCCGTCATCTGATGAACGCTCAGGAGCAGCGCAGTCCCAGTGCGTGCGCGGTCTTTCAGTAGCTGCACGATCTTCCGCTGTTGTCGTGGATCAAAGACCCCCAGCGGTTCATCCAGAACGACGACCGGGCGTGTGGTACACAGCGCCGCAAACAGCGCGACTCTTCGTCGCTCACCTCGCGATAGCTCGCGTCCCCGTGCATCAAGCAAGGCATCCAGATCGAGCGCTGTCCGCAGCGAATCTGCCAGCGTGGCAGGAGCCCGACTTGTCTTTGCTGCATGCGTGAGAAGCGTACGAACAGAGACTTCTTCGGGAAGCTCTGCTTCATCAAGTAGAAAGGAAAACACATGCGCAAAATCGAGCAGTCCATCCAGCTTGCGCGCCCGTCCCGGCTGACAGTGAAACACGGATCCAGAATCAACAGGACCGATTCCTGTCACGGCTTCCAGCAGCGTCGTTTTCCCAGCCCCATTCGGTCCGATGATTACGAGCACTTCGCCAGCAAACAGCTCGAAAGACACATCGCGCAGCACCAGCCTGCCACTCCGTTTGCGTGACAAGTGCGCGATCTGGACGACGGGCCTTGGTTCTCTGTCTGCTGTCACTTGCTCGACTCTGCGCTGCCGCTGTTTTTCACAATCCGGAAGTCATCAAACAACACGTGAGAGTCTGCTTTCGACCACAGACCACAGCGACCGCTTGCCGGTACCTCCAGGCTTCGGCGCAGCACTTCCTTGTCATTCACAGACACGACCAGAGACTTCCCTTGCAACGTCACACGCAGCGTATGCCACTTCTTGCTGTCGGTGACCACGCCACGCACAGTCTGAATCACCGTTCGTTTGCCGCGAACCACTTTGAAGAAAAGCAGGTTGTGTTCCAGCGCGTTGGCGCGTGCTCCGTAGTAGCTGCCGTCGGGCGCAATGCTCCAAGCGATTCCTGCGGCCTGATCGATGCGACCATTTTGGGGATAGAAGCGAACCGACAACGTGACGTTTTCTCCGCCACAGTCCCCGCGATACACAGACAAAGGGAAGAATGCGAACGCCTTCACTCCGTCAAGAAACTCGGCGTAGCGATCACCGTAGAGGCGCTTGGCCTGATCCGCCAGGCTGGCCGATGGGACACCTTGTCGCCACTTGGTTCCATCCACTTGCAGACCGCGCGACCCGGCTAGCTCGGCCACGCTCCAGTCGCCAATCACGGTTTCAAATTGGGAAGGAGGCGCCGCGATCGTGTCTTTGTCAAAAGTGACCGTCTGCTCTGTGGATGCTTGTGTCGCGGTTTCAGCCGCTTTGGGTTCTGGTGCTGGATGCGCGGTCTGTGCCTGAGCCGTTCCGACAGAACATATGCACAGAACGGATGCCGATAGGAGTCGCATCATGGTCGTTTTTCCTTGGTTTCCACATGGCTGCCAGCGGGTAGCTCCTCACGTCCGCGCAGAAGGACAGAGTCGCCTTCGTGGAGCTCGCCGAATACTTCGGTCAGTGGTCCTTGGCTGATTCCGGGCTGAACCACGACCTGTTCCACGACCCCATCGCGAATGCGATCCACAAAGGTCCGTTCGGTACTCTTCACAATCGCAGACATCGGCACCAGCAGAGAGGGCGCTGTCCGAACCACCGGCCAGACCACCTGTGCAAACATGCCTGGCGCAAGGCGTCCGTCTTTGTTGTCTACGTCCAGCTCGACCGCCATGGTGCGCGTCTTGGCGTCGAGCGAGTGGGCAATGCGCTGCACTTGTGCATGGAATGTTTCACGCGGCCAGGAGCGCACCGAAAAGTCAGCGACCGCACCTTGCTTCACGGCACTCGCGTAAGCTTCTGGGACTGCCACTGTAAGCCGCAAGCGAGCCACTTGTTCGACGCGCAACAGGGGGGGCGTGGCTGCCCCTGCGGGAGGACCGACAAGCGCGCCGGGATGCACGCCACGCTCTGTCACCATCCCATCGAACGGCGCATTGATGACCAGGTACTGTTCCATCGCGCGCAGCGCAGCAACGCGCGATACACTCGCACGCCACATCGCATCGGCCTGGTCGATCTCTTGCTTCGATACCGCCCCAGGTGTTGCGGATGCGGCCCGGAGGCGCTTATGCGTGACCTCTTCTGCCTGCGACTTGGACTCTGCCTCAGCGCGCTGCGCTTGCAGCTCTGGGGCCGAAATTCGAGCCAGCACTTGCCCCATCTTCACAGCGCTGCCGCGATCGACCGCGATGCTCTCCACAAAACCCTGCGTCCGCGCGTAAAGCGCCACCGCTTCAAACGGCAACAGCTCACCTTGCAGCAGCGTTTTTGTATGAATCACTTGCGCTTCGACCTGCACGGTCTCCAGCGGAGCTGCGGTCACAGGCTTTGACGGTGCGGACGCGACCGGATCGACGGTCGGTGATGCCTCTTTGCATGCACCCAGCAGGAGGCAGAGCGCGACGGCGTTACGTTTCACGGGGGTCCTCCTTTTGTCCGTCTTGATCATCGGGATGAAGGGATGCGCCTCGAAAAGGTGCAGCGCGGGCAACCAAACAATAGAGCGCGGGGAGCACAAACAGGGTGGTGGCCGTGGCGGAAACCAGTCCACCAAGGACCGCGCGACCGAGTGGCGCACTCTGCTCGCCCCCCTCGCCGAGTCCCAGCGCCATCGGCACCATGCCTGCGATCATCGCGAGGCTCGTCATCAAGATCGGACGCAAGCGAGAGGCCGCCGCGTGGGTCGCTGCATCGAGTCGGGAATCGCCGAGCTGTCTGCGCGTGCGAGCAAAGCTCAGCACGAGCACCGCCGTCGCAACCGACACGCCCAGCGCCATGATGATTCCCATCACCGACTGCACATTTAGTGTCGTTCCGGTCAGCCACAACAGCACGACTGATCCGGCCACCGTCGCAGGCAGCGTCAGCAGCACCAAAAGTGGCTCGCGCACCGACTGAAAGTTCGCCATCAACAGCAGAACGACGGTAAGCGCTGCCAACAAAAGCCCTTCCCGCAAGCTCAGCAGCGTCAGGCGCAGCTGCTCCGCTTGTCCACGCAGTGTAACGGTGACACCACGCGGCAGAGGTCCGAGGTCTGCGACCGCGCGCTCCACGGCCTTTGCCGCTTCGCCCAGATCCCGACCTGCCAGATTTGCGACGACAGAAATGGTGCGCTGGCTGTTGTAGTGATCGATCTCGCCCAGCGTCTTGCCTTCGCGCACGGTCGCGACATCGCCAACGGTGGTTGCGCTGCTGGCTTCAGGCATGACCGGCAGCGTGCGGACATCTTCGGGTGATGCGACCTGATGTTCCGGCACCCGCAGCGCGATGCGATAGGGAACTCCGTTGGCCGGGTTTACCCAAAAATTCGGCGCAATGAGCGCGCTGGATGAGGTTGCGACCACCAGCGAGCGCGCGATGCGGTCCACCGTGGTCCCAAGCTGACCGGCTCGCTCTCGGTCGATGTTCACGTCGAGCGATGGGTAGTCGAGTGCGAGCGGAATCTGCACATCACGCAGCATCGGCAGCGTGCGCAGCTTCGCCATCAGCTTCTCGGAAGCGGCGCGTGTGTCGGGCAGACTGGTGCCGGTGATGTTGACTTGCAGCGGTGTCGCCGATCCGAAGTTCAACACCTGAGACACGATGTCGCCCGGTTCAAACGAGAAACGCACCATCGGAAAACGATCAGAGAGTCGCTTTCGCAAAGACTCTTCGAGCTGCGGCATGGAAGGCCGCTTGCCATCGCTGAGCGCGATCAGCAGCAGCGCTTCATGGGGGCCTGCATTCCAGACGTACACGCCGTTTACTGGATAGGTCCATGGCGGGTTGCCGATGTTCGCAAGCGTGATGCGGACCGCGCTGTCGCCGACTTCTTCGCGGATGCTCTGTTCGACGCTGCGCACAAGCTCTTCGGTGCGTTCCAATCGCGTGCCATCTGGCGCGCGGATGCGCAGACGGATCTGCCCGTGAGAGGCGCGCGGAAACAGCTCCACTCCGATGTGTGACGACAGAAGCAGCCCTCCTGAGCACAAGGCGACATAGAGAGGAAGAACCAACCAGCGGCGCTTGATCAGTGCAGAGCACAGTTGCCCGTATCCATCTTGCAGTCGGGAAAACGGACTCTTCTTGGATTCGGATGAGGAGGAGTGACCAGCCGCGCTGCGCAAGAGCCACACGCTCAGCACCGGGACAAGCGTGCTCGATAGAAAATAAGAAGCCACCATGGCGAATCCCACGGCGAGCGCCAGCGGCGGGAGCAGTGCGCGACCGATTCCCACCAAGAAGAACGAGGGAATGAAGACGGCGAGCACGCAGAGCAGGGCCAGAAGGCGCGGCAGTGTGACCTCGGACATGCCATCGACGACGGCCCACGATGCAGACTTGCCTTGTTGTAGGTGCGCGTGAATGTTCTCGATCGCGACGGTGGACTCATCCACCAAAATACCGACCGACAGCGAAAGCCCACCAATCGTCATGATGTTGAGGGTCTGTCCCGCGAGCCGCAGTGCGACCACGGCAGCGAGCACGGCGAGCGGAATGGTGACCAGCACGATCGCCGCCGAGCGGATGTTGCGGAGAAACAGGAAGACCAAAAGGCCAGTGAGCAGCGCGCCGAGCACACCCTCGGTCAAGAGTCCTCGGAGCGCGCTTTTTACATAGACCGACTGATCGAACTCCAGGCGGATCTCGACATCTTCTGGTACCTGGGCGCGCATCTTGGGCAGCGCGTCCTTCACGGCGCTGACGACATCCAGCGTCGAGGCGTCCGCGCGCTTGGTGAGCGGCATGTAGACCGTGCGCCGCCCGTTGACGAGTGCGATGTTGTAGACGACATCGGCAGAGTCCTCAACCCGCGCGACATCGCGAAGCAGAACCGTGGGGCCTGATCCGGTGCGCACAGGCAGCGTTTCCAGATCGGCGGGCTT
Source organism: uncultured Myxococcales bacterium (assembly GCA_964437195.1). GTDB lineage: Bacteria > Myxococcota_A > Polyangia > Palsa-1104 > JAEUJZ01 > JAEUKA01. Next base: position 13,543 of record CAYTGC010000037.1, on the reverse strand, counting down.
TTGCACGATCGCGTTCGTCGTCGCTAGTGTCGTTCGGTCGCCGATGCGAACATTTCCTGACGGCAAGGTCAGGTTGCCGCGTGCAACGGCGGCGGCGACTTCATCGGGGGCGATGCGAAACGCACGCAGCTGCGCAGGGTCCAGATACACGACGATGGTGCGAACCTTGCCTCCTGAAGGCGGCGGCGCGGAGACACCCGGCAGGGTCGAAAGCAGCGGTCGTACGCGGAACAGCGCCAGGTCTTGCAGCTCGGCCTCGCTGCGCTGCGGACTTGCGAACGTGAGCTGGCCAATCGGAATCGACCCCGCATCAAAGCGCACGATGAACGGCGGCAGCGTACCCGGCGGCATGAACGAGGTCGCGCGAAACGCCATCGCCGTCACTTGCGCCGTCGCCTGCGGGATGTTGGTGCCGGGATGAAAGTACAGCTTGAGCATCGCCATCCCTTGAATCGACTGCGACTCGATGTGCTCGATGCCGGCGATGTAAAGGAAGTGGTACTCGTAGAATGTGACGACCTGCGCCTCCATCTGCGCGGGCGACATGCCGCCGTAGGGCTGCACGACGTAGATCACGGGAATGCCCAGGTCGGGAAAGATATCGACGGGCGCACGACGCAGCGTCAGCCCCGCCAAGATCAGCAGAGACAGCGCAGCGACGAGCACGGCAATCGGGCGGCGTAGCGCCCCGAGAACGAGCCACATCTAGTCGCCTCCTTTCGCTTGACTCATCGCATCGAAAAAGAGCGACAGGTCGCCAAGCGCCCGAGAGAGGAGCAGCCTTGCGCGAAGCACGCCCACTTGAGCCAGCGCGTCTTCCGCTTCGGCTTGGGCCAGAAGTCGTTGCGCATCGGCGACATCAAGGACTCGCGCGAGCCCAGCCTTGTAGCGAGCGAGGGCCTGCTGCTCGGTGGCACGGGCGGCTTGCAGCGCCATCGGGGTGTGTTTCCACACCAAAAGCGCCGCAGCGAGTGAGGCATGTGCTGCGTCTACTTGGCTCCTTACGGCCTGCGCTGTCTCTTCTTGCTGCGCGATCAGCAACGCTCGCTGTGCCGTCGCTGCATGAACGCGAGCCCGGACGCTGAACGCTTCCAGAGCGGGCCAAGACACCACGAGCCCTGCACCCCAGTTCGCGGCGTCGGGAACCAGTCCCCCAGCGATGCTCGTCGCGTTTAGACCCGAGCCGCGTGACCACAGCGCGGCCAGAAGCTCAATGCGTGGCAGGTACTGCATCCGCGTCGCACGAAGCTGTGCCTCTGCGACTTCGATGGCGCTCTGCGATTCACGCAGCGCAGGGTGCAGGCCGTTTTGCGCGGGTGATTGGCGCTCGACTTGCAAAGGAGTAGCGTTCATCGGCAGAACCTCGACGGCGAAACCAGCGGCTCCCAGCGCCTGCGCGAGCTGAACGAGCGCGACCGCTTCTGTCTGTTCGGCCCGCGCCTTCTGTGCTTGGGCCAGTGCCAGCTCGGCGCGGCTGCGGCTGGCATCGGCACCGGGACGCAGCTCCGCGCGCTGATAAGATTCCGCGACCGTGGCCAGGGTCTTGGCGCGCTCGACACTTGCCCGCGCGGACTGCGCGACGGCTCTAGCGGCCCACACTTGCAGGTAGCTGTCCGCTGCCGAATACGCAACATCGAGCCTTCGCACGGCAGTCCCCGCTTGCGCTTGGGCCTCGGTTGCGAGCGCGGTATCGACCTGAGCCATACGCTGCGCGAGCCCCGCAATGTCCCACCCTGCGGCCAGACTGACCGCGCTGCCAAACGCACCCGCATCGAGCTGCGCAGCCATGGGTGGCCCCGTCACGCTGGGCATGCTCGGCAGTGGAAATACGGTCCCAGCGACGACGTTGCCGGTGGCGCGGGTGAACTGTAATCCAAGGTCGAGCCGAGGCAGCAGCGCCATGCGAGCCTGCGTGGTCTGCGCAGCGCGCGAGGACTCGACCGCCGCCCGCGCCTTCAAGCTGGGGTGATGCGACAGCGCAAAGCGGACCGCATGCTCGATCGTCAGCGGTCGCGGTGGTGCATCTGCCTGTGCATGAGCAATACCACTGGACAATCCGGCCCACAGCAGCAAGCCCACACGCAGAAGCCCGCAGGTAGGTCGCCAGCTGGTGCCTGCTCGTTCGCGCGATTCCGGTTGCCTTTCCGACATTTCAGCGTTCGTTAGAACACTTGCGCTTCGAGTAAATCAAGATGATTCAGTTGTTACATTCCAGATCAAAGACGCCGGCCCTCGTTGCTTGGGCACACTGACCGGCCTTTTCACCCTTGTCACATGGTGAGCCGTTGACAGATGGCGATCCAGTCTCGCCTCGCTCATCTGGGATGCGTTGCGATTGCGAGGTGGAAGCGGCAGCCGTCCTGAATCGCTGCGGACTCCTGCGGATCGCTACGTGTTCTCATCACCTCGATTGCTTCCCTCGCGGAGGGGCGTCCCATCCCCGGAATCCGGGGTCACAGCGTGTGCAGTGGTACGAGGGTGTAACCGAATACTACGGACACGACGTGCTGACGCATCAACAACTTCCAAAACAGTTCCATCTGGAGCCGTGAAACGCGCACCGACTACCGGAATTTCCTCTGCAAGGGTAATGCAGAGTCCTGCAAGTGTATGCCAGTGCTCACTCTCTGGTAAGTCCAACGAAAGCTCCCGATTCACATCTCGCACAGAGGCAATGCCCGATACCAGCGCGCTGCCATCCGCTTCCCTTGCGATCAGAGGATTGGGACTGTCGTGCTCGCTGAAGATTTCGCCCACAAGCTCTTCCACAAGGTCCTCTATGGTGACCAAACCATGCAAGCCGCCTTGTTCATCAACCACCAGTGCGATCGAGCCACGCTGCTGCTGCATATCGTGCAGAAGATCGATGGCCCGGGCAGAGCCAGGGACGAAACGTACGGGTCGAAGATGCTTCTCGATCGTGAACACTTCTCCTCGTAGCGAGGGCAGGAGAATGTCCTTCGTCGCAACATAACCGACGATGTTGTCAATCGTTCCTTCATACACAGGAATCCGGGTGTGAACATGTCGAGCCAGGGTCTGCTGCACCAGCCGCACGGATGCATCTTTTGGCAACGCGACGATCTGAACACGCGGCACCATCACCGACGCGGCGGTTAACTCGCGGAAGTCAATGGCTCGGCTTGCAATCTCGCTGGTTCGTGCATCAAGCGCGCCGGTCTTGGCTGCATCCTCCACCATTTCGCGTAGCTCATCAGGGGACAGCCGAGTTTCAGTGAAGCTGGTGCGATCATGAAAGAGTCGCAGAACCAAGTTCGAGCTGGCCGTAAGCACCCAGATGACAGGACGAGCTACATAGGAGAGGCCCAGGAGAATCGGAGCCATCAGCATCGCGTATCGCTCGGCGGCGCGCAGAGCCAACGACTTCGGAACCAGCTCACCCAACACAAGAGACAGAAAGGAGATGGCTGCAACGACCAGCGCAAATCCGACTTGCTTTGCGTAGGGGGCCAGCACATGCACTCTCGATAGTGCAGCAGACAATCGCTCGGCAAATACGTCTCCGCCAAAGACAGCCGCTGCCGCTCCGATGACGGTGATCGCGGTCTGCACCGTAGCCAGAAAGCGCTCTGGCTGGTCGCGCAGCGCTTGTACGGCTTTGGCCCGCACATGACCAGCATCCAGCAGCTCACGGAGACGGGTCTTGCGTAGCGACAGAACAGCGATCTCCGCACCTGAGAACACACCATTTGCAAGAACAAGTGCCAGAATCATGAGGGCTTCAGTCATGGGAAGGTCCGTTTGATTGCACGTAGACGAGCCTAGCACTTCCGGCGGAGAAGACGGAGCCTAGTGCATCCCGCTGCCAGTGATTCCTGCGGCATAGAGAAGATCGACCTCTGCATGTTCAGCAGCCACGATTCCTTCTACGTATTGTTGTCGCAGATCCTTCAAGCTGCGAAATGCATCGAGTAGATCCACGATCCCGCTTCTGCCCTGTCGATAGGACTCCTCCGCCATGCTGCGCAGCTCGGGCAGACGGGCGAAGACTTCTGTCGCAAGTCGAGCCGCTGCGCTGTGCCTGCGATGTGAGACTGCGATGGTACGCGCAATGGCAGACTCCGTCTCGCGTAGGATTGCGCGATGTTCTTGTTCTGCAACGATCTGTGCAGCTCGCACACGCGCAATCACGCCCTGCTGACGGTTCCATAGCGGAAGCGGAGTCGTGATCCCTGCCAGTACTGATGCGCTGCTTTCCGCCTGCGTGATCATGAATCCAAGTTGCAGTGACACCTCAGGGAATCGCTCCCGCTTGGCTTGATTCAGGAATGCATGTGTCTGCTCCATTCGCTTCTGAGCAGCGACGATCTGTGGATGTTCTGTGCGAGCGTGTTCCCACAGCAGTGTCGCAGTCTGAGCCTGGTCAATCGGAGTGAGATCTCCGCGAGCTTTTGGCTGCCAACCTGGCTTCCCGAGAAGCTCTCCTATGCGACCAGCTGCATCGATCCGCTGCGCATCTGCAATCGCAAGCTCGCTGTCAAGCGCTCTGGCTTCGAGTGAGACACGCAGCACATCGTATTTGCTGCGATCCCCGGCTGCTGCCCGTCCTCGTACGATCTCTTCAGCTCGCAGAATTTCGCGCAAGCTATCTGCAAGGAGTCGCTGTTTTTCTTGCGCACCAAGTAGTTCCACAAAGGCATGGCGAAGCTCACGCGCGCGCTCTGCAAATCGTGCCGCGAGGTCGGCTCGTGCTGTGGCTTGTGTTGCTTTCGCAGCATCGATGCGCGCACCACGCTGACCAAACAAAGGGACTGGCTGCTCGATGGTGAGCTGATGTGTTGTCGCCGCACCCGTGTTTGCCCCTTGGGCAAGCTGGAGTACGTTGTAGCTTAGTGATGGATTGCCGATGAGCGCGGCCTGAATCAACTCGGCTTCCGTCAGTCCGAGCTGCGCTCGCTCAGCGGCCCAGCGTGGACTCTCCCTTTCCAAGATGCGGAGGGCGTCTTCAATCGTGATCTCAGACGGCAACTCAGCAGCCGATGCGGTGACAATATCGCGTGCAAACAGAAGGAGGAGGACGATGCTAGCAAGCAGTGAGGACAGCGTTCCATTCACGATTCCACCTCCACACTTTTTTGCGATGCAGCCTCTGGACGGAACTGAACGCGAAGGATGCGGCCATAGACCACTGGGAGCGCGAGCAGCGTCACCACGAGCGCAGTAAAGAGTCCCCCGATGATGACCACGGCGAAAGGACGCTGCGTCTCACTGCCAATTTCATGAGACAGCGCCATCGGAAGTAGACCCAACATCGCGAGGAGTGCAGTCAAAAGGACAGGACGCAGCCGATCACTTGTTCCGTCGATCAAAGCGCGCCACGGTGTGATTCCTGTTTCAAGTCGATCATCGATCGAGGACAGAACCAGCAGCGACGCCAGACAGACTTGACCAAGCAGCGTGATGAAACCGACCGCTGCGCTCACAGAGAGACTAATGCCAGAGAAAATCAGCGCGAGGGCTCCGCCGGTCATTGCAAACGGCGCGAGCAGCAGAATCGCGAGTGCTCCGCGTACCGATCGCAAGGCGAAGTAGAGGAGCACAAAGACAATCAGAAAGGAGATGGGAACCACCACTGCGAGTCGTTTCATCGCACGCTGCTGGTTTTCAAACTCACCAGTCCAGACAAAGCTATGTCCCGGTGGTGGCTTTAGCTTCTGCGCGATCACCGCTTGCGCATCTGCAACCACCGAGCCCATGTCGCGGCCCTCGACATTGAACTTTAGCGCAGCGAAGCGACGGTTTTCTTCTCGCAGGATCGACGCCCGACCGGACAGAAGTCGAATCGCCGAAAGGTCGCGAAGAGGGATGCGCGCACCATCTGCTGCCGGAATCAAGATCCCGCCAATGGCCGCCAGGTTGGTACGTTCTGGAGCCGGAAGACGGACTCGCACATCGACGGGACGCTCACCTTCCCAAAGCGAAGTCACAACTTGACCACCCGTCGCCGTCTCAACCAAATCGAGCGCGTCCGCAACACGAATCCCAGCGCGGGCCAAGGCCGCCCGATCAAGCGCAATGTGAATCTGCGGCACGGTTGCATCGCGGTACAAATCCAAGTCCACCACGCCCGGAACGGACTTCAGCAGCGGCATCGCCTGCTTGAGCGCATCGCGCATCTGGTCAAGGTCCTCACCGATGACCTTCAGCACGACCTTGCCGCGCGCCCCGCTCACGCTTTCTTCCACGGCATCGCGGATCGGCTGTGAGAAGTTGTACCGCACACCAGGAATCTCATTCAGTCGCTCGCGCAGAGTCTGTACCAGTCGCTCACGATCCCAGCCACGACGCCAGCTTTCGCGGGGGTGCAGTCGGACCAGCAGTTTGCCCAGATTTAAGGACTCGTTGTCGGTTCCGTCTTCGGGGCGTCCCTGCTCGGTAAGGACGGCGAGAACCTCGGGAAACGGAGTGATTCGCTCTCTCATCGCGCGCAGGGTGTCGGCTCCCTGTTCGAGCGAAATACTTGGTGGCATCTCCGCGAAAATCAGCAAGTCGCCCTCATCTAGTTCTGGCAAAAACTCGCTACCAAGACGGAGCACAGCCCCAGAGCCCGAGCCGAGCAGACAAAGAAGTCCGATTCCCACCAACCATGGACGATGAACGAGTGCGGTCAGTCCTCGCTCATGCCAGGCACGCAGCCACTGCAACCATCTTGCATCTCCGTGCGCAGCATCCTTTGGCCGAATCAGCAGCGCGCACAGGGCTGGAACCAGCGTAAATCCGAGGACCAAGGCCCCCACCAGCGCAAACGCATAGGTCATCGCGAGGGGACGGAAGATGCGGCCCTCGATACGCTCCAGCGTGAAAATGGGCATTAGCGCAGCGGTGATGATGGCCATCGCAAACAGTGCAGGTCGGCCCACTCGCACGGCTGCGTGCGTGATGATGGCGCTCCGGTCACCGGGTTGATGTCGATGCAAGTCATTTGCATTCCCGGCGCTGGCCATCGCGTGTAGAACGCTCTCCACGAGAACCACTGCGGCATCCACAAGGATTCCGAAATCGATCGCCCCTAGTGAGATCAAGTTGGCGGGAAGATTGAGGAAGCGGAGTCCAATAAACGCGCCAAGGAGTGCGACAGGAATCACGGCTGCGACCACCAGAGAGCCGCGCAGCGTTCTTAGGAACAGCCACACCACAGAGACAACCAGCACCGCTCCAAACGCCAGGTTGTGATAGACGGTCGAAAGTGTGTGCCGTACCAAGCTGGTGCGGTCATAAAACGGCACAATCGACATCCCAGCGGGAAGCAGTCCGCCGTTGAGCATACGGATCTTGGCTTCGATACCGGCCAGTACGACCGAGGGATTTTCACCTCGGCGAAGCAGTACATAGCCCTCGGTCACATCGGATCGTTCTTCGTATCCAATCGAGCCCAAGCGCGGGGTATACGACTGCACAAGCTGCGCAACATCTCGCACGGTGACCGGGACACCGCCTTGCGTACGCAGCACTACATCGAGCAGCTCGGTGGGCCTGCGCAGATAGCCGATGCCGCGTATCGCGAGCCCCTGTTCCCCCAGGCTCAGGATGCCGCCCCCGACATTCTGATTCGAGGCTTTGAGCGCGTCGGTCACATCGTTGAGCGTCAGTCCGTGCGCGACCAGCCGCGCAGGGTCCGCTTGCAGGTGGTATTCCTTACGGAATCCGCCAAAGCTTACGACTTCCGCGACACCCGGTACTTGCTTGAGCAGCGGGACGATGGTCCAGTCCTGTTCGGAGCGCAGCTCGCTGGCAGAGTGTCGGTCGCTCACGATTCGATATTGGTAGACCTTGCCAAGCGGCGTCGCGTCAGGCGCAAGCTTTGCGACAACTCCATCGGGAAGATCGGCAGTGCTGACCCTCTCACTGACCAGCGCGCGAGACCTAAAGACATCCGCTTCATCCTCGAAAATCAGTGACACCATCGACAGGCCGAAGTGACTCTCGCTGCGAAGCTGGAGCATACCCGGCGTTCCGTTTAGCACCCGCTCTAACGGAATCGTAATCTGCCGCTCCACCTCCTCGGGCGCAGAGCCCGGCATCTGGGTAAGAACGGTAACTTGCAGATTGGTCACATCAGGAAAGGCTTCAACTGGCGTGCGTAGATACGCACTTACACCGTAAGCACTCACAGCCAAGAGGATGCAGAGCACTGCGAGGCGTCGCCGGACACAGAGATCGATGATGGTGTGAAGCATGTGGTAAGCCCTCAGAGAAGCTGTTCGGCGGCCCCATCAAGAAGCAGCGCTCCTTCGACGACCACCTTTTCGCTCGGTCGAAGGCCCGAGAGCACCCGTACACGACCATCGAGCGTGGGCCCCACAATGACCTTGCGTCGCTCAAACAGCAGAGAGTCGCGACCCACATAGACAACCGTCTCGCCACCCTCGCGGATCAGGACGGCTCGGGCAGGCAGCGCAATTCCTGATTCATCAGAGACAATCTGCGCTCGACCGAACATTCCTGGCCGCAGACCTGATACGTCTCCCACGCAGGCGATACGGACAGGGGCCGTTCGCATCGCCTCACTGACCACGGCACCGATGGAAATAACCTGCCCCTCTACGGGATGCGCCAGCGAAGTTAGCTCGGTGCGTGCCCGCAGCCCGACGCGAATCAGGCTCAGATCTCGCTCGAACACGTCTGCGATGATCCAGAGTGCCTGCGGGTCTCCCAGCTCGATCAGTGGCTCTCCCCCGGCAGAGACCGCTGCACCGACGGTGGTTCGCCTCGACAAGATAACCCCATCCAGTGGCGCACGCAGGATCACGATGCTGCCTTGCCCGGCTCCGACAAAGCGCGCTGTCTCCAGTGCCCGCTGGTATTCGGCACGCTCGGACGCAAGCTTGATCTCAGCGGCCAGTCGGTCTCGCTCGGTTCCGACGCCCTTTGCGAGCATGGTGGTTTCGCGGGTCAGAGCGGCCTGTGCCTCGCGCAGTTCCGCCTCTGCCGTTGCCAACTGGCTACGCGCTGACGATGCCTCAGGGCAGTTGAGTGTCACGAGTGGATCGCCCGTCTTGACGCTGTCTCCGCTGTTGACATGAACCTGGACCACACGACCGGAGAGGGGCGCGCTGAGCTGCGAAAACGAGCCTTCACGGAAGGCCACCCGAGCAGGGACGCGCAGTGCGGGCAGCGCGGTCTCGACTTGGACCGCTTGGGTCTTCAGAAACGGCAGGGATTGGGGGGCGACCCGCACCACGCCGCTGGGAAGCGACGCATCAGTGGCTCGCTCTGTCGTGACAGGTGGTGACTCTGGTGCTTTGGAACAGCCGAGGACAGTCGAGATGGCCAAAGCCCACAGCTCATGACGAAACGTTGCTCGCATGCTGGTAGGCAAACAGCAGCCGCTGTGCCGCGTTGTCTGCGACGAGCCGCCACGGCGCACGCGCAAGATGTGGTGTCGCATTGCTCAACAGGTGTTGTGATTTGCTACAGATCGCGTCATGCGAGTAAGCCTCAAGCTCTCCATTGCTCTTTGTTGCGCCAGCGTGCTGGTCATTGGTAGTCATGGCCTTTATCAGCTTCGCCAAGAGTCCGCCGACCTCCGTGAGTCGATCAGCCGTGAACTTCGATTGACCGGCACAGCCGTTCAGGTTGCTGTCGAAAACGCAGCACGCGATGGACAGCCTGCCGACATTCACGAAACGCTCGAAGCACTGGAGCGCATCGACCCTGTCTACGATGTCTTCGTGTTTGGCAAAGAGCAGCAGCTCTCGGCCCACTCAGGTGACCAGCGGCTTGATCTTGCGATGCTGCGCAGCGTTACAGAGTCGGCGTTTGCAGTCGGCCATCCGCTGCTCCGATTTGTCGGGGAAAACCTCTCTGGCTACGCCATCTTCGCGGCTCCTTTGCGAGATGAGTCGCAGGCACTGCTCGGTACGGTTGCGCTGGTTCGTCCACTCGATGATGCCGAGCGCGATCTGATGCGCACCGGCTTCGCAATTGCGGCGTCGGTGCTGGTGCTGGTCGTCGCACTGGCAGGACTGTGCTATGGCATCGGAGCCTATTATGTGGGCCGTCCGCTCGCGTCGCTGCTACAGGCGGTTCGCTTGCTGCGCAGTGGTCAGGCTCCCCCGCGAGTTACTCCGACTCGACAGGACGAAGTCGGAACAGTCACCCAGGAGTTCAACGAACTGGTTCAGACGCTCGCAGACACCCGCGCACAGCTCGCCAGCGAAGTCGAGGCGCGTCACGCCCTGGAGGCTGGTCTCCAGAGGCTCGATAAGCTGGCTACGCTTGGACAGCTTGCTGCGGGACTTGCGCACGAGATTGGCTCACCGCTGCAAATTCTAAATGGTCGCGCCCGCGTGCTTAAAGATCGGGCCACAGACAGCGAAACGCGACGCTACGCCGACATTTTCGTGGAGCAGACCGACCGCATCACACGCATCGTAGCCCAGCTTGCCCGCGTTGCCCGTCGCACTCCGCCGCGCTTTCAGCGGATGGACATTCGCCAGGTACTGCGGGAAGTGGTGGAGCTCTTGGAGCTGTCCACCCGACGGAAAGGCCTGACGATCGTGCTGGATTCGGCCACACCCTTGCCTGCGGTTCTTGCCGATCCAGCCCAGGTCCAGCAGGTTGCTCTGAACTTGCTAAACAACGCGATGGCGTCCACAGAATCTGGTGGTGTCATCCAAATCGACCTGGCACCGACCAGCAAGGACACCGCTGGCGAGCCAACGCAGGCGGTTCGCATCACGGTGTCCGATTCTGGCTGCGGAATCGATGCGGAGACACTGCCGCAGATCTTCGAGCCATTCTTTACGACACGCAGCGAGCGAGGAGGAACCGGTCTTGGCCTTGCCGTCGTTCGCTCCTTGGTGCAGGCCCATGGTGGCGAAGTCTGGGCAGAGTCCACAGAAGGTCAAGGGAGCCGCTTTCATGTCGTCCTCCCCGTCGATGGACCAACACACAACGCGGAAGTGGCAGCATGACTGAAAGAAACCAACCGGAAGCCAGCTTGCTCATCGTCGATGATGACGCGGGCGTGGTGGATTTTCTGTCGGAAATGCTGACAGAGCGAGGCTTCTGTGTTCACGGTCAGACATCGGCTCGTGCTGCACTGCACGCCATCCGTGAGTCGAGCTTCGATTTGGTGATCTCCGATGTTGAGATGCCCGAGCTACGCGGAATTGACTTGGTCTCTGCCCTCTCTCGTATGCCAGGTAGCCCTCCGGTGTTGTTGATGACGGCATTTGGCAACATCGACTTGGCGGTGCAAGCTGTTCGCGGAGGCGCTTGTGATTTTCTGACCAAGCCGTTTGCCATCGAGTCACTTTACGAGGCTGTGGACCGAGCGTTGCGCGAACGAAGGGTCCGACGAGAAATTGTCCGCTTGCGCGCATCTCGTCCTGCGCTGACCTCGGATGCAGAGCTCATTTCAAGCAGCGCAGCCATGAAGCGAGTGCTCGATGTCGCGAGCCGTGCAGCGCGAACAGACTCAACCGTGCTTCTAACGGGCGAAACAGGGACCGGCAAGACGACGCTGGCTCGTTTCATTCATGCGCAGAGCCTGCGCCAACAGGGTCCGTTTGTTTCGGTGAACTGTGGTTCGCTACCGAGCACACTCATCGAATCTGAGCTATTTGGTGTTCACAAGGGAGCATTCACAGACGCCCAGCGTAGTCGCGAGGGACTGATCGTTGCAGCGTCAGGAGGCACTCTCTTTCTCGATGAAGTCGGCGAAATTCCTTTCGACTCCCAGTCAAAGCTTCTGCATGCGCTGGAGTCGAGCCTCGTGCGTCCGCTTGGGTCGTCGGTGGAAGTGCCCATCAAGACACGGTTTCTCGCTGCAACCAATCAGTCTCTCGAGTCCCTGGTCTGCGAGGGTCGATTCCGTTCCGATTTGTTCTATCGGCTTAATGTGATTCGGATTGAGGTTCCCTCGCTGCGTCAGCGGCCTGAAGACATTCCCGCTCTCGTCGATCACTTCCTTGAGAAGACGTGCAGTCGCATGCAGCGACCATTGATTGGCATCTCCTCTGCGGCACTTGCGAAGCTCCGAGCGTATCGATATCCAGGCAACGTCCGTGAGCTGGCCAACACCATCGAGCGCGCAGTGGCTCTTACCGAACACTCTGCACTAACTCCCGAAGACATTGAGCTTACGGAAGATAGTGGCTTGCAGCAGTTTCTGAGTCGGAGCGTTCGCGAGGGTCTGCCTCTGGCTGAACTAGAACGCGCCTATGTCCACGAGGTACTGCGTGAACACCAAGGCAACAAAGCCGCTGCTGCCCGCGCGCTTTCCATCGATCGCAGCACGCTGTATCGCAAGCTCTCTTCGTGTTAATGCCAGCGAAGGCTCAGACGCCCCGATTCTGGACCTCGGAGCGCTACGCTAGGATTTGTTGCATCTGCTGTCCTTGCTGCCAAAGGAGGATTGCAGCATCCAGACTTCTTGGATTCCTTCCGCTGCGTCTCTGAGGCATCACCCCGGCAGCTGCTTCTGAAACAGAAACACCCCTCGTGGTCGCGCCTTCGAGCCTCGGAATGGCATCAGCCCGACGTGCTGCCAGCCGAGTCCGCGCAAGCAGTCGATCAGACTCTGCGGCTGATAACGACGGACTTGAAACATACAGAACTCCTTGGTCTGTCCACCGAGGAGCTGCACCTTGGCAAGGAACTGAAGTCCGTAACTGCCGGGGAGTGGGCGGTCTGTGTCGAGTCCCAGCGTAAAGGAAATGTCACGAACATCGCGGCAGTAGCGCCGGATGGGACCCCCAAGCCAGCGCTGATTGTCCTCTGCCACAGTCGCTGCAAATGCCTGATCTTTGCGTCGAATCTCTTTCGGATCAACTGAATCGATCTGCGAGTATTCCACATCGAACAGGAGAAGATCTCCGCCGACCGCACCACCCAGGGCATGTCTGAAGAACTGGGGTTCCTGATCTAAGTTACCAAGCGTAGCACCTAGCATCGTATAGACTCTTCGACGGTGCGAGCGCGCCGGTGTGTAGTGGAGCTGCATGTACCTCGGCAGGTGGTGGAAGTTCCCTTGAATTCCGCAACAGAAGACCCCTGGCTGGTCTCCGAAAGAGTCCATGGCATGACGGAATCCTCGACTCAGGAGTGGCTGGCTGGCATCGAGTAGGTAGAAGCGAATGTTGGGACGAAGGCTCTCTTCGAGAATACTCTGGACCAAGCGAACTTCGGTCTTGGCATCTCCTGGGCCGAGCGCAATCACATCCAGTCCGGCCTGACCGATCACCTCTCGGATTCTCACAGCCGTTTCCTCATGCGGAAAGCTGTCACGGAAGGAGATGTACTTTGGCGTGTTACACAACTGAATCCAGTCCAGCGCACTCTGGTGATCCAGATACGCGTAAGTCTGTTCCAGTGCTCCGCCCCCTCCGTTGAGATGCGTGGACAGCTCCGTCAGCATGGCCACCGAGTCAAACCCCGGTGACACATACCAGTTGGGGGCCAGCCGATGACTGGTCTCGCGGATCGCAGGCAGGGTTGTGATCTCTTGCGGAACCAGCTTCAGATCAGGCACTGAGCAGAGTGCCAGGACGGAGCCTCTAGACGGCTCTTTGCTGCC
>CAYTGC010000036.1:0-28347 GCA_964437195.1 uncultured Myxococcales bacterium | reverse complement strand
CGGGCTGGGCGGTGATTTTGGGTGCAAGCAGTGGCTTCGGCGAGGCGATCTCGCTTGAGCTGGCCCGGCGCGGCATGGACATCGTTGGTGTTCACCTGGACCGTCGCAGTACGATGCCAAACGTCGAGCGGATCGTGAACCAGATCCAGGCGCTCGGGCGGCAAGCACTGTTTTTCAACCAGAACGCTGCCGACGAGCAGAAGCGAAAAGAGATGTGCGATCAGATGGCGCAGCGGATGGCGGGGCAGGGTGGTCCCTCGGTTCGGGTGCTCGTTCACTCGCTGGCGTTCGGAACGTTGCGGCCGTTTGTTCCACCGGCGGACGGGCCGACCGACATCATCGGGAAGTCGCATCTCGACATGACCTGCGACGTGATGGCGCACTCGCTGCTCTACTGGACGCAGGATCTGTTGTCGCGGGGGCTCCTCGGGCATGGGTCGCGAATTTTTGCGATGACTTCGTCGGGCAGTCATCGTGTGATTCCTCAGTACGGTGCGGTGTCGGCGGCGAAATCGGCGCTTGAGTCACACTGTCGGCAGCTTGCGTTTGAACTGGCTCCCCGCGGAATTGCCGTCAATGCACTGTGCGCAGGAGTGACGGACACTCCGGCGCTGCGCAAGATTCCTGGCAACGAAAAGATGATTGCCATTGCGACGGAACGAAATCCGGCAAAGCGACTCACGACACCACAAGACGTGGCGGGAGCCGTCGCGGTGTTGTCACATCCGCTCGCGGGATGGATCTCTGGAAACGTGATCAACGTCGATGGCGGCGAAGACATCGCCGGTTAGTCCTTGGCGGAAGCCGATTCCGCTCCGGCCTGGTGACGCAGTGGCGGTGGTTGCGCCGTCCGGTCCGGCTCCGGTGTCGCGGCTATCGACGGGGCTGGCCATGCTGGCGGGTCGCTACCGCATCGAACAGTCAGAGGGCCTGCTGCACCAGCAGGGCTTTTTGGCGGGTGACGACGGGCGACGGCTTTCCGAGCTGCGTTGGGCGCTGTCTGACCCGGCGATTGGGGCTGTGTTCTGCGCGCGCGGAGGGCATGGGGCGCTACGGCTTCTCCCATTGCTGTTGCAAGTTCGCGGCGACGATTTGCCGGTGCGTCCGCTTGTCGGCTTTTCTGATGTGACCGTGCTGCATGCGTTTTTGGCGCTACACAAACGTGTGTCGATCCACGGTCCAGTGGTGACGCAGCTTGGCGAGCTTTCCGATTCCGATCGCGCCCAGCTTTTTGCTCTTCTCGAGGAGAGTCTGCCTGCATCCCCGATCTGTGACCTGGCATCGCTCGGGGTGAATCAGCGTGCCGCGATTGGACGACTACTCGGCGGCAACCTTGAGGTGCTCTCTCGCTTGTGTGGAACCGAGCTCGGACGGGTGTTCGTGGAGAGTGGTCCGATAGTTCTCCTGATCGAGGAAGTCACCGAGGCTCCGTATCGGATCGACCGGGCGCTGACCCACCTTCGGCATGCCGGTGCGCTCGATCATGTGGTCGCCGCCGTCGTGGGCGATCTGACTCGCTGTGAGGGACCCGTTGAACACCCATCAGCGATCGATGTCATTGTCGAAAGGCTCGGTGGGCTGGGAATTCCGCTCTTGGCTGGCGTTCCGCTCGGCCATGGCTCGCGAAATCGGGCGGTTCCACTTGGTGTTGCAGTACACGTTGATCCGCGTCGGGGTCGAGTCGATTTTCTCGACGCTGCGACTGTGTGAACCTGGCTTGTCGTCAGCCCAAGAAGAATTTGCGGACGGACAAAGAGCGGTGCTATGGTCCGCCGCCTATGAGCGGCTCTCTATTCGACGCGCGACGGAGCGTTCGCGGCTTGTCCGTCCTCTCAGGCATCGTTCTCCTGGGAATCCTCGGTGTCTTTTGCCAAAGCGGTTGCTCTCGCACCATCGGTGACGCGTGCAAAAACAACGTCGAGTGCAGCGCGCTCGGCGACCGCTACTGTGACGTGGCTTCCCCTGGTGGATACTGCACCGTCGAAGGCTGCGACCAGACCTCGTGCCCAGACTCGGCGGTGTGCGTCCGCTTCTTTTCTCTACAAAAAGGCCGTCAGAGCTGCGACGCGACGAAAGTGATTCGGCCCGACTGTAGCGGCGGCGACTGCTGCAAACCGGGGGATGTCGGTTGTTGCAAGCTTGGCGAGCGCTGCCTGTGCGACGAAAAAGGCTGTACGAGCGGCTACTGCGCCAGCGAGGCGAGCGAGCGTCGCTATTGCATGAAGCCATGTGACGGCGATGGCGACTGTCGCGCTGGCTTTCAGTGTGTGGTGACGGGCTCATCCGGGGCGCTGTCGGTCGCTTACCGCGACAGCGACGGAGTCCTGCAAACACCTGAGCAGCACTACTGCGCGCCGCCGAAGTAACGGGTGGTGACGATGACCGGCGAGTCGCTCGGGACAGGCGCGAAGCTTCGGCGAGTGTTATCGACGGCGTGGGCTTGGTCGACACGTCTCATTGAGGCACTTCTGTCGACGAGTTGGCGCTTGCGCCGCTATCTGGTCCGCCGTCTGTTCTCTAGCTTGATTTCCGTTGCAGGCGTCGTCGCACTGACGTTTGTCTTGCTCCATCTGATTCCTGGCGATCCCGTCGACAATTTGCTCGGAGAAGATGCACGGCCACAGGACAAGATCGAGCTGCGTCGCTGCATGGATCTGGACCAGACGCTGCCGGTGCAGTTTGGCCGCTTCGTGAAGAGCATCTTCGACGGGACGCTTGGGTATAGCTGCCCAGACCGGAAGCTGACGGTGGCGCAGCGGATAAAGAAAGCGCTTCCGCCGACGATTACTCTGGCGGTGGCGGCGATGGCGGTGGCGCTGGGGTTGGCTCTGCCACTCGGGATTCTGGCTGCCCTCAAGGCCAAGACTCGCTGGGATGGCGCGCTGACGGCGGTTGCACTCTTGGGTATCAGCATGCCGTCGATGTGGCTTGGGCCGATGCTGCTGTATTTGTTCTACGTGCTACTGCCCTGGTTTCCGGGGCCGGGGGAGGACTCCGGGACGATGCGTGGTCTGATCTTGCCGTCGGTCATGCTCGGGACGCACCTGATGGCGATGCTGGCGCGGATGACGCGCTCGTCGCTGCTCGACACACTGTCGGAAGACTATGTGCGGACGGCGCGAGCCAAAGGGCTGCCGACGTGGAAGGTCGTGCTAAAGCATGCGATGCGGAACGCACTTCTGCCGGTAATTACCGTCGCTGGTATGCAGTTTGGGGCGCTTCTCGCTGGTGCGGTTGTGACGGAAAAAGTCTTTGCACGGCCTGGGCTCGGGACGCTGCTCCTCGAGGCGATCGCCCAGCGTGACTATCGAGTGGTGCAGGGGCTGACGCTCGTCATCGCGGTGATGTACGTGCTGGTCAATCTCATCGTCGATGTGCTCTACGCTGCCGTCGACCCAAGGATCCGCGTATGAGCGGGCCGACCACCAAGCGCTGGTCGCTTCCTCCACTCGGCGGAGCCGCATGGCTTGGGGCTTCGCTGCTGCTTCTGTTTTTGCTCATCGGTCTTATCGGGCCGCTGTTGCTTCGCTCTTCCCCGTCTGCACAGGATCTCGATCATCTGCTCGAAGGGCCGAGTCGAAGGCACTGGCTGGGTACCGACGAAAACGGCTGTGATTTGCTGACCCAGATGTGCTACGGAGCGCGGCTTCTGCTCGGGCTCTGTTCGTCGGTGGTGTCGCTGTGCCTGTCGCTGGGGCTGCTGATTGGCGTGTCGGCGGGTTACATCGGCGGCTGGTTCGACGAGCTGGTGATGCGAGTGATCGACGTGCTGCTCGCGTTTCCTGGCATCCTCCTCAACATTGCGATTGTGGCGCTGGTGCCGAAAGCCGGCGTCGGAGTGCTGATATTTGCACTCGCGGTGAACGGCTGGGTCGGTTATGCGCGCGTCGCAAGGGCGCAGGTGTTGAGGGTTCGCGAGCAGGAGTACATTCTGGCGGCTCGTTCCGTCGGATGTAGTCCCTGGCGGGTGATGCTGCGACATATCCTACCGAACATCTGGTCGCCGATCATTGTGCAAGCGACGTTTGGACTCGCAGGCGTGGTACTCGTCGAAGCGAGCCTGAGCTTTCTTGGGCTTGGACCGCCGGTGCCGTATACGTGGGGGGCGCTGCTCGCGCAAGGAACGAACTTTTTCTGGCGAACGCGACACCTGGTGCTGGCGCCGGGGCTGGCTATCGCGCTTTTGGTGCTTGGCTGCAATCTGCTTGGTGACGGACTGCGCGACTTCGTGGATCCGAAACGGAAACGATCGCGCTAGGTCGACTGGATTGTCCAGTTGCGCTCGATGGTGATCATCGGGGCAGCGGACTCGGGAAACCTGATCGATTTGATCAGCTCATTGACGCAGTCGCGGACCTTGTCCCCTTCGCTGCCTTTGTCGAGGTTGACCGTGGTCTGGATGTTGATGACTTGGCCGCGACCATTGATTGTCACCTTGGTCACGATCGCGACCTTGCTTGCGCCTTTGTCGAGTCCGTGATTGACGGCACAGTCTTGCACCGCACTGCCTTTGGCCTGGAGCATCTGGGTGAGCTCCGCCGCCGTCCCGCCAGCCTTGGCTTTGGACTTTGGTTTCTTCGCGGCAGGCTTTCCAGTCGCTGCGGGAGCCTTCGTTGTCGGTGGTGGAGCCTTCGCTGCCGTCGGTTCCCCAGCTGTGGCACAAAGAGGATGGAATGCCAGCACCCACGCAGAAAGTCCGGCCAGGACCGCAACAGACAATCTCGACGCGATCCGACGGCGGGCAGGCTGGGTCGCAGCGATATTCGCGAACATCAAACGCTCCTTCGGGCTGTTTAGGCCATTTTACTTTGGCTTTGCCCCTGGCTGGCGAAAACCCCTGCTTGATTTGTTTCATTCACTCGTCGCGTCGCGAGGATTGCAGCTTTTGCCGCGCCTAGGCTAGTGTGCAGCCATGGCTGCCGATCACTCGCCGCGTTTTCTACGTCTGTGTCAGCAGGCTCAGGCCGAAATCGTCGAGGTGACTGCCGCCGACTTCGAGCGGGAACTCTCTGCACGCCAGGTACTTCTATCGCTGGGACGTGAGCCGCCGTCGCTTTATTTTCTCGATGTCAGAGAAGATCACGAATGGCTGGCGGAGCGCATTCCTGGCTCGACACATCTAGGCCGGGGCATTCTCGAGCGAGACATCGAAAAGCTCGTTGCCGATCCCGATACGGACATCGTGCTGTACTGCGGTGGTGGATATCGTTCCGCACTGGCCACTGCGTCGCTCGGCAAGATGGGATACACTCGCGTCCGCTCGCTTGCTGGCGGCTTTCGCGGCTGGAAGGAATCGGGCCGTGCGACGGTGCTCGGCGAGCCGCTCACCGAGCCGATCTACTTTCGACATCACGCCATAGAGGGACTGACCATGACTCCGAAGAACATCGTCGTTGCCACTGACCTGACCGACCTTAGCGAACCGGCTGTGCGGATGGCCAAGTCGCTCGCCGAGCAGCTTGGGTCAACCGTGACGCTGGTTCACGTTCTCGAGCCCGCTCCGACACCGCCGGGACTGGAAGCTTTTGCGCTGGAAGGCATGCCGCTCGACTGGGAGGAGCGCCTGCTTCAGGGTCGCAGCGAGGCCGCAAGCCGACGGCTGGCAGATACCGCAGCGGCTGAAACGACCGCGAAGGTCAAGGTTCACTGGCGACTGCTCCAAGGCAGAATGCCCGAAGCGCTGCTCGAGGAGCTCAAGTCGCTCGGAGGCGATCTTTTGATCGTCGGCACGCATGGACGCAAGGGTGTTTCGCACCTGCTGCTCGGGTCGGTGGCCGAAAAGCTGATGCGCGGCGCGACCTGTCCGGTGCTCGTCGTTCGTCCGACGGTGGGTTGAGCACGCGTGGCGAGGGCTGCTTTTTTTGACATGGACCTGACGCTTTTGCGCGTCAACAGCGGCTCTCGCTGGGTCAAATATCTGCGCAAGCGCGGCGAGATCGGTCTGCCGATGCTGATTCGGAGCGGAATCTGGCTGCTTCAATATCGGCTCTCGCTGCTCGACATGGAAGCGGTTGCTGCGATGCTAGCTGCGGACATGGCGGGCGACTCTGAATCGGAGACACGCGACAAGGTGGCCGATTTCTATCGCACCGAGCTTCAGCACACCATTTCGCCTGACGCCCGCGCTCAGCTGGAAGAGCATCGGCGGCAAGGTGACACGATCGTGCTGCTTACCAGCGCGACGCCGTATGTCGCTGAGCCACTGGCCGCCGAACTGACGATCCCACATGTGCTCTGCACCCGGCTGGCCGTCGAAAATGGTCGCTTTTCGGGAAAGCTGCAGCCGCCCGCTTGCTACGGTTCGGGCAAAGTCCATCACGCGGAGCGGTTCGCTTCGGTACACGGCATCGATCTTGCGCAGAGCTGCTTTTACACCGATAGCTATAGTGATTTGCCGATGCTGCTACGTGTCGGTCGTCCAGTGGCTGTGAACCCAGATCGGCGGCTTCTGCGCTACGCTCGTCGCCAGGGCTGGCCGATGTTGCGCTGGTAGCCGCATCGACAGGGAGACCAAAAAAGCATGACTCCGACAGTGAAAGTGCCAGATGCGCAGGTCTGTTTGCCCCCGGCGGTGGGTCGCCTGATTGACCTCGCGCTCGACGAAGACCTTGGCCGTGGCGACGTGACGAGCGAGGCGATCTTCAGCTCTCACGAAATGGCCCAGGCGATCATCCTTGCCAAGAGCGAGCTGGTACTGTCGGGACTCGACGTCGCGATGGCGGTTTTTCAGTCCGTTGACCGGCGGCTGGCGACAACGCCGCTGTTTTCCGACGGCAGCTTGATCCATCCGCATACCCAGGTCTTGCGCATCGAGGGGCCACTGCGTTCTATCCTGGCGGCGGAGCGGACGGCACTCAACTTCCTGCAGCGACTGTCTGGGATCGCGACACTGGCTCGGCGGTACGTTCATGCGGTGGCGGGGACTACCGCGCGGATCGTCGATACCCGCAAGACGCTGCCTGGCTTTCGGTTTCTCGACAAGCGCGCAGTCCGCCACGGCGGTGCGCACAACCATCGCGCCGATCTCGGGTCGGGAGTGCTGATCAAGGACAACCACGTTGCGGCGGCTGGCGGCGTCGGGGCAGCGATTCTTAGGGCGCGCGAATTTGCGCCGCACTCGGTTCGGATTGAGGCCGAGATCACTTCACCGGATCAGATTGCCGAGGCACTCGACGCTCGGGCCGATATTGTCCTCCTCGACAACATGTCTCCAGAGCTGGTGCGCGAGGCGATGGCGCGACTGCCTGCGATTGGTGATCCGCTGCGTCCGCTTATCGAGGTATCGGGTGGCGTAAGCCTCGCAACGGTTCGTGCGTACGCCGAAGCCGGAGTCGATCTCATCAGCGTCGGGGCGTTGACGCATTCCGTTACCGCCGCCGATCTTTCGCTCGAAGTCGAAGTATAGTCAGACGGGGTGGGGATTGAGCAGCGAGCCACACAGTCCGACGCCAGACAGTCCGCTCAGCGAAGAAACGCTGGGGCCGGGACGGCTGCGGCTCAAGCTTGCGATGCCTCTGCCTCTCGACGTGGGTCGGCTCTGTGACTTGTCGGTTGATCTGGATGGGCGGCCTGGTGAACCTCTCACTCACCGTCGAGGGCGCGTCAGAACTGCCGTGGTGGAGATCAGCGAGGTTGCGCTGGAGCGCCTCCTCGCGACCCAGCTTCAATCGCTGACTTCGGTTCTCCCCAAGGGTCTTCCGTCTCCGGATCGTCTCGCAGTTCGGTTCTTTGGCCCCGCTGACAAGCCGCAGCTCTTGGTAGTAGCGCGGTTTCCCGATGCTGCGGCGCTTCCGCTGTGGTGTTCGATCCGGGTGCCGCTCGGGCTGGGTCGTCAGGACTTGCGTGGGCCTCGTCGGAGCAGCGAGCCGTTGGCGCTGTCGTTCGGTCTGTACGAAGCCGATCTGCGAGTCTACGGCCAGCCCCGAGTTTCGGCGGCGCTCTTGGGGCTGTCGGCGACGATGTGTGTGGGGGCGGCTCTCCTCACCTACCGGTCATCCTCGACGGAGTCGGCGGTGTTGCCTTCGACGGAGTTTGCGCCGGGACCGGGGATGCGGCTCCTGTTTTCACACGGTCTGCGCGAAGTCGGTATCGACGTGCTGTGGGATGCGCTGCTGCAAGTCCTGCCGAGGCACGGCTATCGAGCCGCGGATGCTCAGTCGGCGGCGCTCGCTCTTTTGGAACGGCACGACGGTGTACTGCGGCTTACCTACGAAGGGCTCGGCAGCAGCTTTGACTTTGATGACGATCCGCGTGGCCGCTCAACGGTAGATGGTGGACAGATCGAATCACTCTTGCTCGCTGATCGCTTGCTCATCGAGGGCGATGTTCCAGCTGCGCTGGCGGCATATGAGCTGGTTGGCAAGGTGCACTCGTTCGCTGATGCGGCGATGTTTCGACGGGCACAGATCCTGGCGACGGTGCCTGAGCGAAGCGCAGAAGTTTTGCCGATGCTGGACTTGTGCGCGCAGCAGCGCAGCTTCGACGTAGGACCGCAGCTGCTGTCGCTGTCGGTGCGCATGGCCAGCACTCGACCGTCGCAAACGGCACGATCGGCGCATGCGGCTGCATTGTCGGCGCTTGCCCGCACGGAAGATCACACCGTCGAGGAAAAGACGCTGCTGCTCTTGTGGGCGGCACAGCAGACCGCGAGCGATGCCGACGCGGTGGCGCTGGCCCAAGAGGCGCTGGAACTGTGTAGCGGAGCGGTCGGTGCAGCGACGGTAGATCTCGTTTCCGACGGGGCGGCGGCGCTCTTACAGGCGTTGTCGACGCGGCTCCTGTTCGATTCCAGCAGCTTGCCGCCTGCCATTGAGCGTGCCGAGCTGTCGACAGAGCTTGCACTCGCCGATCGCTGCTTTGTTGCGGGTGACCTCGGCGCGGCGGGGGCACACTATCGGCGAGCGCTCAGCAGCGACCAAGTGGCGGTGGGAGAGCTTGCGCGGGTCCACATGCGACTCGCGGAGATTGCTCATCACCACAGCGATTTTGGCGAAGAAGAAATCGAGCTTGGGCTGGCTGTCGAGTGTGGCGGCGGTCCAGCCGCGTGGTCGGCGCTGGCTGCACTGTTTCAGAGCTTGGGCGACGGCGCGCGCCTTGGTGTGGCACTGTATGCATGGTCCCTACACGAAGTCGGTGACGCGCGGGCGGATCTGCTGCGGCAAGCGTCTCGTCACGTCGGACCAAGTCTTTTGGCTGCGATAGACGAGGCGCTGCTGCAAATTGGTGCCGACGACGAACAGGTACGAGAGCGACTGCTCAGGCAGCGCAAGCAAAGCGACGATCACGTCGGACTTCTGAGCTTGCTGATTCGCGACATGCACCAGAGCGGTGGCCAGCGGCGCTGGGCGAGTGCTCGTCTGGCTGCCGATGTTGCCCGAAGGCTGGGTGATGTCGTGACGGAAGCCGAAGCGGTGGTGTTGGCGCTTTCGGCACCGCTTCCCGCTGCGGCCACGGACGACGACTCCATGCGAGCGATTGGACTGCTTGCGGGTGAGCAGCGCTCGCTGATTCCATCGGACGTCGAAAAGAGCCTGCGGACCAAGCTCAAGTCTCGTGGTTCACTGCGCGCGGTGCTGAGGCGGCTCGACCAGCGTCTGGCGCTGTTTGCATCGGCGACGGCACCGGTTGGGGCGCTCATCGAGCTGAACCGTCAATCGGCACTCTGCTTGGCGCTGCTGGAGGAGAACGCGGCAGCGGTCGTGCGCTACCTGCGGGCCTCTTCGCTCGGCGATCGGGCGCTTCTCGGCGAGGTGAGAAGGCTGCTCGCTCAGCTTCTTGCTGACGGACAACAGGAGCAGGCACGGCGGCTCATCGAGAGCGAGCTGCGGCGCTGCGGGCCGGAACAAGCGGCGCCGCTGCGAGTTGCGCTTGGCGAGGTGCTGCTGCGCAGTGGTCGTCCGAGTGAAGCGCTGGGACAGCTCGAGCTTGCGCTGCTTCGCGACGAAGAACTGCCAGTGGCGCACGCGCTGCTTGGGCAGATTCTCTACGGGCTTGGTCAAGCCGCGGAGCGGCCGCGGGCGCTGTCACACCTGCTGGCGGCGTGCCAGTCTCCGATGCTGACCGCGGAAGACTCGGGCGAGTGTGCGCTTCTTGCTGCGCAGATGCTGCTAGATAACGAAGGGTCGATTCGGATCGATGCGCGGCCGTCCATCGCAGGTGCCCGGCCGCTGCCACAAGAGGTTCGCGAGCGCGCTGAGCGGCTGCTGCTTCGAGCGGTTGAGCTTCTGCCAAAAGACCCGCGTCCGCGACGGCTGCTCATTCGACACTTTGTCGCTGAGGGTTCCAAAGAGCGTGCCCGCCTGCTTTGCGACGAGCTGTTTGAGCTTGCACAGACAGGCGAAGAGCGGGCGACCGCCCTGTGGCAGAAGAGCCAGCTTGTCACCGACGCGACGCAAGGTGAATCACTGCTGCTCGATGCGCTGAGCCACGATGAATGCCATTTGCCGTCGCTGACTCAGCTGAGAACGCTTGCGGAACAGCGAGGAGACAAGGCGGCTGCCCTGAGCTGGCTGAGTCGAGAAATTGTTGCCAGTCCGAGCGATAGCGAGCGAGCCACACTGCTGTGCAAGCAAGCCGATCTGCTGGACGCACAGTCACAGACGGACTTGATCCTGGTCACGCTTCGCAAGGCGATGCAGCTTGGCTCGGGGCCTGCTGCACAGCGACTGGCCGAGCTGCTCCTCGCACGGGGCGAAGTGCTTCAAGCCGCCGACATCGCGGGACGAGCCGCGCAGCTTCTGCCGCCGAGTGAGCAAGGCCATCAGCTGCTCGTTGCGGCAGAGTGGGCGCTTCGGGTTGGCGACGAGCTGAGGGCCCGTGAATACCTTCGCCAGGCGACCCAGCATGCGGGAGAAAGTGCGGAGGAAGCAGCGCAGCGCCTGGTCGTCCTTGATGGAGGCGATGAGCCGACGAGCCGCCGACGGACTCTTGAGAGCCGACTGACGCACAGCCATTCCGGCTTGGCCAGCATCGAAACGCTGCGACAGCTTGTGATCTTGTGCGCTCGTCAAAATGATTTGCAGTCGGTTGAGCGGTACGCGCAGGCGCTGCTGTCACAGGTTCCGCTCGATGGGCTGGGCCTGACTGCGCTGACTGACTGCATGATTGTCGCCGGACGGTCGCAGGAGTCGGTGTTTCCCCAGCTTCAGGTGAGCTTGGACTATCCCCGACGTGGTCCGGTGCTGGAAGCGAAAGCGTCGTGGCTGCTCCAGCGCGGAGACACGATTTCTGCCGAGCCACTTCTTGGGGAAGCGCTTGCACATGCTCCGTCGGGACCTGAGCGGCTACGGCTTGGCGAAAGGCTGGCCTCGCTTCAAATTTTGCGTGGGGCGCATCTTCCTGCAGCTTCGACGCTGTCTGGGATGCTGATCGATCAGGATGATCTGCCTGCACGGGCCGCGCTTCGTCGACGGATTGCCGCACTTTATGTCCAGACCGGACAGCCTCTCGTGGCGATGGAACAGCTTCGCGCAGTCTTGGCCGAGCAGCCGACGGACGCACTCGCCCTGGAACAGCTCTATGCCGTGTCCTCGGGGTGTGGTGATGAGCAGACCGAGCGCTTTTGCCTCGACCAGCTTGTTGCCCAATCGACGGCCTCGAATCGGGCGCGCTGGCTGTGTCGGCGGGCCGAGCTACATCGGCGGCACGGAGCACTCTCCGATGCATTATCTGACGCGGAAGCCGCACTGGCGACCGGGAAAGACGCCGAGCTTTTGCGGGCGCTGCTGCTCCTCGGCGTCCAGATCTCTGATGGGGGACTGATTCGGCAGACGACGGTGGCGCTGCAAGCGCTGCGTGCCCCGTTCCTCGGAGCGTCCGCGTTGGCGGGTTGCGGACTTCTCCTCCACGTCGGCTGTCCACCTGAGCAGGCGGAGCGGCTGATCCTGTCGGTCGAATCGACAGAGGATTTGGCCACGGCGGTTGTGCTCGCAGTGGCTGGATTCCGGGGGCCGCTGGCTGATCTGGACCGACTGCTCGATTCGCTGCGACGTTTGTTGGGAGATCGCTTCGCCCGGCTGCGCGAGCTTTTGACCGAGCGGGCCTTTGGTCCGACGGTGGACCTCGGTGCAGTGAAGGTTTTGGCGCGGCTGACGGAGTCCGAGTGGGCACCGCTGCATGCACTGTATTTGTCGGCGCTGGCTTTTGTCGAACCGATTGGCGAGTGCGCCCAGCGGCTTGATGCCTTGCCGAAAGTGCGATTTTCACCGAGTGAAGAGCGTCTGCCTCAGCCATCCGATGCGCTGCTGCCACTGACGACGCTGCTTCAGCATTTTGCTCGGCTCTTGTCTCCCGAGGCTGGGCGATCGTGTAGCGCAGAAGGCCCGGTGCAGCGTGTTCGTGAGCGACAAGCGCAGCTCTTTGCCAAGTTGGGCGGCGATCTGGTCCAAGATGTGGACGGGCTGAGGGCTCTTGTCGGGGCGGCGACGGCGTTGTGGTTGCCTGGATATGAACCACGAACCGATGCCGAGCGTGAGTGGTTGCGTCGCTTGCAGTCGCGGGCGCTGCTTCCTGGCCAACCATCGCTGACGACGGAGCAGGCGCATCTGCTTCTCGATCCGGTGCGTCATGAGCTGGCAAGCAGACCGCAGGCGGTTGGCGATCAGCTTGCGCAGGCTCTGGATCTCCTTCACCGGCGGGCGCTGCTGATTGCCGCGGTCGAGCAGCACGATCTTAGGCCCGCACTGTGGTCGCTTCTGCCCGGCAAAGAACAACCGGGAGACACCGGAGCAGACCTGCTGTCTGGTTCTGCCCCAAGCGTTGTGCACAAGCGCCTTGCTCTTATCTCCCACGCGCCACTGCGGACCCTGCTTGCCGACGCCCAGATGCTCCTGCTGTGACCGCGGCTTGCAGGTCATGCGATGATAGACAGCTGACATGGCCACGGTTGGGGGTTCTGGGAATATGCAGGCGCTCGTGGGAACGACCCAGGGCAATACCTACACGCTAGAGCGACTTTTGCACGAGGGCCGGGATGGTTCGCTCTTTGAGGCCAAGCAGATCCGACTTGGCTATCGCTGCACGGTTCGGCTCTTGAACATCGATCCAGCCCAGCGCAAGCCGCTTCTGGCAGCGTTTAGCCAGCAGGCGCAGATTCCACATCCAGGGCTGTGCCCGATCGTCGACTCGATGCAGCTTTCCGATGAAACGCTGCTCATCGCCACGCCGCTTTTGCCTGGGCAGGATCTGTCGCAGCGCGTGGCAGGGCAGGGCAAGCTGTCGCTGGCGGAAGGAACGGCGGTGTTGCGGACGGCGGCTGGCGCGCTGTTCGCACTTCATCAAAAAGGGCTGTGCCACGGTGGTGTCACGGGTCAAAGCCTGCTGATTGTCGGCTTCGATGACGTGGCTGTGGACGGAGCGCTCGGGAGTGGACAGGCCAACCAGCGAGCCGTTCTCGTCGATGGCGGCTTGTATATCGCTCGCAAGGAAAGTGCGTCGGCGGCAGACGATCAGGCGGCGCTGGCGCAGCTCATCGAACAGACTGTGTCCGACTTGCCGCCACCGCTTCGGGCCGTGCTTGCGCAAGCGCAAAATCCGGCGGCGGGGAAGCGCTATCCGACGATGCAGGCGTTTTGGCAAGCGGCAGAAGCGGCACTTGGGCGAAAAGGTGCGGCGGCGCAGCCGACGGCGGTGGTGGGCGCGATCACCCTGCCGAAGCTGCAAAGTGGTGGGTCCCGCTGGCCGCTGGTGCTTGCCGCGGCGTCGTTTCTGATCCTGGCGGTTGTGGTCGCGATGGTCGGTCTGCGGCGACCTGCGGCTCCTTCGGAGCCAACCAAGCTGGTGAGCAAGGTGGCGGCAGAGCCCGAACAAGTGACGATCCAGCTCGAGCTGAGCCCCGATTCGGCGAAGGTAATGCTCGATGGAAAAGTGGCGCACAATCCGCTGAAGTTGCCGCGATCGACCAGTCCCGTGCCGCTTCGGATTGAGGCGGAGGGCTACCTTCCGGCGACCAGCAAGGTGGTGCCCGATCGCGACCGCTCGCTGCACATCACGCTCGCTCCCGCGGCAGAGGCGGCGCAAGCGCTCGATGCCGCGAAAAAGGCGCGCAAGTCGCGTTCCAAAAAGTAGCTATTTGGCGGGCTGTGCTCCGTCCATCCCATCGAGCGACGGCAGATCGGAAATGTTGGGCTGGAGCACGATCTCAATCCGGCGATTTTGGCTGCGATGCTCGGGCGTGTCGTTCGCCGCAACTGGATCAAACTCGCCAAAGCCCGCGGCTGCGAGCACTTGAGGCTTCATCCCCTTGGCGACCATAAGCAGCGTGACTTCGATTGCGCGCGCCGCCGAAAGATCCCAGTTGGATCGATAGCGTGCGCTGCGGATCGGGACGTTGTCGGTGTGACCTGCGACGAGGAATCGGCGATCAGGAATCATCGCAAGCACGGCTGCAACTTTGCTGAGCGCCTCTTGCCCCTGCGGCTTGACCTCGGCCTTGCCAGAATCGAACAGCACGTCGTCGGGCAGCGCGATCAGCATCCGGCCTTCACGCGTAACCACTTTGAGCTGACCTGCGTCGATCATGGCGCGCAGCTTTTCGACGAGATTTCGGAACATCTGCAGCCGTGCTTCCGCCGCGGCCTTCTGCTTGCGTAGCTCTTCGAGGCGAGTCTTGGCGTCGGTGAGTCCGGCCTGAAGCTGGCCTCGCTCTGCTGTCAGCTTGTCGACATTTTGGCCCAGCTTTTCGAGCCGTTCTTTCAGCTGTCCAACGAGCGCCGTCGAGTCATTGAGCAGTCGAGCGTACTGATCGCGCTCGGTCGTAAGCCCTTTGATCTTGTTTTCGGCCTGATTCAGCCGTCCCGACAAATCGCCAACTTGGGCCAGCGCGTCTTGGATGCGCTTCTTGAGCTCATCCCGCTCCCTGTTCAAGTCGACATTCTCTTGGCGGCTCTTCGCCAGATCCGCAGCCGTTCGAGTTAGCTCATCCAGCTTCGCTTGGTGCGTTCCTGCCGACACGCAACCGCCAAGCAGGCCCGCACAGAGCAGCGCCGAAAACGCCCAACTTCGCACCATGGTGTGTTCTCCCATCGAAAAGACTCGCAGCGCTATATAGCATCGACGACTCGGCTCTGCCGCTTTGCACTGGCAACTGTTCGATTTTTCTCGGATCGGTGGCAATCACTTGGGCAAAATGTCGGCGTGCGGAGTTGGGTGTGGGCTTTCGGCCTGATGTGTGGATGTGTCGTCTACGACCAGGATGTTCTCTGGCGGACGGACCATGCTGTGCCGCAGAGCGATCTTGCCCAGAGCAGCGCCGATGTCGGCACACCGATGTGTAGCTGGCAGGAACTGTCGTCAGGGTGTAAGGAACACGCAGGGTGGGTCGGTTCGGCGGCGCGGACGTGTTGCGAGCTGTACGGGCAGCAGCTTCGCTCGGTGCAGTTTGGCTCAGCCTGTATGGGCACCTATGGGGTGCGACAGGTTCGCTTCGAGTGCTGTCCGAGCGACGATCCAAGTCCGACGACGCGCTGTGAGGCGCGCAAGCTCGGCGGCGCGGAGTGTCTCGACGACGGGATCTGGAAAGTGCGCGCAGCGGCCGAGTGCGGCAACACTGGGCGTGTGGTTTCGTCGACGAGTCAGCGTCTGTACGGCCCGTGTGGACCGGGACGTTATGCTGGCATCTTGTTTGACTGCTGCTCGATACCGTGTGCGACGACGCTTACGCGCTAAGGTCGGGCTGCCGCCTGGGCGGATTTCGCTTGCGCAGAGCCAGTGCGTGCTCGCTCATCGGGACGACGCGGAAGTGCCGGGTCAGCTTTTCGAGCACTTCGACCACCAGCGCGCGCTTGTCTTCCGACGGCAGGTTCATCGCTGGGAAGAAGCGCAGCGCAGCGCACTCCTCGCCGGAAATGAAGTCGAGTGGATGGAGCAAAAACGACGGCTCGACGCCGCGCAGCTGGCAGAGGCTGATCGCCGTATCGAGATAGCGCCGCATCAGAAACGGCGAGCGCTGCGCGAGAAACAGCAGATACGACATGTGAATCGGGGTGCGCAGCACAGGCAGTGTTGTGACGGGAATCTCTAGCAGGTCTGGGACGGGCTGGCCTTGCTCGTCGCGCACGCCCAGATCCCAAAGATAGCCCGACAAAGGCCGAAGCCCGTCGCGCACGCCCCCGAACAGATCTTTGCGCTCGTCGGACTCTTGCTGGCTGAGCTTGCGCGCCGACATAAAGTAGTACGCGCGTGCCAGCGGCCCGACGAAGGTCGGAAACGTCGAGCAGTCGTAGTCGTAGCCGTTCTCGGCCAAGATGCGCAGAAGGGTCGTGCTGCAAGCAAAGCCTGGCCCGCGAAAACCGCGCGGTTTTTGGCCCGAAGCCTGCGTGATCAGCCGATCGGCTTCGACGATTTCATGTGCAAGCTCGGCGTGCGGCAGCTTGTGCAGCCACTGCAAGTGATTGAGCGAGTGATTGCCGACCTCATGGCCCCGACTGGGAATGCTGCGGAACAGCTCGTGGTGTTGCGGCATGTTCGCGTCCGTACCGACGAGAAACACCGTCATCTTGAGCCCAACCGATTCGACCACATCGAGCGCCAGCGGCAGCACTGTGTGCAGATACGACGGATACGCCTCCCAGCCGACATCGCCATGTGTGCGCATGTACGACCACTGGTTGTCGAGGTCCAGAGACAGCGAGGCAAGAAGGCCGGACGTTGCCATGATGGTCCTTTCGTATCCGATGTTCCGGTCTGGCCGCTAGCATCCGTTTGCGGGTCGGCTGCCAGGGTGTCGGCCCGAGAGAGAGTTTGTCAAGCGACTCGGTAGAAAATTTGTTATCTTGATTACATTAGGTGTAGAGCATGACCGGACAGACTATCGGTCCCTATCGCGTGCTTCGCGAAGTTGGCAAGGGGGGGATGGGCGCGGTCTATGAAGCGATTCATCCGCAGATCGAGCGCAAAGTTGCGATCAAAGTGCTGCATCCCGAGTACGCGGTGAACCAGCAGGTCGTGCAGCGCTTCTTCAACGAGGCGCGCGCCGTCAACATCGTCAACCACCCGAGCGTCGTCCAGATCTCGGAGTTTGGTCAGCAGCCCGACGGGACCGCGTACATCGTCATGGAGTTCCTCGAGGGCGAGTCGCTGGGCGGGCGAATGAAGCGCTTTGGCGGCAAGCTCTCTGTCGCGGACACCCTGCGTCTGACCCGCCAAGTGGCCGCTGCTCTCGCCGCTGCCCACGCCAAGAACATCGTCCACCGTGACTTGAAGCCGGACAACGTGATGATCGTCTCGGACCCGGAAGCACCGGGGGGTGAGCGGGCGAAGATTCTCGACTTTGGGATTGCCAAGCTGGCGTCGCAGACCAAGGACGGAGAAGCCGCCGCGTCGCAGACGAGCACCGGGATGATGGTGGGAACGCCGCTCTACATGTCGCCGGAGCAGTGCAAAGGCAGCGGCAATATCACCGACAAGGCCGACGTGTATTCACTCGGGGTGATGTTGTACCGGATGCTCGCGGGTAGGCCGCCATTTCTCGCCGAAGGGTCGGGCGCGATCATGGCGATGCACATCTACGAAAAGCCAACGCCGATCCGTGAACTCGATCCGTCGATACCCGAGGACCTGGCGGAGCTGATTCACTCGCTGCTCGCGAAGGAGTCTGCGGAGCGGCCTCCGATGGCGCAGGTCGTACAAGTGCTGGAGCAGCTGCGGGCGCTGCACTCCTCTGCGGTGGCCATCGGCGGTTCGGGCATTGGACCGATGTCGGCGGCGTTTCCGGTGCCGAGTCCTGGATCACACCAGAGCGGACTGACGGGCATCGGACAATCGCAGGTGGGAATGGTTGGCCGATCGCAAGTGGGAATGGTCGGCCAGTCTCAGGTGGGAATGGTCGGCCAGTCTCAGGTGGGCGTGCTTCCCGGATCTTCGAGTCAACCCGGACTCAGCAACTCAGCGGCGACGACGCTCGGCCAGTCCGCAGCGCAGATGGGACCGCAGAAAAGCCGCGGCGCGCTGTGGGCAGGGCTTCTGGTCGTTGGACTGGGCGTGGCTGTGGTCGGTGTGGTTGGGGCGCGAACGATGCGAAAGCCCGAAGTGACGACTCCCACGCCGCGAAATGTTCGTTTCTCGATCCAGAGTGAGCCGCCGGGAGCTCGCGTCGTCCGCGTCACGGACCATCGCGAGATTGGCAAGACGCCATGGACGATGACGCAGACTGCGGGAACAGGCCACCTGATCGTTGTGCTCAAGCTGGATGGGTACGCCGAAAAAGTGGTCTCGCTGGATCAGTCTGAAAGCTCGAATCATTCCGAAACGCTCAAGCCGTTTGCATCAAATACGGTCTCGCAAGTGACTGCGCCTGTTGCTCCACCGCCGGACCCGATACCGGTCAAAGGACGGGGCAAAAAGGGCAAGCAAAAAGGGGGCGCTGTGGCTTCCGCATCGTCAAGTGGGACGACGGGTTCAGCCACGGCAATGGCGCCCCCGGCTGCGAACTCCGCATCTCAAGTCACGTCTCCTAAGCCTCCTCAGCCTTCCAAGGATGAATCTAGTCATGGTCGCATTCAGATGGTGGACTAGCGGTCTTGCCAGTGGCAGGGCTCTCTGTGGGGCGCTCCTATTGTGTGGGAGCGCTGTCTCCGTTCCGGCCTCTGCGCAAACCAGTGCTGTGGCATCGGAAGATGCCTGTACCAAGGATGACAACTGCCGCGAGCACTATGCCAAAGCCGTACAGCTCTACAAGCAGGAGTACTTTGAAGACGCGCTGACCGAGTTCAAGGCCGCATATGATGCGCGACAAATGCCTCTTTTGCTCGTCAACATCGGACGGACGATGCAGAAGCTCGGGCGACCGCGCGAGGCCGTGGCCTATTATGAGCGCTTCCAGAAAGCAGAGTCGCGTCCTGATCCGGATACCGCGAAGCGTGTTCAGCAGTACCTTGAAGAGTGCCGCGCGCTCATCGATGACAGTCCGGCAGGAACCGGTCGTCCGTCGGGACCACCGCCACCCGCTCCACAACCAGGCAAGCCACTGCTGATTGTGGGTGCAGTGGCTGCTGGACTTGGTCTGGGCGGAATCATCGCTGGCGCCGTGCTTGGGGCCCAGGCCAGCAGCGCTTTTTCCGACTACAGCAATTCCACCGATGAGTATTCGAAGCTTGGCTTTCGCAACACCACGCAGACGCTGCAACTCGGGGCTGATGTGGCGGGAATCGGCGGCGCAGTGCTTCTGGGAACAGGCGGCGCACTGATTGCAGTTGGGGTCATAAAGAACCGAGCGGCTGCGGCTGAACATAACAGCAAATATGCGAAGCCAGCAAAGAGCGCATCGATGCTTCTACCATCGCTGTCTGTCGGTACAAACGGCTTCTTCGGTACCTTACGCGGAGGCTTTTGATGATTAGTAACTTCGTTCGCTTCGCACTGCCTGTGACTGTGCTATTAGGGAGTGCTGGCTGCAAGGACTTGGTCGAGTGCCAGCAGGACACAGACTGCCAGGCTCGAGCTGATGCCACGGGCCAGCGTCTGTTTTGCAGTGACAACATGTGCGTGGTGGGCTCGCCGCGCGGAAACCTGTGTACCGAAACCTATCCGAACAACTCACCGGCCAACGCCACCTCGATTGGAACGCTGGTGAACACGGTCACTGGCAGTGATCAGCTGCGGCTGCAAGCGCTCAAGCTTGCGGTCGATGAGATGAACACGGGCCTCACGGCTGCTGGCAAGCCTCCGCTCGCACTGCATGTCTGTGAGACGAGCGCAACGCAAGCGGACATGCTCAAGTCGTATCAGGTTCTGGTCAATGATCACAAAGTGGTGGCGGTTGTGGGACCGAGCGGTTCGGGCAATGTGTCGCTCATTTCGGCGGAAGTGATTCGCTTGGGAGTGCCGATCATCTCATGGTCTGCATCGTCGAGAACGATCTCTGATCTGCCTGCCAACGGACTGTTTTTCCGCACGGTTCCTTCCGACGTTCTGCAAGGTCCAGTACTTGCCAAGCAGATTCCTCCTGCGGCCATCACCGCCAATTCTGTGGGAATGATCGTGGTGGACGACAGCTACGGTCAGGGAATGCGGCAGTCAGTGCTGGGTGCAAACTCGATGCTCGCGCCGAATCCTTCGCTGACCTACAAGGAAGCGGTTGGGGCAGATGAAGCTGCGGCGGTCACGACGCTCAATACCGCAACGGCAGCGCTCAAGGGAAAGCCCGCTCCGCAGGCTATCATCGCTGTGACCAACCTGTTTTCAGACCGGTTTCTTGCCACGATGGTCGGCTTTGGGACACCAGCGGCTCCGGCCCCACAGATGCAAATCCTGATGTCTGATGGCGCCAAGAGCGGCAAGGTTCTGGATTTGCTTAGCGCTGGGACACCCGCCGAGCAAGCCAACATGGCCACCAACCTAAAGCGAGTGATTGGGACTGCACCTGGCGTCGACAAAGCCAATATGAATGGGATCTACAACCTGTTTCTTGCGTCGTTTGGTGCGCGTTGGCCAGGTGTTGATCCTCGCACCAGTGCGTTCTCTGCCTATGCGTACGATGCAGCGTATGCAGTAGGAATCGCGATCTGCGCTGCCGGAGAGGTCAATCCTGCGCGCGTCTCTGAGTTCCTGCTTCACATGAACAACTTTAGCTGTCCGCCTGGCGAGCGCGCCCAGGTCGGTCAGTCGAGCTTCCTAAACGCCTGCAATCGCGTCGCTGTGCAAGCGGGACTGGCGCTTCAGGGAACCACCGGAGTGGTGTCGTTTACTCCGCACGGTGATCGCGAGCAAGGTCTTTACGAGCGCTGGACCATCGACACGACCGCCAAGGCTTTTGTCAGTACGACGCTGTAGCCGACCCCCATTCGAACGCAGGTTTTGCGATCTTCCTCAGATCTCAGCCAAAGAGATGACTCTGCGGTGTCCATGGCTGTCGAGCCGGGGCGTCGGATAGTCTTCGCAGCGATCGACCAAAACAGTCTGGAATCCCGCACTTCTTGCGGCGTCTAGCTCTTCCATCACATCGGAGAAAAAGACGATCTCTGCTGGATTCCGATCGAGCCGCGAAGCGATCTTCGAATAACTGGACACATCGCGCTTGCCTCCCACTTCGGTATCAAAGAATTCGGACAGAAGCGGAAGAAAATCACCGTGATCCGTGTGCGCAAAGTAGAGCTTCTGGGCAGGCACAGATCCCGACGAATACACGGCGATTCGATGCCCTTGGGCGTGCCAGCGCGAGAGCGCTGCGGCTGCATCTGGATAGAGGTGGGCGCGAAAGTCCCCACGAAGGTATCCGTCGCGCCAAAGCAGACCTTGCAGCGCTTTTAGCGCGGTGTGTTTTCGATCAGCATCAATCCAACCCAGCAGTGTTTCACACAGGCGTGCATCTTCCGATTGACCGGTTTCCTTGGCGACTTGATCGAGCCACTGGCGGGTTTCGGCTTGCTGTCCGTGTGTAGCGATCCACTTTGGCAGTTCTCGCTTGGCGTAGGGAAAAAGGACTGTTCGCACAAACGAGATCGAGCCCACTGTGCCTTCAATGTCAACGAGATAGACCTCTTTCATCGCGCCGTCTCTGTTTCATAGCGGGGGAAGCTGTGTGCAATCGCGCTGCCCGTGAAGTTTGCGACCCAGCCTGCGGGATTCGTGAACAGTCGAATCGCGACAAACGACGGTGCTGGTCCCATGTCGAACCAGTGGCGTGTGCCAGCAGGAACCGAGATCAGGTCCCCTTTTTCGCAGAGCACTTCTAGGACTTGGCCGCGCAGATGCAGGCTAAACAGACCCGATCCAGCGACGAAGAAACGGACCTCATCTTCACTGTGGGTGTGTTCATCCAGAAACTTTTTCCGCAGCGCATCTTTTTGTGGATGTGAGGGCGCTAGGCTCACGACATCGACGGCTTGGTAGCCACCTTCCGCTTTGAGCCGCGCAATGTCTGCTGCAAACGCCGCCATCACAGAGTCCGAGGAATCCGAATCAGCAACGGGGATATTGGATTCCCAGCGCTCGAATCGCACACCATAGCTGGCCAGCGCTTCGGCGATCTCTGCATGCACGCTGACGACACGCAGCGGGGTCTGGCCATCTGTCTCTGCAAAGACTCTGAGTCTGCTCATGGTCTTAGTGTCCTTAGATCGAGTTCACAGGAAAGGAGAAACTCGTACGCTTCAAGGTGTCTTCGCGCATCGGCCATGTCCTTCCCCCATGCGTACATTCCATGCGATTCGATAAGGTAGCCCCACAGTGGCTCCAGATCGAGCAGCTCGTCGATGCGCCTCGCCAAGGCCGGAATGTCCTGACTGTTTGGCAGAATCGGAACATCCAGGATCGTATCGTGGGTACTTTGTCCGTAAAACGCCTTCAGGAGCTCGTATCCCTTGAGCTGAACGCGCCCATCGGAAGAGAAAATCCGGCTGGCCACGGTTTGGGTGCGCGAGTGCGTGTGCAGTACGCAGCCGACCTGCGGAAAGCGGCGATAAAGCTGGGTATGAAGGGGCGTCTCTGCCGAGGGTCGCAGCGGCTTTCCAACCGGCCGACCATCGAGATCGATCACCATGATGTCAGCTTCTGCAAGTCGTCCTTTGTCGCGCCCTGAAACGGTAATCGCGATGTGTGTGTCGTCGATCCGCATCGAGAAGTTGCTGCTCGTGGCCGGGGTCCAGCCAAGCATCGCAAGCTCGCGCGTGTTTGCCAGGATCTCTTGGGTCACCTGTGCGAAGCGGTCAGGATCGTAGGACGCCGAAGACATGTGCGTAGCTTACTTCAGAGTCTGCCATTTTTGGGTACGTCGGGGAAAGAAGTTGCGCTGTGCGACACAGGGATGTGAGGGGACGCCCGGAGAAGACAGTGGGGCGGAGCCGCATACACAAGGAAGCAGTGTCCGCAGGAAATCCATCTTCAGCGACGGAAACAGAGTGCTAAAATGCGGCATCCAATTGCGGACGATGTTGACTTTCGAGGGGCCAAAGGATGAATAAGTCGATCTTGATTCTGCATTCTTCTGCGACAGAAGGTGCACGCATTGTTTCAGCGCTGGCGGGACGTGGCTTTCGGGGATCCATCTCCAGCGATGCGCGCGGCATCATGACTGCGCTGCAGACGAACCGACCGGACTTTGTTGCTGTGGACATGGATCAAACGCTGGTCGACGCGACCAAGGTCTGTCGTTCGATCCGTACCGATTCCCAGACCCAGCGGATTCCGATCCTGCTTCTGACCAAGAAGGGAATGATGCCTCTTTTTGGAACCGCCGTTGATTTGGGGGCGCAAGGGGTTGCGTCAGGGGAAACACCGGAACAGCAGGCAGAGGATCTGATCGTTCTTATGGAGCGTCGTCGGCCCCTTCTGCCACTTCATGAAAAAAAGCGGATGTCGACGCTGCGCAGCCTGGCGGTGCTGGACACTCCGAATGATCCGATCTTGGATGAGCTTGTGCAGGCCGCTTCTCTTGTCACTGGGACTCCGATTGCGGTCGTCAGCTTGGTGGATGAACATCGGCAGTGGTTCAAGGCCATCATTGGACTGGATGTGAAGGAGACATCGCGCGACGTAGCGTTCTGCGCCCATGCGATTCACAACACCGAGATCTTCGAAGTCACCGACGCCACGAAAGACATTCGTTTTGCGGGCAATCCGCTGGTCACGGCCGATCCGAACATTCGCTTTTATGCAGGCGCACCGCTTGTCGCAAGTGATGGAACGGAGATCGGAACGCTGTGCGTGATTGATCGCCAGCCGCGCGTGCTGTCCCAGACGCAGCGCGAGATTCTGCTTCGCCTAAGCCGAGCAGCAACCATGCTCCTTGAGCGCAATCGCCAGCACCCTGCGCGAACGTCTCCTGTCGGTGAATCATGCGCGCTGCCGCTGCCCCCCGATGTGACATCTGGATCGTCAGCGCAGCAAAGCGAAGCCCACCGGATCGCAAAAAGAGTCTTTCCAAAGAACTAATATTCGGATTCCTACACGAGTACGCGGAACAGCCAACACTTGAGGTACTCGCTTTCCGGGAGCCCCCACAGAACCGGATGATCCATCGCCGCACCGCGTCGCCACAAGAGCTGAAGCGGACGACCGGCATCTTGCGCTGCACTGCGCAGCATCTGTGCAAAATCTTCGACGGTAACCCGGCCCGAGCAGCTACACGTTGCAAGCAGTCCACCGGGCCGCAAAATTCGCAGCGCCCGCAGGTTGAGTTCCTTGTACGCGCGCATCGCCTGGGTCATTGCATGCTGTGGCGAACTTGCGTTTCGTCCGCGTTTTGCAAGGGCAGGGGGATCCACCACCACCACATCGAACTTCCGACCGGCTGCTTCGTACGAACGCAAGAGGTCGAACGCGTTGTGAACGTGGAAATCGACCGCCACAGAAGACAGCTCGGCGTTCCTGCGGGCGCGGGCAATCGCTTGGGGATCTTCGTCGCAAGCAATCACGCCCAGTCCCGCCCGCGCAAGTGCCAGCGCGAAACCGCCGTGATAGGTGAACGCATCGAGCGCTTCACCCGATGGACAAAGCGACTGCGCCCACTGCGCGACCTCCAGGTGATTTTCCTGCTGATCGAGGAAGCTGCCAGTCTTGCGATCGAACAGGAGATCCGCCTCCATCGTCGATCCCGCATCATGAAACCGGGCGGTGCGAATCGGCCCGCCGCGGAGGAATCCTTTTTCGCGCGGCAGTGATTCCATGTCTCGGGCACTGCCGTCATCGCGCACCACGACCCGACCGATGGGCAGAAGCTGGAGCAGCAGATCTGCGATTTCAAGCTTGCGTCGATCCATGGCGCGTGTCGCGGTTTGAATCACGGCCGCGTCGGCATAGCAATCGACAAACAGTCCAGGCAGCAGATCGGCTTCCCCGTGAACCAGGCGAAACGCATCACGCTCCCCACTGGACACGATTGGACGCCGCCGCGAGAGCGCAGAACGAAGCCGATCAGCAATGGTGCCTTCCGTGAAGGCTTCGCCGGTCATCGACCACAGCCGGGCTGCCAGCGGTCCGTTGGCTGACCACAAGGCGGTCGCGATGGGCTGACCGCGCAGATCGCACAGCAGAACTTCTTCGGCGTCGGGCGGTGGCTCGGACGCAACGTCTTGGCGCAGCACGAGCGGGATTCCGGCACGCAGCCGCTGGACCGCACGCGGCACAATCGGCACCTGCGCAAGACCCGGAAGGATCGAGGAATGGGAATCGACGAGGTTCATGGTTCAGGTAGCTCGATGACATCGACGTGGATGATGTCGGGATGCTGGCGAACTTCTTGCACGAGCTCTGCGCCTGGTCTCGTCGCCAGACGGATGCGCGCGCAGGCCGCCTTCGCACCGCAGAAGATGGTGTTTTGCATCGTCTCGACGTTGATGTTGTGCCGACGGACTGCACCGAGAATCTCGGCGAGGACGCCCACTTTGTCGTAGTGACGCACCACCAGCTCGGCCCGCGCTGGGGTTTCGTCGGGGGGCAAGATGTTGACGCAGTTGCGCACGGTTCCGTCACGGACAAAGGCCTCGACAATTCGCACGGTCTCGTCGGCAATCGCGGCCTGCGCTTGGTCTGTCGATGCGCCAACGTGATGCGTTCCGTACAAGCTGGGAAGCTGGACGATGTCGTCGGAAAACGGGGCCTCGGCTTTTTCCGGCTCACGATCAAAAACGTCGAGTGCGACCCGCAGACCTTTTTCAAAGATGGCCTTGCGCAGGGCGACGGTATCGACGACTTCCGTCCGCGAGGTGTTGAGAAACAGCGCACCTTTGCGCATGCGCGAAAGCGCCGATTCGCCGACAAGCCCGCGGGTTGCTGGAACGTAGGCAACATGCACGGTCACGGCATCGCTCGCCGCGCACAGGGCTGGAATTGTGTCTGCCCGCTCGACGCCCAGCTCGCGCGCTTTTTCCGGCGTCAAGCTGCGTGACCAGGCCACCACCTTCATGCCAAACGCGCGGGCCCGAGCAATCACGGCCTGACCGATAGAGCCGGTTCCGATGACTCCGAGCGTGCGCCCGTGCAGACCCTGCGCTTTGCTGTATTCCTTTTTGTTCCACTTGCCGGCCCGCAGCTCGGCCACCTGATCGGGCAGTCGTCGGTCGAGTGCCAGCAGGAGGCCGAGCGTGAGTTCCGCGACGGCAATCGCGTTCTGTCCAGGGCAGTTGGCCACGAAGACACCACGTCGGCTCGCAGCGTCGATGTCGATCGTGTTTACTCCGGCCCCGGCGCGCACGATCAGCCCGAGGGCCGAGCCCGCCTCGACGGTGGCCGCGCTTACTTGTTTGCTGCGAACCACCAAGATGCTGACCGACGAGATCGCCTGCGGCAGCTCTGCTGCAGAGAGCTGTGGGCGGTAGTCAACATCCAGTCCCAGACGAGAAAATGCGGATAGGTGCGCTTCGCTGAACGCATCGGCGATGAGGATCTTCATCT
This sequence comes from uncultured Myxococcales bacterium, assembly GCA_964437195.1. GTDB lineage: Bacteria > Myxococcota_A > Polyangia > Palsa-1104 > JAEUJZ01 > JAEUKA01. The sequence continues at coordinate 2,022 of CAYTGC010000036.1, read as the reverse complement.
CCACAACTCCTTGGTCGCGATTACCAGCTCACGACGGCTCGGGCCCGCTCGAGGTCTTGCACGGTGTCGATTTCTCGCCACGACTGAGGCTGCTTGATCATCACGCCCTCGATCGGCATCCCAAGCCGCGCTTCCTCGGAAATGACGTCGTTGAATAGATCGGTGAGATACGCAACTTGCAGCCGTGGTGCCCGACCGTACGGCGACGACAGACCCAGCTCGGCGAGCCGCTTTTCAAACAGCTCACGCAGAAGCGGACCGGCCTTGGCCGTCGCGCGCCACAGCCCAATAAACTCACCGGCCGACTGCTCAAGAGGCACTGCCTTTTTGCCGACTCTGCGGACTTTCCCGTCGACCACTTCGGCCAGCTCGGCTTCCCCGATCGGGTGCTCGGTTCGTCCTTCGTAGACCTGGGCAAAGTACGGATCGACAACAAGCGAGAGGTCGGCCTGGCTTGCCGCGAGCGCCTCGGTCACCTCGGGGCGATAGACGATGTCGCCGTAGCTGCAAAAGAATCCCGATGACAGCTCGTCTTTGGCGCACATCAGCGACAGCAAAATGTTGTTGTTCGGGAAGTCGAAGTTGTCGACAAAGCGGACGCCCGGCTCTCGCTCCAGCATCGCGGTCAATCGGTCGCGCAGGTAGCCGCGGATCACGACGAACTCGCTGACGCCGACTCGACGCAGGTTGTCGATCTGGTGGAGGATCATCGGCTTGCCGGCCACTTCGACCAAGCACTTGGGACGATCGTCGGTGTAAGGGCTCAGACGGCGACCCATACCGGCGGCTATCAGGATGGCTTTCATGTGTCTAAATTCCCAACTTCATCGCACAAAAGTGCGGCAGCAAAGTCGGCACTATGTCGCAATCCGGGCCGCAAGCAAACCGTCTGCAGTTCGGCGGCCCAGCTGTTAGGATGTGCGCATGCCTGTCGAAGCGGTGCATCAGTCCGCGCTTGTGGACTCGCTCGTTGGTGCGACCGCCTGGGTGCGTCGCAGCACGGCTGGGTCATTCCGGGACGCGACGCGTCTGGGCGCGATGTTTGTCGATCTGCCGTATTTTGATCGTTTTGCGCTCGCCGTCGTCCGTTACGCACTGCGTCGTCCCCAGGGGTATTCGCACTGGGGCGAGGTGTTTCACCAAAAAACGCCGATTGCTCTCGGACGGCTCTTGGGTGAAGCGGGTCGGCGGCTCTCTGGTTCGACGGCGACAGAAGAAGCCGGACGGACGCTGATGGCGCTGGCGCTCGGCTATTTTTCGCATGCCGCCGTCGATACGTCGATGCATCCCGACATCAACGATCTCGCGAGGGAGCGCGCGGCTCGTTCGGGCCTGCATCCAAGCCAAGAACACCATGAGATCGAAAAGTTCCACAGCCTGATCTTCCACGAGCAGCGCTTTGGCGCCGACCTGATGGGCACCGCGAAACTGCAGCATTACATCGAGGTCGACGGACTTTGTTTGGGGGATCGCGGTCCAATTGGTGATGCGGTGCAGGCTTCGCTCATTGCCGTGCACGGACAGGCCCCATCGCAGGCGGATCTGCGACGGTATGCCAGAGGTTATTTGCAGTACTGCGCGCTGATTGGGAACCGCCTTGTTGGACCGCGCATTGGCCCTCGTCCCGAGAGAGAAGCCGCACGCGCCGAGGTGTTCGACGGGTTCGACTTTCCGGCTCGGTTTGCAACAGCGACGGCAAAATCACGCCACTATCTCGATGCGCTTGGGGCTTATTTGGCCGATGGTGTGTTCGATGACTCGGCTCGTGCCGCGCTCGCCGCACTGGTGCCGGAAGGCAGCATTGACCCGGACCCAACGACGTGATCGTGGCGCGAACGACCGCAACCTTCGAGTCAGCTCCCCATTCTTTGTGCGACCCGTGGATAATGAACGTTGTTACGCTTGTGAAAGCCGAAGCGGCACGCTAAAACCGCCCCGTCGCACCCTAACGTGCGGGCCATCACCTGGGCCAACCACTCCAACATGTCTTTCTTCGATCCAACCTTGACCCGCCGCATCCTC